>JAYZDB010000215.1:0-2935 GCA_036338025.1 Planctomycetota bacterium
CCGGTAGCGGACCTGATCCTCACCATGGCTCCAGACGTTGGCACCAGCACCAACATCAACCCCGCGATGGACGAGAAGGTCTATGGCCCGGACTCGGAAACCAACTGGGAGAAGAAGCTCGATCTACGCGAGCGCCTGCGCCCCGAACTGGCTCCGACTGACGAAGCCTGGACCCGCCACATCCGGTTCGAAATCGCGGAAGCCAACTGCATGTCAGCAGCGGGTTCGTTCGGCAAGATGGCCGACCTGCTGGGCATCCCGTTCCTACCGATGATGACGGTCTACGACTTCTTCATCAAACGAGCCCTCGACCAGCTCTACTACAACCTCTACTGGGGATCCGGCTTCATCCTGGTCGGCACTCCGAGCGGGGTCACCCTCTCGAGTGAGGGTGCCCAGCACTCGTGGAAATCTGACATCCAGGTTCCCAACCTGATCACCTGGGAACCGTCGTTCGCCCAGGAACTCGATTGGATCCTCTGCGATGCGATCCACCGACACGTCACCCAGGACAACGCAAACCGCAAAGCGGTGCTAGTACGCGGCGTGACCCGCGGAATCCACCAGGATCAACTGATCACCAACCTGCGGCGCCAAAAGCGCTTCAAGGCCAGCCTGCCGGACGGCGCCAAGCTCGGTGCACGTTCGGGCGACGGTGGCCTGGTCGAGGCCGAGGCACCGAGCATCCCGGATGCCGAGATCTTCACCCAAGTCCGGGCGGAGGTCTTGCGCGGCGGGTATCGGCTGATGGACTTCCGCGGCTACCAGGGTTACGAGCCAGGCGAGAACGTCATCAACCTGTTCGTCATGGGCGCACTGGCGCCCGAAGCCATCGCCGCCAGCGAGCAACTCCTCGACCGCGGGATCTACGCCAACGTCATCGTCGCCAGCTCCCCCAGCCTGCTGTTCGGGCTGCAAGGTCGTGAAGACGGTTACACCCACCTGCGCGAAGGCCTGGGGATCGATGGCACCTTGCACCTGTCGCGGTCCGACAAGGTCCTCGATCGCATGGACGTCGTCGACCTCGCCGGTCGCCGGGTACCAATCGTCAGCGTGCATGACGGCGAAGAAGGCCTGATCGACAACATCGGCTCGATCGTCGGCACCCGCCAGATCTGCCTGGCGGTGCGCCGGTTCAGCAAGTGCGGCACCCCAGATCAAATCTACGACTACCAGGATCTGGACGTGGACAGCATCGTCCAGGCCTGCGGCCAGGCCTTGGCGGAATCCGCGCTCGAGCGGGTGCAAGTGACCGGCGCAGCCCTGTCAGACCTGCAAAAAAGCTCGCACAGCGAGCCTGGCAACTGGAAGGAACTCTGGCCGGACCCGGTGTAGGCCAGCCCACCGCAGTTCTAGATGCCGGCAGCCTTCAGGCGCGCTTCCACCACCTGCTGCTCAGGGTCAAAACCCCGTAGCTGAATGTGTTCGGCGGTCGCGCTGTCCAGCGCTGCTTGCGGCACCAGGCCGACCAGCTCGCTCTCCTCGACGCCGACTCCAGCCTCCGTCGCCAGCCTCGCAACCTCGTCGAACACGGTCCGGATCGCTGTCACTCCGTAGTCGAGCAGGTTCATGCTGACCTGGGCCATGTTGCGGTCATCGAGGAAGAAGCCCATCGCCTGTACCCTGGCGAGGCCCCCGTCGCGTTCCCTCACCGCCTTGCTGATCGCCTTGGCCAGGTCGACGTCGGTGGTCTGCAGGTTGACATTGTAGGCGATCAGGAATGTCCGCGCACCGACCCCGACCGCACCCGCGGTCGGATGAAGACGATCCGGTCCGAAGTCCGGAGTGTAGTCCGGATCTTGTCCGACCAGATCCTGCAAGCCTTCGAACTGCTTGTTTCGAACGTTGCCGAGAATGCGTCGGTCCTCGCGCTGGGCGGCCTTGGCGTAGAGGAATACCGGGATCGCCAGCTCGTCCCCGATTCGCGCACCGACCTGCCTGGCGGTTTCGACGGCGAGGGCCATGTCTGCAGTGCCGAGCGGTACGAACGGGCACACATCCATGGCACCCATACGGCGATGCTCACCACTGTGCCCGGTGAGGTCGATCAGTTCGATCGCCTTGCGGAGACCGTGGAAGGCGGCGTCGCCAACAGCCGCAGGCTCACCGGCCAGGGTAATGACGCAACGATGGTGGGCTGAATCGAGTTCGTGAGCCAGACAGTTCACGCCAGCAACGCTGGTCATCTCTCGGACCAGGGCCTCGACTACCTCAGCGTTCTTGCCTTCGGAGAAATTGGGGACGCACTCCAGGAGGGGCTGCACGATGTCTGCTCCGGTGGGAAAAAGGGACTCGATCGGTCAGAGAAGAGGAGAACAGATCGCCGCTAGGATTCCAGACCCTGCACCGAAGGATCATGGGCATTCACCATCACCGGCTCGCCGTTGACGATCGTCGTCACCACGCGATTGCCACCCATCTGGTAGCCAAGTGCCTGATAGGAGGGCAGGTCGAGCACCACCATGTCCGCCCGCTTGCCAGGGTGCAGGCTGCCGATTTCTGCATCCAGCCCCAAAGACGCCGCCGGATTGATGGTCACCGCGTGCAGGCATTCCTCGGGAGACATCTTCAGGAGAATGCAGCCCAAGGTGATGATCAGGCTCATCGACTGCGTGTAGCAACTGCCCGGATTGAAGTCGGTGGCCAGTGCAACAGCACAACCGGCGTCGATCATCCGACGCGCCGGGGCGTGCATCGACTTGCCGAGGTAGAACGTCGTACCGGGCAGCAGCACCGCAGTGGTATCGGAGTTGGCCAACTCCGCAATGCCGCGCATGGACACCCGGCCGAGATGATCGGCGGAATCCGCACCGAGCGAGACCGCGAGTTCGGCCCCACCCATCGGCAGGATCTCGTCGACGTGTACCCGTAGACGCAGGCCCCGCTCCTTGGCCGCCACCAGGATTCGGCGCGACTGCTCGCGGTCAAACACCCC
>JAYZDB010000216.1:0-11027 GCA_036338025.1 Planctomycetota bacterium
CGGCGCCGGAGTCAACGGAAACGTCTGGGACAAGCCCGGCGACGGCGTGATGTTCGAGATCAACTTGCTGGGCCAAGACTCGACAGAAACTACGATCTTCTCGCAGTGGATCGACCCGAAGAACAACCCAGGTGACCGCCGCTGGTTCGACACCAGCATCGAACTTGCTGGGTTCGCCGGGCAGGAAGTCACCATTCGATTGAAAACTACCAGCGGTCCGGCGAGCAATGCCAGGTTCGATTCGGCGGGATGGAGTAGGCCGCAGATCGTCTACCGGAAACGTGGCAAACGCCGCACCGGACTCGTTGGCCTATGGTTCGTGCCCGATGCCGTCCGGATCGAGCACCCCTTGGCTGACAATCGTCTTGAGTTGGCCAGCCGGTGGGGCGTGAGTACCGAAGTGCCGATCGGCCTGCCCATCGGAACACGGTTTTCCTCCAGCAACCCAAAGATCATCGAAGTCTTGGACGATGGACAACTCCTCGCACATCGGTACGGGGCGGTACAAATCGTCGCGAGAAACGGCAAACTCGAAGCACGCGTCGGCGTGGAGGCGGCCTGGGCCCCAGTCATTCCGTATGGTGTCGGCCGACCCGGCAAGGGTGGGATCGTGCCGGTCCTGGATACTGGCAACCAGCGCCCCACGCTCGGGAATTTGGACTTCCAAATGCGGGTGTCGGGGGTGGTGGGCGGCGCCGAGGGCATGCTGGTCGTCGCGAGTGATCCAGTCTCGAAATCAATCAGCCCAGTCAGCGGAATCGTCCCGACCGACGCCAAAGCGCACCTTCCCCTGACAGCGAAAGGGCCTAAGGGCGCTGCCGGCAAAGGAGTCGCGACTTTCACGTTGCAGATTCCAAACGTCCCCGAATTTCTGGGTAGAGTGGAATTCTGGCAAGGCTTCTTCAAAGACGAAGAAGCCGAGACGGCTTGGAGCGCCACCAACGGACTGATTGTGACGGTCAAGTGATAGCACGCACGATCCACATCCCTGGCAGCCTGGCACAACTCGTCGCGGGCCGAGGCATCCGCCTCACGCAGGAGCGAAGCTGAGCGATGTGGCGGAGCGATTCTTCGATGCGCGGGGCGAAGTCGGTGACCAACCCGGAACAACGCAAGATCGTGAAGTTCATTTTGGTGGGTGGGTTCAAGACGGCGGTCGGCTACGGCCTGTACCTGCTGCTGCTCTGGTTCGGCCTGCACCACGACGTGGCGCTCGCGGGGGATTACCTGTTCGCCATCACCGTCGGCTACGTCATCAACCGATCCTGGACCTTCACGAACCAGGGCCAGCCAACGGCCCCGGTCCTGAAGTACGTGCTCTCATACATTCTGGTTTTCGTCCTGAACTCGTTGGCGCTGGACACCGCTATCGAACTCGGGACGGGACCCGCCGTTGGCCAGATTCCCTGCCTCGTGCTGGCTACGGTGGCCAGCTATCTGTTACAGCGGTATTGGGTGTTTCAAGGTCCCAAGCCAACACAGTCACCGAACCCCGAGGCGCCTGTTTGACATGAACAATGAATCCGATCCCGCCGCACCCGAATCGGGTGCGCCCCTCCCTACCTGCCCCGTCAACTCGTTCAACGAATGGGATCCACTCGAGGAGGTGATCGTCGGCCGTCTGGAAGGCGCGGTCTTACCCAACCACCACGTCAGCGTGACGTCGACGATGCCGCAAGGTATCACCAAATCGCTTCGACTCATCGGCGGCTGGAAATATCCCGGCTTCGTCCTCAAACAAGCGCAAGCCGAGCTCGACAGTTTCATCAAGATCCTTGAGGCCGAAGGAGTCAGGGTCCGACGACCGGATGTAGTGAAATTCCAGAAACGCTACAAGACACCTTTCTGGTCATCGAAGGGCTACAACGTTGCCAATCCTCGGGACGGGTTGCTGCTGCTCGGCAACGAAATCCTCGAAACACCGATGGCCTGGCGTTGCCGGTACTTCGAGATGGCGGCCTACCGTACGCTCTTGAAGGAGTATTTCGCTGGCGGGGCGATGTGGACCGCGGCGCCCAGGCCGATGCTCCTTGATGATCTGTACGATGAGAACTACACGGTTCCCGCCGAGGGAGAGCCTGTCCGCTACTCGATCAACGAGTTCGAGCCGGTGTTCGATGCAGCAGACTTCATCCGCTGCGGCAAGGACATCTTCATGACCCTCAGCAACGTAACCAACGCCTCTGGTCTGGAGTGGCTGAGGCGACACGTCGGTGATCGCTTCAACATCCACCAGCTGGAGAGCAAGTGCCGTCAGCCGATGCACATCGACAGCTCGTTCATGCCGCTGGCGCCCGGCAAGGTCCTGGTCAACCCGGAGTTCATCGATGTCGACCGGTTGCCAGCGATCCTCAAGTCCTGGGACGTGCTGACCGGACCTAAGCCCAACAAGATGAACAACTTTTGGTACAAGGTGTTCGGGATGACGAGCAAGTGGATCGGGATGAACGTCCTGATGCTCGACGAGGAGCGCGTCGTTGTGGAAGCCAGCCAGACCGACATGATCAAGGCATTCAAGGACTGGGGGTTCAAGCCAATCCCCTGCTCTTATCTGCACTACGCGTTCTTCGGCGGTTCCTTCCACTGCTCCACCCTCGATGTACGGCGCAGGGGCGGTTTGCAGTCCTACTTCTAGTCGTATGTGGGCGAGGCCGGCTTGGCGGAGTGATCAGCCGGTCTCGAGCCCCTTGGCATCCGAACGACGCGGCTCAAACATCATGCCCACTATCCGCAAGGCTCCGCAAGCGAAGCCGACAAAGATGGCGCCGTGAAATACCTGTAGCGCCGGCCACGCATACAGCGCCATCTTGACGCCGTACTGCTGCCGGGCGAACCGGAGAAACGGCAACTCCCAGACGATCTGCCCGACTGCGGCGATACCGCCGAGATACCAACCGATCGGATGAAAGAGCGCGGTGCTAATTCCAACGAGAATCGCCACCGAAATCAGGAACGAAATCGAATCGCGTGAGGACGCCCCCATCCCCTGCGACTCAAAGCGCCGGCGGCGAAAGACGAGTGGAAGCCATCGCGCTGAGCGCCGCATGACTTCTCGACAACGAGGCCACAGTGACCTGTAGTGATGATCGTATGCGGCATCCGCCAAGAGCACGTTGACGTACCCCAATCGCTCCATCTCGTGGCCGAATGCGTAGTCCTCCATGCCCGCGTGGCTGTATTTCTCGGGGAAGCCCCCGGCACCTTCAAAGGCCTCGCGACGAACCGCTCCGCATTCCGACTGGAAGCAGCTCACACCGACGATGTCGTGCATCTGCTGGCAGTAGAATGCGTGAGAGTGGCGCAGAGCCACAAAGTGAGCACTCCAACTCGGACTCAGATTCCGCGGTGAAGCATGCGCACCGGTCGCGTGAATTTCCGGCGATTCGCGGAGACGGTTGACCAGCTTGGGAAGCGTGTCCTCTGGAACGACCACATCGGAGTCCAGAAAAACCAGGATGTCACCCTTTGAGATGCGGGCACCGTGGTTACGCGCCGCTGCGGCACCCTGGGATTGTTCGTGCCGTACGGTACGCACGCCGAATGACTCCGCGAGCCTGGATGTCTCGTCCGTGCTGCCATCGTCGACAACAAGAATCTCCCAGTCATGTGCCTCGGCAGAAGCTAGAGCCGCTCGCAAACATGGCTCGATAAACCGGGCGGCGTTGTGTGCTGGAATGATGACGCTGACCGATATCGACATGGACAACTGACGGGCTAGATGTACTTGGCCCAAGTAGTCGGCTGAAACAGACCGCTACACATGTTGGCGCACTCAAAGGTACAGGTACAGTCTCGGGCCAGCTTGCGAAACGTGTCCGCTTCGCTCGTCTTGACGATATCGACCAGGCGTGCGCCATTGGAGACATCACCGACATTTCCAATGATGGAGTGATCCCACATCTTGCCCATTTCACACCCTCGCACGACTCCATCGGAGAGCACTTCCACCAATCGACCGCCCGCAAGGCAACGTGTCCGGTTCTTTCGGTCGTGCAAATGGTCCAGGATGTCGCGGCGGAGGCGTCGCTCGATCCTCCAGTCAACTTTGTCCCGGAACCGCGATGAAGCCCTCTCAAGCTGCCGTGCGGTGAGTCGCGCGTAAGTTTCTGCCAAACCGAGTTGTACTTCCTTTGGGACATCACGCACGAGTATGACCTCGTGAAAATCGACCGGCCAGGACTCTGTATCGTCCAGGAACTGTTCCAAGTCCGTTTCGTTGTCGGGCTGCAGAACGGAGGCCACCCGCAAGGTGAAGCTGGAAGAAGCCTCTCGCAGGGGATTGACGGCGTCAATGGTCCGCATCGCCGCAGCATACGCGCCCGGAGAGTTGCGAACGGCATCATGCACCTGCTCATGACCATCCAAGGAGATCGATAGGCGAAGCTCATCAAAACAGGAGGTGCGCAACAAGGACCCCATCACGGATTCGATGCGGTCGGTAAAGAAACCATTCGTGTTGATGCTTATCCGCCGGACTCCGGAGGATCGCGCCATGGCCAGGATCACCTCCGTCAGGTCCTTGCGCAGAAACGGTTCGCCACCGGTGATCGTCACGTGGAGCAATCCATCGGCCCCAGAGAGTGCATGGCCCCACTGTTCAGGGCTCATTTCCGGAGCCTGCCGGATCGATAGCGCCGCATCGCAACAGAAATCACACTTCATGTTGCAGCGGCCGTTGACGAATGCGATCAGATAGTTAGGCATCCGGCGCAATGCCAACGACTTCGCAAATCTTGTCCAGATGGCCAGGTTCATTTGATCGGAATCCAGGGATGAAGACGGCGCAGACGCAATCGCACGGGCATGGTTCGCGAAGTTGAATACCAGCTTGCCATCCACACACGCTTGCTCAGGCACTACCTTTCGAGTCTATCACGGGACTGACCGCAGGCGATGGCAGACCCCGCGGAAGACCGCCCGACTGAGGCTTGGGAAGATCAGAAGTAACCACCATAACGTCACTTGGGTCCACCTGAGCAGATGGCGACGGGATCCGGATCAATGCGGAAATTCTCGGGCCAGCCGGGTGCCTTGCCAAAGGCGTAGCAGCCGGATCACCCGACGAAAACGCGCCACGGCATCGGTTCTTGCAGCGAACCGCCACCACCGAGTTGTCAGCTCCTGCGCAAAGCTAACACGAGAAGGCCCACATCACTCGGTGTAGGATTACCCACCGTCATGGATGTACCGTTCGTCGACCTTCCCCAGCAATACCGCGATCTCCAGCCCGAGATCGACGCGGCGGTCAGCGGGGTGATGGGCCGATGCAACTTCATCCTCGGCGATGAGGTGACGAACTTCGAACGCGCCTTCGCGGCGTTCGTCGGGACCGAGCACGCGATCGGTGTGAACTCAGGCACGGACGCGCTGCACCTGAGCCTGCGCGCAGTGGGGGTCGGCGCGGGCGACGAAGTGATCACGGTGGCGAACACATTCATGGCGACCGTGGAAGCGATCATGATGACCGGTGCGACACCTGTTCTCGTCGATTGCCAAGCGGACACTCTCCTTATCGATCCAGACGCCGTCGCAGCGGCGATCACGTCCCGCACCAAGGCAATCCTGGTGGTCCATCTGTACGGTCAGCCCGTCGACATGGACCGACTCGCGCCGCTGGTGGAAGCGAACGGCCTAGCGGTGATCGAAGACGTCGCACACGCGCACGGAGCCGTACTGAGTGGCGATCGACCGTGCGGGACGCTCGGCGACGCCGGCGGCTTCAGCTTCTACCCGAGCAAGAACCTGGGGGCCCACGGGGACGGCGGGGCAGTCACGACGAACAACGCGGCCTTGGCCACGCGCATCCGCAAATTCGGCAACCTCGGCGGCCTGGCGGATTGTGACCGCGAAGTCCGGGGCTTCAACTCACGGCTGGACACCATCCAGGCTGCGATCCTCAGCGTGAAGCTGACTCGCCTCGAAGGCTGGAATGACAAGCGGCGCCAGACCGCCGCGGTGTATCGCGCGGCACTTGAGGATGCGGCGGGCGTGATCCTGCCGGTGGAGGCTCCGTGGACCCAGCGCCACGCCTACCACCTGTTCGTCGTGCGCTTTCCGGACCATGACCGCGATCAAATTCTACACGCGCTCAACGAACGCGGCATCGGGGCCGGGGTCCACTATTCCATGCCCGTTCACCTACAACTCCCCTGCGCGCACCTGAATCTCGGGCCAGGTTCGTTCCCACACGCAGAGCGTGCGTGCAGCGAAGTGCTGTCGCTGCCAATCTTCCCCGAAATCACGCAGGAGCAGATCGAATACGTCGTGCGGTCACTGCGCGAAGTGCTCGAGAGCGCGGCGAAATAGACGAACTCAGTCGTCGGCCGACTGGTGCACGATATTCTTTCGCTCCTCGTCGACGACGGCGGATCCGTGGTCCCACTCCTCGGCGATGAAGTAGAGCGGGCGGTCTTGGATCTCGACCAGGATCCGCCCAAGGTATTCACACAGCACTGCAATGATGAGGAAGAGGAAGAAAAACGGCGCGCTGATCCAGGCCAGCGTCGTCACCCAGCCTGCGGGTGTACCCTCGGCGAAGAGTCGCAACCCCGCGTACCACAGGGCGTAGAACGCGGCGCCACCGCTCAGGAGCAGCGCGATGATGCTCATCAAACGCAGCGGATGCGACGAATTCGCGACGATGAGGTTTATTCCCAGGCTGACGGCCTCGAACAAGCGTCGTTTGTCCGGCTTTCCGCGGCGGGAGATCGGTGTGTACGGAATTGTCTCGGTCCCGTAGCCGACGTAGGCAGAGAAGGAACGGATGTAGCGCAGGTGATCCCTTATCTGGATCAGGGCGTTGACCGACTTGCGGCTCAGAACTCGGAAGTCCACGGATTCCGGCGGAATGCCGAGCTTCAGGAATCCGTTGGCGTAGGCGTAGAACAGTGCTGCGCCAAACCGGAACAGGAGTCCTTCCGAGCGCGGCCCCTGGCGGAGTGCAACGACAATGCCCACTCCCTTCCGCGCCCGCTCGATCATCTCTGGGATGACCTCGGGCGGATCCGAATCCGGTAACATCACGACGACGTAGTCGCCGATCACAGACTCGAGGCCTGCCGTGATGGCCGTCTCTTGGCCAAACGATCGCGAGAGACGCAGGAGTCGCACGTCCTGGTACCGGCCGATCTGCACTCTTGCCTGCTCGACGGTGTCGTCCTCAGAACCGTCATCGACCAGCACGACCTCGTAGTCGGTGTATCTCTCCCGGAGACACTCCACGAGTTCCTCCAGGAACGGTTGGACAATGTCCGCGTCATTGCGCAGCGGCGCGACGACAGAGACGAAACAATCGGCCTTGGTCGTCGTCACGGATTCAGCAGGGTTGTTGCACGAAGTCAATCATGTCATAGATGTTGTCGATTTTGGCTCCCAGGATGCAAGTGAGTCCCTCGAGTCCGCAGTCTTCGACGTAGAGAATCGGTCGGCTGTCGTCGTACTCGCTGATGGGGAGAACAGTTCGAACCTCCCACAACGAGTCCTCGTAGTCGCAGTCCACCATACAGGGCAGGTAGCGCTCAGCATCCTTCACCATGTGCTTATAGCGCGATTCTCGTTGGCTGTGCTCAAGCATCTCGTACGGGTCACGATACTGGTCGGGGTCGGCGTCGTGCCACACGCCGTGCAGCGTGTAGCGCACGTGGTACAGCGAGTGGAGTCCACGCGCTGGAAACGGCATAACCCCAAAGAACGGACCGCACATGAGCGTGACGGCGCGGTTCTCGAGTTCCTCGGGCACCTTGACGAGCGCAACCTCCGTGAGTTCGTGCTTGAGTGGGACCAGGGGCAGGTCACTGGCACGCAGCAGTCGGTTGGTGCGCGCGTAGGTGCAGTTGAAGACGCTACCGGCAGTCAGCCCCAGCTCACCGTCGTTGGTTCGGCTGAGCACGCTGAGACCACCCGCGTCCGATCGCCCCACCGCCAGGGCCTCGGTCTCGAAGCAGATCTCGACGCCCGCCTGCTGCATCTCCGCGAGCAGCCTGTCCTTGAGCTTTGTCGAGTCGAACGCGTACTCGGTGACGCGGAAGACGTCCTCGACTAAGCTGGTGCTGAACAAGCGCTTGACGGACTCCGGCGCCGGTTCGACGGGCGCCCCGATCCGCTCACAGAACAGTCGGAACTGTACGGCGGTCACGTTCGAGAACTGCCGTGCCACGGCGTAGTAGGCCTCGAATTCATTGTCAACGCAGTCTGCCCACTGTTCAGAAAACCGTGGGAAGTTCACCTGCGAGCGCAACCCGGTCAGAATGCTGCGCGGGTAGTGGTAGCCAGCGTGGACCCGGGCCTGGTTGCAATACGAGGCCCGCTGCAGCAGCTCGGGTTCCCGTTCCAACACGGCCACCTTGGCATTGCGTGTATGCCTGATGTGCAGGGCGAGACAACAGCCGAAGAACCCTCCCCCTATTACGATGGCATCGTAATCGTGACTACGCATCATTGGTCCACGGTCGTTTTCTGGCCGTCGCGTTTGCTGGCGCCCCGCATCCGCCACCAGAGCCGCAGCGTGTTAAAGAGTTGGCGGGGTGCCTCGACCAACACGTTGGTCTCGCCCGTCTCGGTGCCGTGGATGAACTTCACCGGGACCTCGAGGATCGTGAAGCCACCAGCCCTGGCCTTCGCATAGAGTTCCACCAGGACCTCCCAGCGATCCGAGGTGAGCTCGATCGCGTCGAGGACCGACTTGCGGAACCCCGAGAACCCGGCCTGGGTGTCGTGAAGGTCCAGGCCGAAGAGCATTCGCACAAACAGTCGATGGGACTTGCTCACGATGCGCCGGTACCAGGGGTAGTCAGGCCTGACGCCCTTGTAGCGGGAGCCGACGACCACGTCCCAGGTCTCGAGGTGCTTGAGGAAGGCCGGGATGACGTCCTCCGGAGCCATCGCGAGGTCAGCCTCCAAGAGAATCACCTGATCGCCGCGCGCGGCCGCGTAAAGCTGGCGGTGGGCGTAGCCCGCGCCACGGTTCGGCTGGTAGGAGATCACCTCGACGTGCGGATCTCCTGCCTTCAGGCGCTCGAGCACCGCCAGAGTGCCGTCCGTGCTGCCGTCGTTAGCAAACACGATCTCGTATTCACTTGTGATCTCCTCGGCAACGCGTCGGATCGCATGGTACGAACGCTCGATGATCTCTTCTTCGTTGTAGCAGGGAATGACTACAGAAATCATCGTGGCTGGGTCTCGCAATGCTCCAAGACTCGGAACAAGGCTATCCTATCGACTTGTCAGGGAAGTTACGTCCATCGAGGACCTGGGTCAATTCCGGGCAACCCGTTGCTGCATTTGGCCATCGTGCCAGGGAACGGGAAAGTCAGACCTCGGAAGACGCCTCGGAGAGCTCCGAAGGTAGAGTGAGGGCCGCATGAACAACCTCCCATTGCGGACCTTCCTGGCAGTGTCTTGCAGCATTCCGCTTCTTTCCATCAGCTCCGCCGCCCAATCCGACAAGCAGCCCAACGTCGTTGTCATCTTTGCCGATGACCTTGGTTATGGCGACCTCGGCTGCTACGGAGCAACCAAACTCAAGACTCCCAACATCGACCAACTGGCGCGGCAAGGCCGCAGGTTTACGGATGCACACGCGGCCTCCGCAGTGTGTACGCCTTCCCGCTACGCGCTGCTGACCGGCGAGTACCCGTTTCGCAAGGAGCTGTGGTTGCCGGTATTCCTGAAGTCCGGATTGATCATCGACACCGGGCAACTGACCGTCGCTAGCTTGATGAAGCGAGCCGGATACGCGACGGCCTGCATCGGCAAATGGCATCTGGGATTCGGGAACCGGACGCCTGACTGGAACGGTGAGCTCAAGCCCGGGCCCTTGGAACTGGGCTTTGACTACTACTTCGGTGTGCCGGTGGTGAACAGCCACCCACCCTTCGTCTACGTCGAGAACCACCGGGTCGTCGGGCTCGTCCCCGAGGATCCCCTCGTCTACGACACCAAGGCGAAGACCCGGGTGTTCCGGGAGAAGATGGGCGTCGGTCTGATCGGCGGCGGCAAGGCTGCTCACGCGCTGTATGACGATTCGATGGTCGGCACCCACCTCGTTGGTAAAGCCGTGCAGTGGATCAAGGACCGCAAGGACCAGCCCTTCTTCCTCTACCTCGCGACCACTAACATCCACCACCCGTTCACTCCCCACCCGCGGTTCAAGGGCAGCAGCGAGTGTGGAATGTACGGAGACTTCGTCCACGAACTCGATTGGATCGTCGGTCAGGTCACCAAGACCCTCGACGAGTTGGATCTCGCAGACAACACGCTGGTGATCTTCACCAGCGACAACGGCGGCATGCTCAACATCGGCGGTCAGGAAGCCCACCAGGCTGGCCACCGCAAGAACGGCGAGCTGCTCGGCTTCAAGTTCGACGCCTGGGAAGGCGGACACCGGGTACCGTTCGTCGCGCGATGGCCCGGTCGAATCGAAGCCGGCTCCACCTCGGACCAACTCATCAGCAACATCGATCTGATGGCGACGATGGCCGCGCTGACTGACCAGAAACTCAAAGACGGCGAAGGGCCGGACAGCATCAACGCCCTGCCTACCCTCACCAGCAATCCCAGCGAGCCAGCGCGCACGGAGTTGGTGTTGGGGCCTAGACGAAAGTCCCACCTGGCACTGCGCTCGGGGGATTGGATCTACATCGGCGCGCAGGGCGGTGGCGGCTTTTCCAGCCGGGTACCTGGAACCCACATGCTCGGCGGACCAGCCGCGCTGAAATTCGCGGGGCAACACAACAGCGACGTGGAAGACGGCAAGATCAAAAAGGGCGCACCCCGGGAGCAACTCTACAACCTGGCTTCGGACGTTTCGCAGCGCAAGAACGTGATCCGCGAACACCCGCAACAGGCCCGCAAGATGCGCGAACGCTTGAACAAGATCCGGGCCCCGGCCGCCCCCCCACCGTTCGCTCCCCTGGGGCGGCTGCGCTTCGACTTCGAGGGACACGATGCGCAAGGTTGGCGCGTCGTCGAGGGTGCGTTCGCCCAACCGATTAGCTCGGCGCCATCCTTGCCGCGCTGGCAACGTGATC
>JAYZDB010000217.1:0-7560 GCA_036338025.1 Planctomycetota bacterium
ACTGCCACGACGTTGTTGTCGAACTTTGTCTGCTCACTGGCCTGGTAGCCGTCACCGATGATCACGATGTCGTAGCGGTTGTTGTAGCCGCCGTTCTTGATGATCGTCTTGACGGTCTGGGCCGGCAGGGCGGCGGCGAACAACACTCCCAGGGCGATGGTGGAGATTCTCATCGCACCTCTCCCTGTGCTACCAGCTTGCGGTAGCTAGCGGTGTTGAGGAAGCCAAACACGCGGTCGCCCCGGAGGATCCTGAGGCTGACTGCCTTGGCCAGATAGGGCACGTTGGCGAGGGCGGCGACCCGGGTGTCCCGGACTTCGCAGCCTTGCACCCGCAGCGGTTTACCGACCCGCGCCGGGTTCATGTCGAACAGGCTGAGGTCCAGTGGATAGCTGCCGAGCACCTGGCCACCAGCGTCGAGCAGTTCGATCTGGTATGGACTGGTCCGAGACGTGGGGTTGTAGCCGCTCTCCTTTGGCGTGATCCGGGTGACCCGAATTGCGTTGGCGTCACCCTCGATCTGCAGGATCAGATGACCGAAGTCCCGGCGCGGTGTGACCGCTGCACTTGTTTTGGCCGCGATGATCTCGATCCGTGGCCCGGGCCCTGCCGAGCCGATGGTGGATTGATAGGTGCCGCCGACGGCACAGATTCCGAGAGCGCCGAGCAGTAGGTGTGTGCGCATGATTGCTGTTCTTGGGAATTGAATGGACTTGCCTGACGCATCCGGCAGCCACGGGTTGATCCGATCTCACGATACGCCAGAATCCGACTCAGATGAATTGGCAGGGAAAGACCATTCTAGCGCCTCTCACCAAGGGTGGGAACTTGCCCTTCCGCCGGCTCTGCGTGGATTTTGGAGCTGGGATCACCACCTCGGAGATGGCTTACGCTCGACAGGTCAATCGCCGCAGTCGGGCTGAATTGGCCCTGCTACGGAAACACCCGTCTGAGGAGTGCTTTGGAGTCCAGTTGGCGGCCAGCAAGGCGCAGGACGCGATCTCCGCCGGTCAGCGAGCCATCGACCAAGGGGCTCGTTTCATCGACCTCAATTGTGGTTGCCCGATCCACGACGTGGTGAAACGTGGGATGGGGGCGACGCTCCTGCAGCGGCCAGCGGCGCTCGGCCGCCTGGTCGAGGCGATGGTTGAGGGCCTGAGCGTGCCGGTCACCGTCAAGATCCGGTCTGGCTGGAAGGAAGCCAAGAACAACGCCTCCCAGGTCGCCCAACTCATCGAGGAGGCCGGGGCTGCGGCGATCACCATCCATCCGCGATCACGCGAGCAGCGCTACTCCAAGGCCGCCGATTGGGGCCTGGTACGGCAACTCGTCGAGGAGCGGTCCATTCCCGTGATCGGCAACGGCGACATCCTGACCTACTACGAAGCCGACCGGATGCAGCGTGATTCGGGCTGCGCCTCGGTGATGGTTGCACGCGGTGCCTTGATCAAGCCGTGGATCTTCCAGGAGATTGCTGAGCAGCAGGAGTGGCACCCGACGGCCGAGGAACGGCTCGGGGTCTACTACCGGTTGGCCGGCTACATGAAAGAACACTTCTACGATGATGAGAAGGGCAAGCAGCGCGCCATGCGGTTCCTGCCCTGGCATTTCGCGTTCTTCTGGCGCTACCGCCCACTGCCCGAGTCCGAGTTTGGTGAGCGGGCCCTGCAGCATCCCTTGATGCAGACCCGGCGTGGCCCCGAGCCAGAGGTCGGGCTGCTGGAGGGTGTCTTGCGCGACCCGCGTGAGGAGGTGCATAGTCAGCTTGCGGAGAGCTTGTGGGATGCTGCGACTGAAGCGGAGGCGGTCGAGGCGGCGATCCGTATCGGCGAACAGACGCCACCGGTGACCGAGCTTCCCGATACGGACCGTGGGGCGGTGGAGATCGCAACGTCGCACGGCTGATTTGCGCCGCCTGGAACATCCGACCGGCACCCGATTGGTGACGGCTTGCCGGACTCATCTCCCCTGGCCAGAGTCCGTGGCTTGCCTTGGACCGGGGCTTTTCCGATGATCCGCCGCAGTGAACCCCCTGGTCAGCCTGATCCCCCCGCCGCTCGTCAAGTTCTTTGCGAAGCCCTACGTAGCGGGTGACTCACTCGAGTCGGCGATGCAAGTCGCGGCTGGGATCTATGAGCGTGACGGGTTTCTGACCACCCTCGATCTGCTAGCGGAGGGCATCGACAGCGAGGATGTTGTCGAGCGGAATATCGCGACGTATCTGGAGATGATCGACACGGTTGCGGAAGACCCGCGCTTTGGAAGCGAGGGTGGCCGACCGACAGTCTCACTCAAGCCGTCGAGTTACACGACGAGTCCGTTCGAGTCGGGTGGTAGCGCCGATGGTTCGAGAGCAGCGATCATGCGGATCTGTGCGCATGCCCAGGAACGTGGGGTCGGTGTTTCCATCGACATGGAGAGTCGGCTGTGGACCGACTTTACCTTCGAATGCATCAACGAGTTGCACTCGGCGGGTCCGGTCGATGTCGGATGCGTGATTCAAACGCGGCTACACCGATCTGAGTCCGATCTCGATTCGCTGCCAGAAGGCATCCGGGTACGTCTGGTCATCGGGATCTACAAGGAACCATCCGAGGTAGCGCTTGTTGATAAGCCAGCGATGAAAGAACGCATGCTGCAGTTCGCCAAGATTTTGCTCGATCGCGGACACTTCGTGGAGTTCGCGACCCACGACGATCGATACGTGCGGCGGTTTCTCGATGAGGTAGTGGCGCCGGCAGGCATTGGCCTGGATCGGTTCGAAGTCCAGATGCTCTATGGAGTGCCACGGCAGAAGCTCTTGACCAGCCTGGTGAGCCAGGGCGTCAAGGTCCGGCTCTACGTGCCCTTTGCCGTCGGTTGGGGCATGGCGGTGGCATACTTGCGTCGGCGGCTGGACGAGTACCCGGCGATGGCGGCGCTGGTCCTGAAGAACTGGATCTTCCGAGGGTGACGCGGTGGCGTCAGGGGGACGGGTCCCGCGGCCAGGCCGGGACGGATCACTCCAAGCCAGGATACGAATCCGATAGTGAGCCACCCCGCCGAGCCGCGGCATTGGCCCTGACACGCCCTTCCCAGCGGTGGCTTGCATCCCGCCTCAGAGGGCCTCCCAGTCCGCCCCGATCAAATTATGTTGTTCGGCGCCGGAGTGCGGCATAGGTGAGCACAACCGAATCGGGTATACTCGGCAGGTTCAATGGACCCCATTTCGACGATAGTTGAGCGGCTTTGCGCTTGGAAGGACGTTGCGCGCGAGAAGGTAGACGGCAAGGACAGCTTCTTCGTACGCGGTCAGGTTTTTGCTTATTTGGGCAAGAAGGGTGTCGTGGTCAAACTCGCCCCTCCACAGGTGACGGAAGCCCTGAAAATCCAGGGAGCGAAGCGCCAACCCGACAACGGTGACCCCAATCTCCGCGAATTCGTGGAGATCCCAGTGCTGGGTCCTCGCGAAGTCGAGCGAGCCATGATGTGGCTACGCCGCGCGTGCCGCCTCGGCCGCACGGCTGCTGGGCCGGTCTAGACCTCGCCTCTTGGTGCCGAGGTCCAGGGAATGTCCGCCACGCCGTGTCGGTGATTGGCTAGCCGTGCCCAGCTGAAGAACAGATCCGAGAGCCGGTTCAGGTAGACCCCTGGCTCGGTTGGGGTCTCGTCTCGCCGGTGCAGCGACCAGAACAGCCGCTCCGCGCGTCGTGTGGTGGTGCGGGCCAGGTGGAACTGTGCAGCCTCACGGTGCCCGCCAGGTAGGACGAAGGACTGCAGTTGGGGCAATTCGGCTTCGCTCGAATCGATCCAACTTTCGATGTCGGAGATACCCGCTCGTACTGCCGGAAGGGCGGCGGTGGAGCCTGGGGTGGCGAGGTCCCCACCGATTTCGAACAGCGTGCACTGGATCTTGGCGAGGGCAGCGTCGAGTTCTGTGGGTAGCGCTTCGGTTCGGAGCATGCCGACCCGGGAGTTGATCTCATCGATGCTGCCGTAGGTATCCACACGCAAGTCGTCCTTGCCGACCCGCTGGTTGTTGAACAGTCCGGTGGTGCCGTCGTCACCAGTGCGTGTGTAGATGGACATCGCAGGTCCAGTCTTGCGTTCTTGGCCCGTTCGGGCCAGTGTTCTTCGACCCCTGGCGGAAGAACGCCGGCTGGCCAGGCAATCCAGAGGACTGGCCCAGGGCCTCAGGGTCCGAGGTCTGCGCTTGCGGTGCTCCGGACCGTGTCCTTGGATGTGTGCGGTGGGTTGCGAGGGTCCCAACCTACCGGGGTTTCCGACCCCGCCGGCAGCGCTGGGGAGAACACCCAACGTGGTATTTTTGGGGTGTTGGCGGACCAGTCCTCGCCCAGCGCTGAGAGTGAATCACAAGCCTAGTGAATCATTGGGATTAGGATTCACCCTGATCCGGTCTCATTGCGAGGCGCTGGCTGTTGCTCAAGCCAGCCTGGAGGACTAGATCTGGTAGACTTCACTGCCTGACCCCCCGGCCCCTTCTCCCGCGAACCACCATGATGCGACTCGTTTTGGCCGTCGTGGCGATTGCCTCGATCCTACCAGCCCAGCACACCACCAAGACCGCCGAGCTACCGACCTTCGGCGCCAACTCCACCAATCCGATCCCCTTTGGTGAGAAGTCCATTCGGTACCAGCAGTGGTATCCAGGCTCGCAGCTAGGCGGGATCACCAAGGCCCCGGTCCGGATCATCGGACTGCAGTTTGTTGCGCCAGTTCCCACGGGTTTGGTGCTCGATATCGAGGTGACGATGGCGAATGCCATGAACCGGCTCTCGGGGACGTTTCAGAGCAACTTCATCAGCAACAAGGTGATCACCGTGCCCCGCGTCAGGATCACCCCAACCGGGGCGGGTGGCGTGTTGGAGATCCCCTTCAACAAGGACTTCGTCTATGACGGGGTCTCGAATGTTGTCGTCGAGTTGCGGATCTACGACAACGGACTGGGCAAGTTCGCCCACACGGCGCGTTCCACGGACAGCAGGGCTAGCAATAGCTACCGGCAGTACTTCATCGGAAACGTCAACGCACCCACTGCCAACAGTTCCTCGGTGACCCACCACTACGGATTGGTTACCCGGTTTCGTTACCAAGAAGGTGGGACCTACGAGTATGGCAACGCTTGTAGTGGGGGAGGCGGACACATCCCTGTCGGCAGCGTCAACCAGGTGCCGGTGCCCGGGCTTCCGACCTACACGCAACACCTGACCAAGACCAGTCCTGGTTTCCCCTGTGTTTTCTTCATGGGCGTCTCCAATGTCGCCTACGCGGGCGGTCCACTGCCACTATCGCTTAGCTTTGTCGGTGTTCCGGGTTGCAGCATCCAGGCAGCGCCTCACCTGCAGGTCTACATGATGACTGGCGGTGGTGGTGGTATTGGGATGGGTACCGCCAAACTCGCGACTCCGATTCCAGCGATCGGCACCCTGGCAGGCTTCCGGGTCTACTCCCAGTGGATCATCTTCGACCACCGCTCCTCCAACGGCACCCTTTCCACCACCAAGGGACTGATGCACGTTGTGGGTAGCTGATCCGCAGCGGATCGTCTAGTCCGTTCGCGGACCTGACGGTAGAAGCAACTCGACCGGGTGTAGTACGCGCATCTTGTTGTTGGCGCCGTTGGACATCGCCAGGTGGGCTCGGATCTGCATGATGCAGCCTGGGTTGCCTGTGACGACGACCTCGGCTTCGGTGTTCACCAGCTGGGCGACCTTTTGTTGACCGATCTCGGCGGCGAGCTCGGGTTGGGTGAGGTTGTAGATGCCGGCAGAACCGCAGCAACGCTCGGAACCCGGGTGGTCTACCAGTTCCAAGCTGGGAACCGCGTTCAGAAGTTCGCGCGGCTCGCTGCGGACTTGCTGGCCGTGGCAGAGGTGGCAGGGGTCGTCGTAGGCGACCTTGTGCGGGAAGGCAGCCGGTTCGGCGACCAGACCCTCTGCGCCGAGAAACTCACACACATCCCGGCACTTGCTGGCTAACTCGTGGGCCGAGTCCTCGTCGAGCAGATGGCCGTAATCCCGCATGGCATTGCCGCAGCCGGCGCTGTTGTGCAGGACGATGTCGGCCTGGGCAAAGGCCTCGATGTTGGCTCTGGCGAGTTCCTTCGCGGCCTCGATATGGCCGTCGTGGAGGAGCAGGGCGCCGCAGCAGACCTGCCGTTCCACGATCTCTACCCGGTAGCCGTTGGCGGTCAGCAGTTCGAGGGTCTTGCGGTTGAGGTCTCCGAACAACTGTTCCATGACGCAGCCGGTGAACAGTGCGACGGTGCCGCGGACTTCGGATTCCGGGCTACCCGCCGGCTCGTGGGTGCCGCGAAGCGGAGCACGTTGTTTCGCCGTTGGGGCGTCCGGCAGCAGATGTGCGGTCAGTTTCGGAATCAGACCGATCTTCAGGACCAGCCAACGTAGGCCGAGAACCTGCGCGAGTCGCAAGAAGCGGAACGCCAGGCGCAGGCGACCCTGCCTGGCGACGACTCGCGTGAGCAGCCATTTGCGCAGTCGGTTCTTGGGTCCGCTACTGGGCCAGCGTTGCTCTAGCAGCCCACGAGACGATTCCAGGATCTGGCCGTAGCGGACCCCGGAAGGACAGGCACTCTCGCAGGCCAGGCACCCCAGGCACTGGTCGAGGTGGTGACGGATCTCATTGCCGTCCGTGAGCCGATTCTCGGCCAAGGCACGCACCAGGAACACCCGTCCCCGCGGTGAATCCGTTTCGAGTCCGAGCACGTCATAGGTCGGGCATGCCGGCAGGCATAGCCCGCAGTGTACGCAGTCGAGGGTGTCTTCGTAGAACGGCCAGTCGGGGGTTGCCGTCATCGCAGGACGCCCCGCGGGTCAAGGGTCTGCGCAAGCTCGGCTTCCAGCCTCGCGACCACCGGATCCACCGGCGACGTTTGACCACGACGCGATGTCGGGCCGACAACGATTTCGCCACTCCCTCCGAGCGAAGGCAGATCTTGGAGTAGGCGGTCGGTGGCCGGCGTCGGTAAGCGAGTTGCAAAGCGTAGCCCGTGCAAGGCAAATGGAGCCCCGTCAGGGAGTTGCTCAAGGAGTTTGGGAAGAGCTTGCAGCGGTAGCAGTCCCTGGATGGTCTCGGCATCCTCCACCGGGTCGGACTCGTCGACTGTGTTGTGCGCTGCCGGCTCCGTCGCCCTCAGACCAAACCCGCGGATCCAGGTCTCGAGATGCTGGGGGTCGCCCCCGATCGATCCGGTCAGGGTGAAGTCCGGGCCCTGTCGCTCCAGCGATAGCACCAGCGGGGCAATGTGCGATTGCCGCATCTCCAACAGCAACTCCATCGCAGCTGGCAGCGACAGGCCGTCTTGCTCGAATGCCACGACAGCGGGCGGTTTCGGACGTAGCTTGAGGTGCAAGGCAGTGGCCGCAAACAAGCGCCCTCGGCTGCCGACGAACAACTTCTGCAGGTCGAATCCCGCGACGCTCTTGACGACACGCGCACCTGACTTGAAGCGTGTGCCATCGGTCAGGACAGCGGAAAGTCCTAGTAGCAGGGAGCGGGGTTCGTGTTGGGCTGGCGCCAGGGGTCCGCAGCGGTCGCCGG
>JAYZDB010000218.1:0-12221 GCA_036338025.1 Planctomycetota bacterium
CAACGGATGCGCACCGGTTACCAGACGCGGAACATCACAGTCCGTCAGGTACTCCCGAACGGCAACAAACTACCGCAGAGCCAGTGGGGTCCGGTCGTCAGTTCGCAGTACCCGCTCGGCTACTACGCCGAAGACTACGAGTTCGTCAGCTCCATCGGAGATCTCGACGAGTACAACGGACGCTCGACTGTCACTCCAGAGTATCCGCAGGGAACCTACGCATACTTCACCACCATCGACACCAATCGGGACCCCGTATACCCCTACGTCGTAGGCCCACAGTACTACGGCGTACCGATCAGCAATCGCGGCGTCAGGATCCCGAGCGGTGTCACGACCTACGCCGAACAGGTCCAACACACCGGCGCCGGTTGCAACGACCTGTTCCTCGACGCAGCCAGCCTGCCGACGGTACCGAACTCGAGCTTCGCCCTGACGCTGGCCGACGGACAAGGCAACGCCACCGCGCTGTTCATCCTCGGAATCGGGCTGCTGCCGACTCCAATCGCCCTGTTCGGCTGCCCGATCTACCTGAACCTCGGTGCCCCGTTCCTGACGGTCGGCATCGTGACACTGAACGGCTCTGGCAGTTACTCACTGGGTGCACCGATTCCAAACAACCCGGCACTCGTCGGGGTCAGCGCCGACATGCAATCTGCTGCGAGCCAGGGCTCCGGCACAACCACTTCCAACGCACTGACTCTGCTCCTGAAGTAATGCGTTGCCTGGTCAGGTTCACTGCGGTCGGATTGCTGGCGGTGCCGTTCGCACCGCACGCGTTCGACCGACCACTGGCGGACATCACCGTCGAATCCCGAACTACCGGGATCCGGATCAGTATGATGATGAACTTCCAGTTCATCGATTCGGCCCTCGATATTTCTGGTAACGAGGAATCTGTTCCGACGGGTCAGGAGATCCTCGCGGTTCGCGATCGTCTGCGAGACCTGTTTGAAAGTCGCAAGCTGACCCGGATCGACGGTGCCGCGGTCACCCCACTCATCAAGGACTTTGAAGTTTCTCCGCCACCCAAAGAACTCCGCGATCGCGAACCTCAGCTAGCACGCAAGCTGACGCAGATCCGGTTCGCCCTCGACTACGCGACAGAAGTGAAGCCGAAGGTGGTCGCCCTGCGTTGGAGCTGGTTCCCAGAGCACCCGCTCTATGACGTGCCGGACAGCCCGGTGGCTCCCATGGTAGTCAACGCCGTTGTGCTGCGAGGCTCCAACACGCCAGACGTGCTCAAGTTCACTACCGACACCCCTGGGCGAGAGATCGATTTCGAGTCCTCCCCCACCGCATTCTCGGACACACCACTCCCATCATCACCCCAGAGCCTGCTCTTGCTCCTCGGCGGTGGTCTGGCCCTGGTGCTGCTGGTCTTCGGATCGGCAGTCCTGCCGAAACGGGTTCGATCCAGCCGCTCGTAGCTCGAGGTCTCAGGGCTTACAAGATCGGCCGGGGTACGTTGCTCCCACGATCACGCCAGGGGATACTCACCGCCATGATCCGGCTGTTGCTGCTCCAGACCCTGCTTGTGTCGGGCCTCTCAGCCCAGGCACGACCAATCTTCGATTGGCACCTGGACAAGACACACCTGGATGGAAGCTCGTTCCGCCCCGATGCCGGGCAACTGGCTCTGCGGGTTGGTGATGCGCCGGTGTTTCATGGCCAGGGCGAAACACAATGCCTGTTGCGTCGTCAGGCCGATCCGATCGCAACCGCCAACGGCCAGATGCCGAGCGCGAGTTTGCCGAAGCAGGCGATCACCGCGGAGGCCTGGGTCGCCATCGATGTCGCCCAAGAGTGGGGCGGAATCCTCGGCGCCCTGGAAGACAACGGCGCCGATGAACGTGGTTGGTTGCTCGGATTTCGCAACCGCAACTTCAGCTTCGCGTTGAGCAGCAAGAAGAAGCAGCGTCTGACCTATCTCACAGCGACCTCACGGTTCGAACTGGGCCGTTTCCATCACGTAGTCGGTACCTACGACGGCGCCAGGCTGCGGCTGTATGTCGACGGAGAACTGGCGGCACAAACTCAGGAACAGGGCGGTCCGATCTTCTATGCGGACGTACACAAATTCGTCGCGGGCGCCTACCACGATCTCAACGAGAACTACAGGATGCAGGGTGCTCTCCTCGCGCTACGCGTCTACGACTCGGCTCTTTCAGCACGGCGGGTCAAGGCCCTCTATCGAAAGGGGAGCAAGACGCTACCGGAAGCGACCGGCGCCACGTTCACCAAGGTCCCTAAGAAGGCCTATCCAGCGCTGACAGAACTTCAGCCAAAAATCAACACGGCGATCGACCGCGGTGTGGAGCACATTCTCCGTCAGCAAAACCGTGACGGTTCTTGGGATTTCAAACTCAGTTCATACCGCAACGGCTCGACTGCGCTCGCCGTCTATGCGCTGGCAAAGTCCGGGGTTCCGGCCGAGCACCCCTCGATTCAGGCTGCACTGCGATTCCTCCGCGCTCGTGATCCCGTCAAGGTCTACTCGTTCGGTTGCCAACTGCTAGCGCTCGCCAGCGTCGGCAACAAGAGCAAGGAACACCGTGAGTGGGCACGCCGGCTGACCACAAAGTTGGTGGCATTGGAGAGCCGTACCGAGCCCGGGGGTTGGGCCTACCCATCCGGTTCGGTCGACCTCTCAAACACCCAGTTCGCCGCCCTGGGTTTCTTCGGCGCAGCCCAACTCGACGTCGACATCGCCCCGGAGGTCTGGCGCCGGATGGTCAAGAAGACCACTCTGCACCAACCATTCCTCAAGGCAACCACCTCGCGTCGAGCCAAATCCAGCTCGCGGACCAGCAGCGACGAGAAGATCGGCGGCTACACCTACTTCACGGGTGGTCGGCAGTATCCCGAGTCCGGCTCCATGACAACCGCTGGATTATGCGTCCTCGCACTCGCTGATCGACTGTGCAAGGACGGACTCGGCGGACGGACGCTGCGTTCCTTGCATCGCTCGAAGACCCAGGCGCTGCGTTGGTTGGCAGACAACTTCACGGTCTCGACCAATCCAGGCTATCCGAGCACCGTCTACTACTACCTGTACGGCGTCGAACGAGTCGGTGCACTGCTCGAGTTGGAAGAAATCGGCGATGTGCCGTGGTACCGCGCCGGCGCCGACTGGCTGACCCGCAAGCAAGCCAAGGATGGCGGCTGGGATAGGTTTGACCAGACCTGCTTCGCGCTGTTGTTCCTCACCCGCGCAACCGCACCGGTCACCGGTCTGGCGACGCGCAAGCCCGAGGTTTGGACAACCGAGGGTGAGGCACAGTTAGCGGCAACCGGCCGCGTGAAGTGCTCCATGTGGATTGCCGGCTTCGACGAAAAACGCCGCGCCCAGAAACTACACATCCGTCGAGTACGGTACCAGATCGACGGCCGCGAAATCGGCGTAGTAATCGGCGATCCGAAGCGCGCTTGGACCTCGGAGAGTTATCTCTTCCAGCATCGTTTTCCAACTCCCGGCCCACGCAAGTTGAGTGCCATCGTCGAACTCGAGTCGGGTGAGACAATACGCTCCGCTTCGCTAGAGGTCGATGCTGGCCACGATGTGGAAGCCTGGATGCAAGGCAACCTCGATCGCATGGCGCACAACCTCCTGCTGGACGTAACGGTCCAGATCGGAGCGACCAGCAGCGCCAAGGACCACACGGCCCGCGCCGCATTGGACGGCCTCGACGCCACCGCATGGCTCTGCCAGCCGAACGACACCAGGCCCAAACTCAAGCTCGGGTGGAAGAAACCGATCCGTGCCAATCGTGTGGTGCTGTTTCCGGCAGATTGCCGCTTGCCGGACAGCGGCAGACACGATCATGTGCGGCGGATCGCGCTGCTCGTCAATCGGCGTCGGATCGAGGTCACCTGCCCGCAAGATCCGATCGCGGCGACCGTCATCGATCTGGAAGGAGTCCGCGCAATCCGCTCGATCGAAGTCCAGATCCTCCAACGCACCCCGGGCGGAGCAGCCAAGGGTCACGCTGGTTTCGCCGAAGTAGCCCTGCAACTCAGCGGCAAGAAACGCTAGCTTGCGAACTAGCACCCGACGATCCACTCCAAGTTGTCTTGACGCCTCGACGAACCAGTGCCTTCCTGCTGATCACCGTTCTGCTCGACGGTTGCGCGAACGCACCAAAAAACCGTTTTGGCATCCACCTGATACCACAGCAACTCGGCACCGACCGAATCAAGACTGCGTCGGCCTGCCTCGGCGATATCGACGGTGACGGCGATCTTGATGTGAGCGTCGTCAATGGCCGACACTGGCCAGCGCACAACAGCGTTCTGTTCAATGAACGTGGCCAATTCGGCCGGTCTCAGATCGTCGGCGACGAACCGCTGACAAGCTACTCTGCCCCACTCGGTGATCTCGACGGGGACGGTGACCTAGACATGGTGGTCGGTAACGACCGTAAGCCGAACCTGCTGTTCTGGAACGACGGCAAAGGCGCGTTCCGCCAGGGCTCCGCGGTCGGCAAGCCATCCAGCAACACCCGTGGTATCTGTCTGGCAGACCTCAATGGAGATGGCAAGCTCGACATCGTCACCGCCAACCGGATGGCTCCCAACAGCATCCACTTCAACAAGGGATCCGGATCCTTCGAAGGTGGCGGCTCAGTCGGGGATCCACGCAGCGACACAATCTGCATCGTCGCGGCAGACCTGAACGGCGATGGCAATCTCGACCTGGCTCTCGCCAACCGACGCACACCGAGCGCCATCTACCTGAACGATGGTCACGGCGGATTCTCCAAGTCCATTCCGTATGGGCGGCCTCGTGACAACACACGTACTGTCACGGCGGCGGACGTGAATCAGGACGGCAGGCAAGATCTCGTAGTCGCCAACACCAACCGCGGCAACGCAATCCTCCTCGGGCGTGGAGATGGAACATTCGAAGCGGAAATCCCGTTCGGATCACCAGGCGATGCGAGTTCCTCAGTCGCGGTCGGTGATCTGGACGGCAACGGCACCCTGGACATCGTCATCGGCAACGCAAACGGCAGCAATGCGCTCTACCTCAGTGAATTCGGACTCCACAAGCTGCGCGAAATCCGCTTTGGCAACGCCGATCATGTGACCTACTGGGTGACCATCGGAGACTTGAACGGCGACGGTCGTCCGGACATCGTCACCACCAACTCAGACGGTCCGAACATGCTGTACTTGAATCAAGCGCAGCGTTGACACTCCCGAAGTCCGCGTCACACGTGAATACGGACCACCTGCAAATCCCACCACCACCTTCCGTTCCATCGCCATCCGCCGCAACCCGAGCGCAACCTGGACCAGCCCATGGTAATGCCGTGGTTCCATCAATCGTT
Organism: Planctomycetota bacterium; assembly: GCA_036338025.1. Taxonomy (GTDB): domain Bacteria; phylum Planctomycetota; class UBA1135; order UBA1135; family UBA2386; genus JAYZDB01. Next base: position 5,334 of record JAYZDB010000218.1, read on the forward strand.
TTGTCACCCCGCCCTTAGGAAGGAACCAGCATCGATTGCACCAAACCGGTTGCGCCAAAGGGCAACCACCGATTACGCCAACGATACACGGCGGCCAGGCGCTCAGATTGCCCAACGACCGCCCTGCTGTACACTGCCAGGGCATCGTCTCCTTACCTGCCTCACCCCTAGTCCCCCACTGAGACAAGACCATGAAAATCCCCACCACCTCCCTCGCCGCCATTATCGCGACCACAGCTTTTGCCTTCTCGCTGCCTTGTCAGGTCAACCTCGTCGTCAATGGCGATTTCGAGACCGGCGTAATCAGCCCCTGGGTCGAAAGCGGTTGGTCCTGCGCAAGCACAGTCAGTAAACACAACTGCGCCGGCGCCGGCGACAGCCAGACATTCAATTGCATCCTAGGCGGCAAGGCTGGTCAGACCAGGCGGCCTAACGGCTATTGGCCGGGCAACGCCATCGAGCAGGACGTGCTCGTCGTGCAGACCGTCGAATACCTGTTCATGGCGGACGTCCAGGTCCAGAACATGCAGAGTCCGGCAACCGGGAACGCCGATGCCGGACTGGTCGAAGTGTTCGTAGACGGTGTCTCGGTCGGCAGCCACAACTTTGGGCGCTACAACGGAAACACCCTGCCTCGAGCCCGGATGTGCTTCACGTTCAAGGCCACGACCACCGGCCTGAAGACGTTGCTGATCGACTTCAGCCGCAGGTATTACTGCAGCACCCGGACACCGACGTGCTTCATCGACAATATCGTACTCGTGCAGGCACCGATGCGTCCGATCGTGTGCCCGATCGGTGAGCGCTACCTCAACGCGACCGCCAACATCTCCATCGACGGAACGCCATCCGCGAACTTCGCGCTGTTCCTCGGCCTGGGCCAAATGCCCAGCGGATTCGCGATCCCCGGTTTCAACGGTTCCTGGTGGCTGAATGCACCGTTCTTCCAACTCTTCACGCTCCAGTTTGACGCCCAAGGCCACTACGGTTTCCAACCGCCGGTCCCCAACGATCCGACACTCGACGGACTCTTGCTCTACTGGCAAGCAATCGAAGCACCGGGAGCCGTGAACATCGGCGAAGTCACGAGCTTCGCGTTCTACAAGTAGGCTGACCTAGCGGTCCTGTAAACCCGGCCGGGGTTCTCCCCGGCCGGGGCTGGCACTCGCGAGGGCAACAGCAGGGGAATTTTGGACACCGGGATACGCCGGCGGAGCGGGCCGTCGTAGCCTGGCGTATTCTCAGAGCCAGACCCGGATAGGCTTCCAACATGCACAAGTTCACCGCATTGATCGTTGCGGCTACCTGCGCCCTGCTAACCCCGCAACCAGCTGCGCAGGACGTGAAGCCCGACCGGCGTTTCACGGCATGGGACAAGAACAAGGACGGCAGGCTCACGCGTGGAGAGCTTCCCAAGCAGGAACGCAAGAACTTCGCTCGGGTCGACGTGGACATGGACGGTTTCATCTCCCTCGCAGAACACCAGGCTTTCCGACGTAGCAGTTCCTCCCCAAGACCCGCGCAGACTCGGCGTGCAAGCGTCCCGAAAGGGATGGTGACGAAGACGAATATCGCCTACGCCGGAACCGACAACCCACGCCAGGTCCTCGACCTCGCCGTACCCAAGAAGCGCGCTCACAACAATCCGCTGCCGGTCCTCGTCTACATCCACGGTGGCGCCTGGCGCCACGGTTCCAAGAACGGCGGCTTGAGCCAGATCGCCCACTTCCTGGAGACCAGCAGATACGCCGGCGTCTCGGTTGGCTACCGACTTAGCCAGGAGAAGATCTGGCCGGCCCAAATCCACGACTGCAAGGCTGCAATCCGCTGGATCAAGGCCAACTCAAAGAAGTACGGACTCGACCCCAAGCGTATTGCGGTGTGCGGACATTCTGCTGGTGGCCACCTCGGAGCGATGCTCGGGCTCACCGGGGATCAAAAGGAACTCGAAGGCAAGCTCGGATCCCACCAAGACCAGAACAGCCAAGTCGCCGCCGTGATCGATTTCTTCGGGCCGACCCAGTTCCTGCTGATGGACTCCAAGCCGGGCACGATGGTGCATGACGACCCAGGTTCACCCGAGAGCCAGTTGGTTGGCGGGCCCATACAAAGCAACAAGAAGAAGACCCTCCACGCCTCCCCGCTGACCTACGCCAGCAAGAACGACGGTCCGTTCCTCATCATCCACGGCACCACGGACATGATAGTCCCGTGCCACCAATCGGAGATCCTCGACGCAGCCCTCGACAAGCTGGGGGTCGAGTCAACCTTGATCCGGGTCCGCGGCGCCGGCCACGGCGTACATGGAAGGCTGCTCGATGAAATAGGACTCAGCTTCCTGGATCGGCAATTCTACCGGGGCAAAGCCAGGTTGGCTGACAAGATCATCGAGAGGAAGGACCTCACCAGAGCTCGCAAACGCGACCAGCGCTAGAGCTAGCGTCACGGGAATATGTCGTGCGAGGATCTCGTGAGGCAGCTAACCTCAGATCCATGGGGCGAACCGCGCGAAACGAGAAATCGACCGAGATCTCTCCGACCCGCAGCATCCACATCGAGGACCTCCTGGGCCGCGAACCCGTGTGCATAAGGGAGCCCGAGTCGGTAGCGGTGATACACGGCAGAGTGATCATGATCACCGGCGCTGGCGGCAGCATCGGCTCTGAACTCTGTCGCCAGATCCTCGAGGCTGGTCCGACCATGCTGCTGTTGGTCGAGCAGACAGAGAACAACCTCTACGACATCCACCGCGAGTTGCAACAGGATCTCAAACAGGTCCAGATCGTGCCCGCAATCGCGAATGTCTGCGATGAGCAGAGGATGCGCGAGTTGTTCCGGTCCTACGCCCCCGACATCGTGTTTCACGCAGCAGCTCACAAGCACGTCCCGATGATGGAGGCAAACCCCTGTGAGGCGCTGAAAAACAACACGGTCGGGACCAGGATCGTCGCGGACCTGGCATCAGAGTTCCACGCCCAGGGTTTCGTCCTGATCTCTACGGACAAGGCCGTGAACCCCTCCTCGGTGATGGGAGCAACCAAGCGCCTCGCGGAGATGTACATTCAGGCCTTGCAAGAAAGCAGTCGAACGCGATTCGTTTCGGTGCGCTTTGGCAATGTCCTGGGCTCCCTGGGTAGCGTGATCCCACTGTTTCAAGAGCAGATCGACCAGGGCGGTCCCGTCACGGTGACCCACCCGGAAATGCTGCGTTACTTCATGACGATTTCCGAGGCTTGCCAACTGGTCTTGGAAGCCGGAGCAATCGGTCAAGGTGGCGAGATCCTGGTACTCGACATGGGTGAACCACTGAGGATCCTGGATCTGGCGAAGCAGATGATCCGCTGGTCAGGCTTGGAGCCTGGCCGGGACATCAAAATCGAGTTCACCGGAACGAGACCAGGCGAAAAACTGTCGGAAGAACTCTCGTCCCATCACGAAGTCATGGACACGACTCGCTGCCCGCAGATCTTCGTGCACATGCCCGCTGGAGAACAGGCCTGGACCACGCCTCAGATCCTGCGCGGAATCGAGTTGGCACTGGCGGATGCAGCAAACGTAAGCTCGCATCTCGAGAAGTTGGTGACCAGCTATCGGCCACTCACCAACACGACACTGCACGGAGTGGAACAACAACAGACGGCAACCGGCTAGCAATCTGTCGGCTGGGTCTTTGCAAGGCGCGGTCGCCAGAAGTCGATGGGACTCATCGCGTGAATCGAATCTACCTTTCGCCCCCGGATGTCCGGGAAGAGGATCGCCGGCAACTGCTCGAGGCGCTCGACTCCGGTTGGGTCGCACCGGTCGGCACCGCGGTGGACGGTTTCGAGCATGATCTCGCCGCAACTACCGGACGAGCTTACGCCTGCGCGCTGTCGAGTGGCACCAGTGCACTCCATCTGGCCTTGGTGGTGGCGGGTGTCGAGGCGGGCGATCGGGTGCTGGTGTCGACTTTCACGTTTGCCGCCAGCGTGAACGCCATCAAGTACGTGCATGCCGAGCCGGCCTTCATCGACAGTGATCCCAATAGCTGGAACATGGATCCGGACCTTCTGGCGGAGGAACTCGAGGAGTCTAGCCGTCGGGGTCGACTCCCCAAGGCGGTGATTGCGGTCGATGTCTATGGGCAGTGCGCCGACTACGATCGCATCACCACCACCTGCCGGGAGTATGGTGTCCTTCTCATCGAGGATGCTGCGGAGTCGCTCGGTGCGTCCTATCGCCAGCAACCGGCCGGTAGTTTCGGTGACCTGGCGGTGCTCTCGTTCAACGGCAACAAGATCATCACGACCAGCGGTGGCGGGGCATTGGTCGGGTCTGATCAAGCAGACATCGATCTCGCACGGAACCTGGCGGCCCAGGCACGCGAACCTGGTCCGCACTATGAGCACAGCAGGGTCGGCTACAACTATCGACTCAGCAATCTACTCGCTGCTCTTGGCCGGGCACAATTGACGACACTGCCAGACAGGGTCGCTACCAGGCGTCAACACAACGAAGCCTATCGCGCGGCTCTCGGGAGTTTGCCAGGCTTTGAATTCATGCCCGAAGCCGCAGACTGCGAGTCCACTTTCTGGCTAACGGCCCTGACAGTCGATCCGGATCCGGCCGGAGTCGATTCCGAGTCCATTCGAATCCATCTCGAGGAGCACAACATCGAGGCCAGACCCGTTTGGAAACCCATGCATCAACAACCGGTGTTCCGCGACTGTGAGTTTCGCAGTCGTGGTGTCGCTGACGCCCTGTTCGCCAAGGGGCTTTGTCTGCCCAGCGGTTCGACACTGAGCCCAGCTCAGCGGGATCTGGTCATCGCTACGATTCAAGAAGCGGCCGGGTCCTGATCGCGATAGGCCCCGGCCACTGCCTTCACAAGGTCGTCACGACATCGTTGGTCAGCAATCGGGCGATAGCCCCAGACCTGATGTGCATCGCCTGCCAGTGCAGACCCAGTCCCGTCAATCCTGGGGGAACCGTGAACCCTACGGATTTCGACGGTAGCCGCGGGGTCGCGTCCAACTGCGCGATCGGCAACACAACCAGGGTCGACGGAGCGAGGAGGAAAACCCCGAGGTCGCCCATTGGGATCTTGCTGGCGCCAGCCGCGACCGCCAGGAGTACCTGATCCCCCGCGACACCGAAGTGCTGCATCGTGAGCTTGCCGGGCGAGGCATAGCCGGGTTTCACAGCCAGGCCACTGAACTGTCCGAGCTTCAAGTGCTCGTAGAGGAAAGGAAAGATGTGTTGGGAGAGGTAGGAGTTGAAGACGAGGGCCCACTCGGCATGGCCCTTGCCCTTGAGCGTGTGCAATTCGGCAGGCACATTGACCTGGTCAGCCCGCTTCTTGAGCGCGACGGCCTTCGCATACGGGACGACGGGGTCTTGATCGCCATGGATGATCTGCACCGGTGCCTCACCGGTAGTCATCTCGGTCAGATCTGGCAAGTGACCCCACATATCGATCACCGCGTGGACTCGGGATGAATAGCCCGGGTTTCCACTCTGTCCCTCGTCACTGGTGTAGGCGGCCTGCAGGCAGGTCACAGAGCCTGCCGACGAACCCATGCACCCAAATCGATCGGTGTCGAGACGCAGCGACGTCTTGTTCTTGCGCAACCAACGGACGGCGGCCTTCATATCATGACTGGCGTCGATGACATTGACTCTAGATGTCGAACCACTGCGCGGTCGGAGCCGGTAGTCGATGGAAACACTGACAAATCCACGCTGCGCCGCTTCGGTGCAGACCTTCACGTAATGTGCGCCGTCTTTTTGACCGGTATAGAACCCACCGCCATGCACCATCATCAACACCGGTCGCGCTTTTGCGGTGTCGCCTTGCGGCTCGTAGATGTCCAAGCGCAGGATCTGCGTTTGGTTGGTGTAGCGATTGACCGCGCTCCCGAATTGCACGTCCTTGGTGACCTTCACCTGGGAAAACACGGGATCGCGGTAGCGAGTCTGCTGTGCACTCAGGTGCGGTAGGTGGGAGCTGATTGCCGCTATGAATATGATGATATGCTTGTTCATTGGAACGAACTCAGTTGGCAGGTAGGTGGTTTATTCAGCGAACAACGGCAGCGCTCCCCCGCCGTCCACAGGCTGGCGGCAAATTCTACCACGAACCGGGACGGCGGATTGAGCGGGAGCCAGCGGAGCGGCACACGGGTCAGCGACAGAAGGTGATCTCAATGGCGTTTGACAACATCAAATCCGATCCGGACGCCGCCCAGGTCTGGGTGTAGCCTCGCAAGTTGGCGAGCGCCGGCAAGTTCGGGATGTTGAACGGCAGGGTCGCGTCACCTGACGCATCCGTGGTGCCCGACAAGAAGGAGTAGAACGGTGGCATGAGCATGACCACGGATCCCATCAGGCTGATGTGCGCAGGGTCTACCGCAATGACCGAGTACACCCCTCCGTTGATCGGCCCATCGCTGATCGAGAAGGACACCGGCGTGCCAATCTTGGGACTGTCTGGGAGTTTCATCTTCATGACGTTCACGCGAGGTTCGAGCGCCGAGTAGCGCCGCGCCCCACAACTCGACGGGGTGTTGGGACTACTTGGCGTAGGTTCGGGGAAGGACACCCACAGGGCCTGACCATCGAACATCCGGCCGCCAGAGTGATCGGTCCGGAGTTTGCCAAAGGCAATGTAATCCAGCTGGGTCGTGCCGTCGGTGTCATAGATCGCGATCTCCTCGCCATCATTATCGAGCTTGAAGGTCGCGTGCAGCGGACCCTGGGTAGGCTCGTCATCGCACCAGATCAGCAGGGTCGCGCCAGCCTGCACGGTAATGCCGCTGGGGATTTGCCACTTGGTGGGATCATTGATGTTGTCAGTCAGGTACATCCCGCTGGCGACGATCGCACTGGCGGTCGGGTTGTACAACTCGA
>JAYZDB010000219.1:0-12184 GCA_036338025.1 Planctomycetota bacterium
GGAAATCGGTGTAGTAGCCCGAACAACCGCCCGCGCCGAAGCTGTAACCCTTCCTTCGTCGCCCCCCGGCACCCACCTGTAGCGATTCAAGTGCCCTTCGCAGGGGAGATTTGCCTGGGGTGGGTGGACCGACAGGACGCCAGCCAGCGACCGCAACATCCTGTGGCTGCTACCCGGTTCCCGACGGTGAATACCCCAGGGGCTGCCGTTCGGAATCCGGGCAGAAACCAACGCCGACGAGGGCTCCGGGCCTTGGACCCCGGACCGCCCAGACAGCGCAATCCGCCCGCCTGGCAAGCCAGCATGCGACCTCCCTGAACTCCGAGGCGCTGGCAAACTGGAAGGTCCTGCAGGACTCACCAAGTCTTGACCAAGGTGAAACCCTTGTAGACGAACTGAACCTCATCATCTCGAACCCTCTTCACGAACAGGTTCTTGTTGATGTACTCCCCTTCTTCGTAGACGACGTCATTCAGGATCACACCGGATTTACGTTTCTGCTGCACGATCACGCCACTGATCGCGAGCGGAATCGCGCTGAACTCGAGTGCGATCTTCGCCTGCGCGACCAGACCCTCGATCCGCAGCCGGAGATTGTAGAGCTTGCTGCTCTTCGCTACCCCGATGCGGGACTCTACCTGCGAGTATTGTGCGACCACGCTTTCGAGGTCCCCCTCCTTCAGCTTCGCCTGCATCGAACCGACGAGTGCCACGAATCCGGCGCGTGGCAGGCAACCACCGCTGCCAGCTTCATCACTCTGGACGTTTGCCACCAGGTTCTGGTAGGGCGTCTGGACTTCCTTGTACCAGAGGGCTGTCAGGGACGGGCTACTGATCATCTTGTTCTCGGTTATCCGTCCAGCACGCGTTTCAAAACCCTTGAGACCAGTGCTGACCGCCCGTTGTAGTTCGATCCTCTCGACCATCGAGACCTCGTCCGAGAGGCTGTGTTCCCACTTGGCCTGCAGATCGGTGATCAGCTTGCCGCATTCCTCGAGCATCTGTCGCTGGTCGATCAACGGAGTACCCGTGTCCCCGGGATCGCTCTGCCGCGGGTCGATGAAGATGTCGCGCCGACCCTCTCGGCCGCGAAACTCGTACGGGTCCTGGACGTCGAGTGAACCGGCTGCAGCAATCTCGTGGCGCAGCGCTTCGACCTTGGCGGGATAGTTTGCAATATGTGTTTCAGTACCCGTGGTACTCGGGTTGTAGACGTAGGTCTCGACCGTGATCCTGAAGTCGTGAATGGCGTCTTCGCCAGACTTGCTGGCACCGCTCGTCAGCTTGAAGTCCCGGACGCGCGCGAACCGCTTGTGCGACTCGAAGAAGTTCATGAATTTCATGAACTGCCACACTGTCGCCTGGAAATAGTATTGATAGGTCACGCGCCGGAACGCACCACCCTTGGCACCACCTCGCACCGGCACAAATCGATCGATCGAGATCCCCGACAAGACGGCGAACTTCTGGGAATCACGTGCGAACTTGGTGAGTTCTGCCTCCTGCGGCAAGATCTTCACGTAGTTTGCAACGTTCTCACGCAGCACGATCACCTTGTTCTCAACCCCTGGGATCTTGTTGATCTTCTTACGGGCCGCGCTGACCGCCTTTTCCTTCGACTCGATCGCGAGGCGCTCAATCTCAATGAGGTCGCTCGCCCAGTAGACACCACCAGCAGCCGCCCCACACAGCGTGACAGTGACAGCGACAATCGCTAGTAGGGTCTGTTTTTGAGTAAGCCTGGCCATCGTGATTTTCCTCGTCTACTTGGGCTTGGCTGCGGTGCTGGTTTGACTCTTCGCCCACTTTGAAGATGGCTTCATCTGCCACTTCCAGTTGAACGAGAACGACTCGGGCGGATACAGGTCCTCGTCGACAGACTTGGCTCCAGCTGGCGGGCTGTGCTCCTCCATGTCGATGAAGAACCGTGCCTTCTCCACGTCATCATGGAGGTTGGCGATCTTCCGGATGTCGTTGCCCTGCACGTGCGCCGGGAACTGGATGGCTGGCCCTTTCCGGCCATCGCGAGAACCACGCACCTGCATGCTTCCAAACCACGCCACGTGCCGGTCCTGGGCACCACCACTGGTAACAACATCGATCAGTTCATCGAGGAACTGGACCCACAGCCGTCGCCCCTTGGCAATGTTCTTGATGGTGTCGGCGCGCTTGGAAAAATCCTTGCGCTCCTGAACGAGGTCATCGTAGAGCTTGGCGCGCTCTTTCACCCCGGCGAGAGTCTCAGCGACACTCTGGTGCTTGATTTGATTGCGATCGAGGTCACCGAAGTAGACCACGCCAAACCAGCCGATACTCGAGCACACCAGAATGACACCCGCCAATGCCGTGGCGAACACCTTTGGGGAGGTCCGCTCAGGGCGCCGATAAGCTTCCGGAAGAAGGTTGATTCCGATCATGTTCTGTTCCTCCTAGGCGACAGGTGCGGCAAGTCCAAGAGCGACCGCCAACTGCGGCGCAGCCTGGTGGAGTTGGTCGATGTCCACGTTGTCCGACTTGACCTTCAGACCATCGATCGGATTCCAAACGCGGGTCTTCTTCTCGAAGATGGTCCCCAGACACTCTTCCAGGAACGGCAGAAGGACCGAGCCGCCAGACAGGTAGACCTCTTCGACCTCACCGTCGAACTGGTTTTCGAAGAAGTCGAAGGAGAGATTGACCTCGTTGCCCAGGTCATCCATGACGTGCAAGACCGCGTCCTGGACCTCAGCCATCTGTTCTTGCGGGTCACGCTTCAGGGCTTCGGCCTCGCAAGACTCGATCGCGAATCGGCGCGTGATCGCGTTGGTTAGTTCTTGTCCACCCATCGGCACCTCGCGCGCGAAGCAGGTGACGTTGTCCTGCATGATGTTGATGGACGACTTGCTCGAACCGATGTCGAGGAGCGCAATGGTTCGATCAGGCTCTTGGAATGCTGGGCTCACGATGTCCCCGAGTTCGAAGGCGTTGCCGAGCGCAAAACTGTCGACACCGATGCTGACAGGCTGCAAGCCGACGTTGACGAGCATCTGGGCATGGTCGTCGACCAATGAGTTCTTGGCGGCGACCAGCAATACCTTCATTTCGTCGGATTCCCCCTCCTCGCCAACGAGATCCATCAGCTTGTGGGTGTCGAGTTGCACGTCATCCGTCTCGAACGGGATGTATTGATCAGCTTCGAGCTTGATCGCATTCTTGAGGTTGTCATGGCTCATCTGCGCCATGTTGATGTAGCGAAAAATGACCGACTTCCCGCTGACTGCCGTTGCAACCCGTTTCGTGTTGAACCCCCCACCGGCGAACAGATCCGAGATCGCATCATGACGAGCTTGCTCACCCGGGATATCAACCTGCCCGTAGGCAGTGATGGTGTAGTCCAGTTTGTCCTGGGTGACCTCGACGGCCTTGATGCAACTCGTCCCGATATCCAACCCAATGACGCTTTTGCGCTGTTTGAGCATTCCTTCCCTCAGTGCGACCTGTTTCCTGAAAACCACCCGTTTGGCGGGCGGATGTGTACCGCATCAGATATCGGCCAGGGAGATCCCCAAATTGAGCCGCTACCGGACAGTTTGGGCGGTCGTCAAATTATGAGACAGGGCCGCAGGCTGGCTCGCCCGTCAGCGATCCGAGAGGGAGCCAGGCATCAGCATGCTGACGCCGGTGGCAAGGATCATTCCTCGCCGAACCCGTTCTCGATGAGCTCCAGGATCGCCCGAATCTGATCGTGGCAATCCACGCCTTCCGAGAACAACTCGAGCACCACGCCCTTCTCTGCGGCCAGCATCATCACGCCCATGATCGACTTGCCGTCCACGCGGTCCATGTCAGTGCGCCGAATCCACAATTCGCTGGCGAAGCTGTTGGCCGTCTGCACGAACAGGTGGGCCGGCCGGGCATGCAAGCCATTGGCGTTCGTCAGCGTAACCTCTGCGGAGGCCGTCATGGTCGCATCTCCCTCGCCCATCAGCACTCAGACATCTCCACAAGCAGGTCGCGCAGAGCTTCGGGACCGTCAACTGCCGGCGCAAAGCGCCGGAAGTCCGTATTGCGAGCCAGGCCGGAGACCCAGCGCAAAGTCTGCAGATGATCTTCCGGAGGCGCACCCGCAGCACCTAGCACCAGAAACAGGATGTGTACCGGCTTGCCATCGATCGCATCGAACGGAATGCCAGCGGCCGAGATCGCCACCGCGATCCGAGTCTCCCCAACATCCGTCTCCTTCACGTGTGGAACCGCGACGCCATTGCCCAGGCCGGTACTACCATGATCCTCCCGGACCACGAGTTGCTGGTAGATCCCTTCGCGAGCCTTCTCCTCGACCACACCGGCCTCGGCCATCCGGTCGAGCACCTCGGCCAGTGCATCATCCCTGCTGGCCGCCCGCAAGGCTGGCACCAAGACAACAGTATCGAACAAGGTGTGATTCACGAGACCGTGGGGGGAACGATGTCGCCCCAGACGCGGGGCGAAGAAGCACGCTACCGTATCCGACCAGGCACCAGCCGACCAGCGACAGCCTCCAGCAAGTGGGTATTGAACCGCCCAACCCGACAAACTCCGGTCTTTAGCTGGTCAGTTGCTGGCGAACGATGTCCTCGTAGGTCGGCTCTTCCTTGGAAATACGGCTGGGGCTAGCCATGCCGACACCGGTCTGGTGCCTGTGATTACGTCGGCGTTCCTTGTCCTTCTTGAGTTGCCGCTCCGTCTTGACCAGGAGAGCATCGAGAGCGGAACGGTATCCAGCGGAAGTCTCCTTGACGAAGATCGGCTCCCGGGAGTCCACATACACCAGGATCTCCGCCACAAATTCGTCGTGTTCCTCGTCCAGAATGATCTGGATTCGCGAAATCCAATGGTTGAAGCGGGTCAAGCGATCGGCGCGCTCGAAAGCAAACGCCCGGGTCTTGTCGGACACGTGCTGATGTCGACTGGTCACTTCGATCTGAACCTCTCTATCGTGTGGGTACACCATGAGTCATCGGTTGGGGGGAAAAGGAAGTTGTAAAGAGCGTCGTCCGCCCAGGTGAGTGATACGAACCGGCGGCCGGTTCTTCTCGTGTTTTTCCTCTACCTGGATTGGCTGGACCGACCCATTGTCGGTGGATGCGGTGAATCCATACAGCCCCACCCTCATTCATCCATCCCAAGGACCGATTGCGGGTAGAGCACTCTGACGAGATAGAGGCCACAAGCTGGCGCGGTCATGCCAGCTTGACTGCGATCCTTGGACAGGAGAATCTCGCGCATGCGTACGGGGGGGAGCCTGCCGGTAGCAACCTGCTGGAGGGTACCGGCCAACGCCCGCACCTGGTTGTAAAGGAAACCGTTGCCCTGCACCACCATGTCCATTCCGTGCGGCCTACGAATCACCCTGGCCTGCGTGATGCGACGAACGGTACCCCCCGCCCGTGCATGACCGGGGTTCGATGCAAAGGCCGCAAAATCGTGTTCTCCAACGACATAGGATAGCGCCTCTCGCATGGCCTCGATCGCCATCGGAAAACGGACCCAGTGAAACAAATCCGCGCCGTGCACTGGCCGGATCGCTGAGTTTGCGAAGCGGTAGGCGTAGCGTTTGCCGCTGGCCGAGAAACGCGCATGGAAGCTCGCGGACACGGCCTGTGCGTGGGTAACGGCAATATCACGCGGCACGTTTCCGTTGATCGCACGCACCAACTCGGTGGGCTCCATCTGCCGGGGAATCCGGACGTGCGCGGCCTGCCGAAGGGCATGCACGCCGGCGTCCGTGCGGCCGGCACCGTGCACAGCGATCCGTTCGCCAAAGATCCCGTTCAGACCATCCTCAAGATGCTGCTGGATGGAGGGAAAGCCATCCTGCCGTTGCCATCCGGCGTACGCCTGCCCGTGGTAGCTGATCGTCAGGAGATACGTCTGCACGTCGCCCCCTAACTATCACCGGATCCCAACCCAGCGCAAGAGACGATCGGGAGTCGGGACTCGACCCTTGGATCCTGGCGATCGATGCCCGGCCCGCTCAGTCCCGCGCCCGGTAGGCCCGGCGGCGCCAGCTGGACGAAAATCCCAGCTCCGTCCGGTACTTCGCCACGGTCCGTCGCGCCACCTTGATGTTGCGGGCCCGGAGCCGGTGGACGAGCTCGTCATCGGACAGGGGCGACGAAGCACCCTCATTGGCGATCAGATCACGGATGTGATCCTTGACGGCCATCCGCCCACTCGCCTCGGCACCCGTCGAGACACTGCGACGATCGCCATCGAAGAACTCCCGCAAACGAAAGACCCCGTGGTCGGTCTGCACGAACTTGCCAGCGATGGCCCGGCTCACTGTCGACGGATGCAGTCCAACCTGCTCCGCCACCTGACTCATGCACAGCGGCCGCACCGACAGGGGTCCGTGGACGAGGAAGTCGATCTGGTGACTCATGATCGCCAGGGTCACACGACCAAGGGTGACCTTACGCTGCTCGACCGCGTGGATCAGTTCGCGTGCCGACCGTAATTTGGTCCGGAGATAGCTGCGCGTCCGCCGGTCAACCCGACCATCGGCTGCCATCGACTCGTAGTCGGGTTGGATTCCGAGATCGGGCAACACCATGTCGTCGATCTCGATCTCGATCTCACCCCGTAGCAGGCGCACCTTGACCTCCGGATGCACACAGTCCGCCTCGCCATCGACGGCAAAGTCCGCACCAGGACAGGGGTCGAGCTTCTTGATCCGCTGAACCAGGTCCCCCACCTCCTCGATCGGTCGTCCGAGGGCACGAGCAACCTCGGGGAGTTTGTTCTTGGCGAGCGCATCGATATGGACCGTCAACAGCGCACGGATGTCGAGGAAGTCCGGGTCGTTGCCGGACACCTGCAGCAACATGGCGTCGACCGGCCCGCGCGCGCCGATCCCACGCGGTTCCAAGGACTGCAGAATCTCAAGGCACTGATCGAGGGCCTCCTGATCGAGCAGTTCGAGAAGTTCTTCGTCAGACTCCGTCAGCAATCCGCGCTGGTCAAGCCGCTCAGCCAGGGACGAAACCCCCCTGACGATTTCTGCTGGCAATTCCAACCAGGAGATCTGCTCCATCACGTGGCCTTCCAGCGTCGCATCGGGACCGGCCAGGTTGTTGAGAAACACCTGCTTGTTGTCCTCGCCGCCCTTCGCGGCAGGCCCGGCCAGGGATTGAAAGGACTCCCAGGACTCGGATGCGGCGCCCTGCGAATCACCAGGTCCGGAATCCGGAGCTTCGCCGGTCGCGGTCTCCGCAACCAAGGTCTCGTTCCCCTCGAGCTCGCGATCGATCAGCGACAACAGGTCCGCAGACGTCAACTGCAGGACCTCGATCGACTTCAGAAGGTTGGGCAGCAAGGCGAACCTCTGCTGCGTGCTGGTTGTCAATCCCGGTTGAAGGTCCATCCTCTGATTGCGGCGCTGGCCGTACAGATTCTCGGCAGCCGGACGGCCTCGACTTGAGGCCGGCGAGCGCCTTGCGGATGGCTTTGCATAGGCCAGGCGGCGCACTCAGGACGCAGACACGAGGTCTTCCAAGCCCAGCCGGCGGGGCGATTACGGCAGGCGCCGCCTGCCCTCGATGGCGTCGGACAGGATGCTCTGTGAGACCTGGGTTATGTGGGCACCGGCGGGCATCCCACGTGCGATTCGTGTGACCTTGACCCCGTGGCTCGCCAGGCGTTCGGCGATGGTACGCGCAGTGGCCTCACCCTCCAGGTCAGGATTGGTCGCCAGACAAACCTCTTCGATCTCGCCGTCGGCCAAGCGCGCGATCAGCGGTTCGATGGTCAGATCAGCGATACCGATGCCTTCCAAACTGGACAGCCGACCCTGCAACACGTGGAACAGACCCCGGTATTCAGCCTCTTCGAAAGACGCGACGTCTCGTGGGTCCTCTACCACCAGCACGATCGAACGGGTGCGGTCGCCGTCCTCGCAAATCGCACAAGGGTCCGACTCGTCCAGGTTGAAGCAGATCGAGCAGACCCGCGTGGACTCGCGGGCAACCTTGATCGCCTCGGCCAACTCGAAAGCCTGACGCGGATCCGAACGCAGGAGATGGTAGGTAAGCCGCTCCGATGTCTTCGGGCCGATGCCCGGCAACCTTGCGAAGCACTCCTTCAACTTGTCTACCACCGTCGATCGCGCCACTTCGACCTCCTGATCCGCCAGGTTAGAAGCCCATGCCCGGCAGGTTCAAACCGCCGGTGACCTTACCCATCTCGCCATCCTTGAGTTCCTTGGCAGCCTGGAACGCCTGGCGAACGGCAGTCAGGACGAGGTCCTCGAGTCCCTCGACATCCTCGGGGTCGACGGCCTCTGCCTGGATCTTCACGCCCTGCACTTCCTGCATGCCGTTGACGTAGACCTTGACCACACCGCCTCCCGAAGAACCCTCGACAATCCGCTCTTGCAGACCGCTCTCGGCGTCCTTCATCTTCTTTTGCATGATCTGGGCCTGCTTGAGCAGACTACTCATGTCTCCGAATCCTGCGGCCATCTCGAGACTCCTATAGTGTTGCTGGTCTTGTGCGTTGAAGTTATCTAGCGGATCCGTCTGGCTCGCCGTCCGATTCCGACCCGACATTGACGATCTTGCCACCAAATCGCTCCAGTACCTTACGCACCCCCGGGTCCGGCTCAACCTGGCTGCTGACTTTGCTGGGGGCAACGGGTTCCGGCACAGCCCCGGCGGGCCTGCCGAACGAGATCGAAAGTTCGATCGGGGCACCGTGCACCGCCTCGATCATCTTCTGGAGTTCACGCTGCACGCCATCGGATTCCAGACGGTCGCGGTGCAACTTGCGGTCGGTCTGCAACTCGACTTCGACGACGCCAGCCTGGTCTACATCGCGGATCGCGCACAGCTCCAAGGTCCGCAGCAGCAGACCCCTGTGTTCGGCGCAGTGGGCCAACAACCTCGATTGTAGGCTGCCAGAAACGTTCGCGGGCCCTGCGCTGGCAGCCGCCGCAGAGCCCGACCCCTGCGGCCCTCCCGGCGGTCCCTCCGCTGGCGCTGGGCTCGCCAATGCCCCGCCACGGACCTGCTCCAGCAACTCAGCAAGCTGCGGCAAACGACCAGCCTCGGCCATCCGAAGCAGACTGATTTCCAGTACGAGCCGGCGATCATCGACCCGCCGGAGCCGTTCGCGGCCGAGCAAACCGGCCTGCACCATCGCGTCCAGACGCGCCGTGTCGGCGCCCTCGGCGAGAGCCAGGAGCCGTTCGCGCAGGCTACCGGCGTACGGCACCAGCGAAGTGTCGGGTCCATCGATCTTGAACAACAGGACGGCCCGCAAGACCCGCAGGATCTCACCGAGCACCTCGCGCTCGTCGACCCCGGTGCTGACCAGGCTCTCGACGAAGTGCAAGGACTCCTTGGCTGATCCCGCCAGGAGATGCTCGACCATCTCACATACCTCGTCCAGACCGGTCTTGTGCACGATCCGTCGGTAGTCCTCGAGGCCAAACGAATCCCCCATCTCCTGGGCAACCGGCAAGATGCGCTCGAGGGCCGTCTCCGAGTCTCGCATGCCGCCGACCGCGGCCTGTGCAATCTCCACCAGCACCTCGTCCGGGATCTTGACGCCCTCGTCCTCAACGATGCGGCGCAGGCGCTCCTTGATGGCGTCCTCCTCCACCCGCTGGAACAACAACACCTGGCACCTCGACCGGATGGTGTCAGGGATCTTCTCCAGTTCGGTCGTAGCGAGGATGAACACCACCCCTGGAGGCGGTTCCTCGAGGGTCTTGAGGAAGGCATTGAAGGCCGCCCGGGTGATCATGTGCGCTTCGTCAAGGATGTAGACCTTGTAACGCGACCCCATGGAGGCCACCCCCACGCGTTCGCGAAGCTCGCGCACGTCGTCGACGCGGTTGTGCGACGCCGCATCGATCTCATAGATGTCCGGATTGCTACCGTTCAGGATCGAGCTGCACGCCGGGCACTCGCCACATGGCTGGCTCGAAACTCCGACCTCGCAGTTGAGGCAGCGGGCCAGGATGCGCGCCAAGGTCGTCTTGCCGACCCCCCGGCTGCCAGCGAACAAGAACGCGTGGGGCACCCGACCAGAGGTCAAGGCAGTCGCCAAGGACTGGAGAATGGGTGCCTGACCGACCAACTCGTTGAAAGTTGTCGGACGGAAGCGACGCGCTACCACCTGGTAGTTGCTGGTGTTTCGAGCTTTGTCGCCAGTCGCCATGGGAATCGGTTGAATCGGAAGAGGTCCGCCCCCGCGGCGGTTTGCAGAGGTGTAGACCAACAGGCACTCCGGGCACAGGAAGCTGCATGCTTATGGCTGCTCCGTTCCCGGCCTGACCAGGTTCGCACCGCCGCCTTGCTCGGGACCCGATGATCTACACCTCGACAAACCGCTCTGGTGCAGAGACGAAAAAAATGGCGGAGAGGGGGGGATTCGAACCCCCGGCAAGCTTTTGGCCTGCACCCGCTTTCCAAGCGGGCTCCTTAAGCCACTCGGTCACCCCTCCACACATGCCGCACATTGCGGCCAAGACCTGCCCCCGGGTGGGCCTGAGGCGGGTCACAAGTTCTGAGAGAACAGTGCGGACTGCCGGAGGGTCGAAACCCTGCCAGGCAAACCGGCTCGAGATTCTAGCCGATGCCAGGCCTATCGACGAGAAATGGCGGAGAGAGGGGGATTCGAACCCCCGGTAGCCTCTCGACTACACTGGTTTTCGAAACCAGCCCATTCAGCCACTCTGGCACCTCTCCAATAGACGACAGACCAATCGGCAAGGAAGGGATTCTGGCCAGGGTCGAAGCCGTTTTCAACGCAGCCTTTGGAAGAACTCGCGCAGGAGAGCGGCGCTGTCCTCCGCCATCATCCCGGGCTCGACCTCGCAGCGGTGGTTCAATCGGCCATCCTGGGGCAGGTTCGCCAAAGAACCGCAGGCACCGAACTTGGGATCCCGTGCAGCGTAGACAAGCCGCCGGACCCGGGCGTGGAGCAGGGCCCCGGTGCACATGAAGCAGGGTTCCAGGGAGCAGTACAGGGTGGCCTCGGGGAGGCGCCCGACCCCGACGGCCTCGAACGCCTCTGCCAGCGCCAGGAACTCCGCGTGAGCCAGGGGCGTGCCGCGCTCCCGGGTCCGATTCCGCCCCTCGCCGAGCACCCGGCCGCCCTGCACCACCACCGCCCCCACCGGGACCTCATCGGCGTCGGCAGCCTGCTGGGCGAGCTCCAGGCACCTGGACATGTACTTCTCGTCCTCACAGGCTTGCTCATCCTTGATCGCTGCGGCCATGGTGTTCTTCTATCATCCTTTGGTTCCAAGACCCACGATAGGACCGACCCATTGAGCAAGCGCAATCTCTTGTCCCCCTCCGACTTCTCCCACGACGAGTTGGAGGACCTCTTGGAACTCGCGACTCAGGTCAAGGACTCGGACACCGGCCAGGTGTTGGCAGGCCGAACCCTGGGCATGTTGTTCTTCGACCCGAGCCTGCGAACCCGGGTCTCGTTCGACGTTGCGATGACGCAACTCGGCGGCCACTGCATCCAGATCGACGCCGACCGGGAGATCTACGACCTCGAGCCCAAGGAACAGGTGGTGATGGATGGTGTCGCCGAAGAACACGTCAAGGACGCGGCACGCACCCTGTCGCGCTACGTCGACGTGCTCGGGGTACGCCAGATCAGCCGGACAGGTGACTGGCAGCGCGACCGGCAAGACCTCCTCCTGCGGAGCTACGCCGAGCATGCATCAGTGCCGGTAATCAACCTGGAGTCGATGCAACAACACCCCTGCCAGGCCTTCGCCGATGTGATGACCATCAGGGAAAAGCTCGTCAACGCCCAGAACCGCAAACTGACAATCGCCTGGTCCAACCATCCCGAACCAAAGAGCCTGGGAGTCGCGCACTCGACCGCAATCTCGGCGGCCATGGTCGGGATGGATGTCACGATCGCCTACCCACTCGGTTTCGAGTTGGACAATGAAGTGCTGGAAGAGGTACGGGCACACGCGGACAAATCCGGTGGCAGCCTGTCGCTTGTGAACGACCTGCAATCAGGGGTCAAGAATTGCGACGTCCTCTACGCACGGTCCTGGGCTTCCCACAAGTACTGGGATGACTCGGAGCGGGAAGCCCAGGTCAAACGGTCCCTGCAATCCTGGCGCATCGACAAAGAACTCATGCAACAGACCAACAACGCACTGTTCATGCACTCCTTGCCGGTACGG
>JAYZDB010000220.1:0-8297 GCA_036338025.1 Planctomycetota bacterium
TTGCGTTGACCTGCTAGACGAAAATTTGTCCGCATCAATGCCGCCTCTAGGGTCTGTCTTGCGAGCAACGTAGATCCTCGCTTCCAAGAGCGTAGTCGACGGCTGTCCGGTCACGGACCAGGTTCAAAGGGAATGGCCTTCAGTATCTGGATGTCCTCTGGCAAGGAGAGTTCTCCGGTCGACCTGAATCACTTCAAACAGCTCACCGAGTGACCGTTCACGCCAGCGAGCCCGAAAGGTGTGGTCAGCAAGCAGTGCCGCCATGTTTGGCGTCAGCCGTCTGAGCTCGCCGTGGCACGGACGCGCCGGCTCGCTGGGTAGCGTTGAGTCTTCCCTGATTCGGTGTAGTGCCGGAACTCCGATCATCGATCGAGTTCATCGGTATATAGATCAACTAGGCCGAGGGCATCAGCCGGGCTTCACGCGACAGATCTTCAGCGCGGGCCAGCGGCCACCGAGACAGCGGGATTCAAGAGAGCCTCGATCTCCTCAGCGTGCACGGCCGCGTCTGCTTCGCCGAGATCGATGAGCGTGCCAAGATACTCTGTATCGAAGGTGAGGAGGCTCAGGACGTCCGGGCTTGAGGTTTCTCGGGAACCGAGGCTGCGTACCAGGTAGCGAAAGACCTTGGGTAGCTTAGGTTCAAACGCGGCCACCATTTTTCCGAGATCTCTTGAGGGACGTGCCACTAGCAGTTGGATTGGGCGGAGGCCTCGGCGCCGATCGTGCGGCACATCGCGGAGCAACATATTGACCCGATCAAGATTCTGGGAGTCGCGACTGAGGTCGTCGAGGAAGATTGCGTTGAGCAACTGTCCGGAGATTTGCAGAGGTGGAGGATACCCTTGTACCACCCTTTCGTCCGCTTCGTTGATCGAGGCGTGGTATCTGGTTGATAGGGCCAGGATGCGCGTAGCGCCGAGATGGATCGCGGGAGCACATGGCGCCGTCAGGCGGATCCCGCCGTCGCCGTGCCAGTCTCCCTCAAGGTTCACGGCAGGGAAAAAGAAGGGTAGGGCGGCGGATGCCATGACATGGTCAAGGCTCAGGCGGCTCTTTCGGCTCCGTCGCTCTGGCCGCTGCCAGCCGGCGAGTTGGCGTCCCTGAATCCAGGTGATTGATTGTCCGGTGTTGTAGTTGCTGGTCACGATGCCGAGCGCCGAGAGCTGGCGTGTTTCTAGGTTGCGGGCGACGCCTGGAATTTCCTTCACGCCCGGGGATAGGCCGAAGCCGGCTGTCAGCGTTTCCGCCAGCGGCGCCGTATCAACCATGCCTCGCACGCGCGGTGCGATAGGACTTCCTCCCGACACCAGACGGATCCCCCATCGGGCGACGTGGCTGAGCAGGGACGGGGCATCGACTCGGAACACCTTGTCGACGGTTAGTCCTCGCCAAAGCTCGTTGAGATGCTCGACCGCCTCCGCTTGCGCGCCATCATAGGAAGCCAGGTACGCTGCGTTGATGGCACCGGCCGAGACTCCGGTCAGGATCGGAAAGTTCATGTCCGGAAAATGCCGAGCCATCCATCGAAGGAAGCCGACCTGATAGGCCGCACGGGCTCCGCCCCCAGTGAGTACGAGCGCAAGCGTGCCAGCGTCCTTCCGTGCCATTACAGGTGGTTTCCCAAGTGCGTGTATCGCGCTGAGGACACGAGTGTACAGGTCAAGAGGAGAGTGCGGTAGAATCCCGGCGGGAGAGGATTGACGACTGCTTGCCCCAGCCCCCGTTGAACCGCCCGCCGGGCCACGAATTCGATCTCTGCAGAGCCTCAATCTCCGCATGCACCGGGACGGGCCGTAAGCCACTGCGTCCCTACGTTCATCGACAACCTGACCACAGTCGCCAGTATTATAGTTATACTGAAAGTCCATCAGGATAGAGTGCATATATGGCTGAACACGACAATAGACGGCGAGTCAGCAGTAGACACTGCGAAACCGCTCGGGTGTCACGTCATTCCCACCGGTTCGAGGAACTATGGTACTGAGTAAATCCGAATTCATTGCATCCCTGCAGAACGAAGTCCGCATCCTTCTTCATCTCGCAAGCAAGATCGACCGTTCGACGCTTGATTACCGCCCCACGCCGAAGCAGCGCAGCACGCTGGAGCTGCTCAGGTACATGGGCATGATGGGGCCGATGATGATCAGGTACGGCGTGGCCAAGGACGGCGAGTTCGATCGTGACGCTTGGATGGCAGAGGCAAAGGCAGCGGAAGCGCGTGACTTCGACCAGACACTCGTTGCGATTGCCGCCCAACCCGACGAGTATGCAAAACTGTTCGCGGAAGTGACCGACGACGATTTCCGGTCCGAGATGACCGCATTTGACGGAAGCAAGATGACACGCGGCGACTACCTGGTCAATTCTGTACTCGGAGGCTGCGCGGCCTATCGCATGCAACTGTTCCTGTATCTGAAGGCCTGCGGACAGGAGGAACTCGGGACGTCCAACCTGTGGCGCGGAGTCGACGCCCCCGCATCGACCGGATAGAGCACCGGTCGTCTTCCTCCGCAACTTCACACAGGGGGTTTATTATGACACGCTCATATGTTCTTCTTGTCTCTCTCACCCTCATTGGATTGGTGTCTGTCCATCCCTCAACTGAGGCGTTTCGTCAATCCGATAGCCAGTGGACTACGCTCTTCGATGGATCCTCCCTTGATGGGTGGAATGTCCTTGGCGATGGGACTTGGGAACTTGTTGATGGCGCTGTGCAGGGTGACGGTGAGTCAGGATTCCTTGTAACTTCGGAATCATTTGGTGACTTTCAATTGACCTTCGAATACTGGATTGAGGCGGACACTAGCAACAGCGGCGTCTTCATTCGATGTGCTGACCCTCGCAATGTCGGAGCGGATAGTTCCTATGAAGTAAACATTGCGGATAGACATGATAATCCAGACAACCGAACCGGTTCCATCGTCGGAGTAACCCGGCCTGCACAAACCGTGTCTACGGCCGGAAAGTGGAACACCTACGACATCACAGCAAACGGTTCGAGCTTAACCGTCATTCTTAACGGCATTATCACCGCCGACGCGCAAGACAGTAGACACACCAGCGGACCCATCGCATTGCAGCACCGAGTTGGTCTTGTGAAGTTTCGCAACGTGCGGATCCGATCGCTCTAGCGCCTGGACGCGGCCATCCGGCGTACCCCTATATGCATGACCGAGACAACGACGGCGTGGTGTGTGAGTAGGAAGATGCGAGAGTTTCGCTAAGATGAATCTGTCCGCTAAGGAAGAAACGTCATAACTAATAACGATGCAACGCGACATGACTCGGTGACGGGGGAGAATTTATGAGCAGGCGGCGACGTCATTTGTCACATCTGACCCGACGCGAAGCGATCAGTCTGCTTGGTACCGGTGCCGGCCTTGCGGCGGGATGCCAACGGGCCGCGCCGCCTTCGTCTGGCATCAACGAAAGCTCAGGTAAAGGAGACCGAACGGATCTTGCGTTCTTGCCAGCTGTCGATCAGGCGGCGCTTGTCCGGCGACGTGAGCTCTCGCCAGTTGAGCTCGTTGCCGCATGTCTCAATCGTATCGAGCGCCTGAACCCCCAACTTCGCGCCTTCGTCACCATCGCGGCCGAGCGGGCGCTCGAAGAGGCGCGGCGCATGGAGCGCGAGCTCGCGGGCGATGACTCGCCTCCGTTTTTTGGGGTGCCGATTTCTATCAAGGACATCACCCCGACTGCGGGTATTCGCACCACGTTCTCCTCGAAGGTGTTCGCCGACTGGATTCCCGACGAAGATCACCCGGTCGTCGCGCGGATCAAGCGCGCGGGCTTCATTGTGGTCGGTAAGACCAACGTGCCCGAATTCGCCACGTCCTTTACCGAGTCCGAGCTGAACGGTGTTTGCCGGAACCCCTGGGATCGCACTCGAACACCCGGAGGATCTAGCGGTGGGGCGGCCGCCGCGGTTGCGGCAGGGCTTGGTGCGGTCGCCCACGGGAACGACTTCGGTGGCTCGATCCGGGTTCCCGCCTCGTTCTGCGGCCTCGTCGGACTCAAAGCCTCGCGTGGGCGAGTCGCATTCGGGCCGACTTTTAAAGACGTCTGGGGGAACTCGCACGTCGAGGGTTCCTTAACTCGCACGGTCGCTGATTGCGCGGCACTTTTGGATGTGATGGTCGGTCATTTCCAAGAGGAGTCGCACTGGGCGCCGGCGCCGGAGCGACCATTCCTTGAGGAAGTGGGGCGTTCCTCGGGACGGCTCCGTGTTGCGGTCAGCACGGAGGCTCCGCTGGGGACCACCGAGGCCGAGTGTGCCAACGCTACCCACACAGCGGCTGCTTTTATCGAATCGCTCGGCCACGACGTCGAAGAGGCGACGCCCGACTGGGCCAGGATCCAGGAGACGGCGAGCGCGATGAGCGGGCCGGGACTGGGTGCGCTGGTAGACGGCAGCGACGTTGATCGAATTGAGCCGCGAAACCAGGCCATGTGGCGGGCTGCGCAGGACGTTACAGTGGTCGACTCGTTGCGGGCGCTACCGAGGGCTCAAGCCGCTCGACGGACGTTTCTTGAGTTCTGGGACACCTACGATGTTCTTGTCACACCGACGTGCGGGATGGAACCCCCCGCGGTCGGATGGGCCCGGTGGGACCAGAGCCCTGAGGAGCACCGCGCGACGTTCGGTGCCTTTCCGAACTTCTCCCAACCGTTCAACTTGTCCGGCCAGCCGGCAATCTCGCTGCCCCTTCACTGGAGCTCGCAGGGGATGCCCATCGGCGTGCAGATCGTCGGGCGGGTCTTCGATGAGGCGACGCTGATCCGCCTTGCCGCCGAGCTCGAGCAGGTGAGTCCCTGGGCCGATCGCACCCCCACGATGGAGGGGTAAGCGGTTCACGGGAGTCCCCACTGAACCTGTCGTCGCCCCTTCCACAACCACCCAAAGGACACGGTGGGCGGCGTGCGGAACTCTGGCGGAGTTATTGCGGCCTTCATCTCCTCGTGGGAGGGCGCCGTATGCGGCAGAGGCCGGCTGGCCGGGAGGGCAACATACCCCACGAAGAACCCGCCAAGGATGAGCTGCCGGCGATTGAGTCTCCGTTCGGCTTGCTGTGGAGGTCGGACGACTCGTGTCACCTTTTTTCTCGTCGCGGGTTTCGGCGCCGGGGGGGGGGCGCTTGACACACGCACCTCAGGGCTGCTCGGACGAATCGGCGTAGAGCGACGACGTCAGTTCGGTCGACCGATTGCCTTCGTGACAGGCGTACTCGAAGAGGACGTAGCCGTCCGGTGCTCTCTTCCAGACGGGGAATGCGATCTTCCACGGTCTCTCGAACACGTTCGGATCTTCGATCGTGGCTTCGTAGTCGAGCCTACCGTCACCGACGATGGTGAATCGCTCGACCACATGCAGCGCCGGGCTGTGAAACGATCCCGCAGACATCCCCTCGCCCCCGAGCTCACCAACTACCCAGGTCTTGTCGGTGAAGTTCGTGACGTCAACCACCAACGTATTGCCTTCCCACCGTCCCCGCGAGTTTCCCATCCACAGCTGGAGGTCAGGTCCTGGAGGCGGGCTATCATCCACGGGAATGATCCGATACAGGTGGTTGTGCTCGTAGAGGATCACGACCTGGCCGGGCGGCTGGAGTACCTGCCACCCGTTGTACCCGCTGGAGAACGTCCCTCGGGGGGTCCCCGCCGGCAAGCACCGCACTCGCGTGTCGAGGAACGACTGCCGTTCATACGGGTTGTTTCGAATATAGGTTTTCTTTGCTAGCGCCCACGGCTGCCAGGGGATTCGTCCTTCCGGCGGGTCGACGACCGCGACCACACTCCGGTCTCGATTGGGATCCCGCTCCCGCAGTTCTCCCTCGGACCATTCACCGCCATACGCACCAGGGTTCGGACCACGGACGACGATCATCTTCTCGTTCCACTCCTCGCGCTCCGCGTCAGTCCATCGCTCAATCCGTCTCCCCGCAGGAGAGATGTAGATCCCCTGGATGTCTGGCTGGCCATCCGGGAGCTTTGGCGTTGAGGTGTCAGCCTCTTGAGCGGTCGTTGAAGTCTGACCCCCCCAGACCGCCGCGAAGACCGCCGCCGCCAACACCCCGGCGAACCTAAGCCTTGACCATGACGTGGACGGATTGCTTTTCATCTTCAGACTCCTCTGTGCTTGAGCGACAGTCGTCGCCACTAGCGCGCTGCTCCGTCATCACGGCGGATCCGCTTGCAGGGTCGCGAGCATCTTTTTTGCCTCTGCGATTTGCGCGTCGAATCGTTCCGCCATCTCGTTGAGTAGGTCGCGCCCATCCTCCCGCTCGGCCTGGTACCTCGCATAGAGTTCGTACAGATCGCCGGTCGCAAGTTTCTCATGCGACCGCGCGATCTCTTTGATCCGCTCTTGCACCTGAGTGATCGTCCGAATGACTCGCACCAGATCGCTGGCGACGCCTTCGCCTTCAACGTTCTCCGGACTGACCTGCCAGCTTGCGAGCAAGCTCCTCAGCGTGTCTTCATCTTACTGCTTGTAGGCGGCGTTGACCTTGGCCATCCATAATGGTGGAGGCGGCGGAAGTCGAACCCGTGAGGCACGTTTCTTTAACACAGTGATAGCGTGTGACTTCTGGGTTTAACTGGTTTTATTTCCGTCGCTTACATCGTGTCATGGTTCCACGTACGTACTCAGGGTTCAACGTGAATCAACCACCGTCACGGAGAGCTGACGGAGAGATGAATCACAGCGTGCTAATCACGAGACACACCGACTGTCGCTGTAGACAACAGGACTAAAGCAATGCCGTTCCAACCCGGTCAGCCAGGGAACCCACACGGACGCCCGAGAGGATCGCGGAACAAGACCGGCCGTGCGGTGCGGGAGTGGGCCACGCGAATCGTCGAAGACCCGAAGGTGCAAACACGTTTACTCGCCGATGCGCGGGCAGGCAAACTCCATCCATCGGTCCTAACGGTGTTGGTGACCTACGCTTATGGGCGTCCGAACCCTCCGGACGTGCCGGAACCGGACACGACCATCACCATCGAGTTGAACATTCCCAAGCCACCGGGCGTGACACGTACGGAATCGACTGGCAGAGCCTTACCCGACAACTCAATGGAACAGCACGTGGGCCAAGACCAGGGAGGCGAGCAGTCCCGCACCGAACCGCGCCACGCCCCTGTCGGGCGCCGCGACCAGGTCGCGCAACGGGATTCGCCATCCCTGGCGCATCATCGTTGGCACGGCCACCGCGGTGAAGCTAAGCACGATAACCCACCCAGACCGCACGAGGTAGCTCGTCTCCGGCCACACGAGTGTGAAGCCGAGGTACATCGCCATGCTGCCGAACAAGGCGCCCAACACGAGGCGTCGTGACGGCCGGATGAGAAAGACGGCGGCGGTCACGATGACGACGAACCCATTCTTCACGTAGTACGACAACTCGTTGAACCAGTGGGTGAGCGGATCCGCTTGCAGACTCCCGGTCTTGAAGAAGACCACCGTAAAGGCAAACAGCACGCCGGTCACCAACGCCCCCAGGATAGCCATCTTGCCCATCCGGACGATGTCGTGTGGGGATGCGTCCCGCCGCAGGTGGCGCTTGTAGATGTCGATGGACCACAGCGTCGATACTGAGTTGAAGATCGAGTCGACCGTACTCATCAGAGAGGCGAAGAGCCCGCAGACGATCAGGCCGCGCAGGCCGGCGGGGAGGAATTGGTTGACGAGGGTAATGTACACCGTGTCCGGATCGTCGAGTGGCGCGTCGGCCAGAATCCCTGCCATCGCGATACCAGGGATGACGATGATGAGCAGCATGACATATTTGAGAACCCCTCCGACCAAGAGTCCCACCTGGGCGTCCCGTAGGCTCTTTGCCGCCAAGGCCCGCTGGAGAATGACCTGGTTCGCACCCCAGTAGTTCAGGTTCAGCAGATTCATCCCAAGCAGAGCGGTCCACGGGACCGTCTGGTGGTCTCGCGGCAGGTGGAGGTGCATGAGGTGCCCCGTCTTGCCGAAGAGCGCTGCCCAGCCGCCGAGGTAGTGCACCGCGACCGTCACCGTGATGAGGCCGCCGCCGAGGAGCAAGACGAACTGCGCGAGGTCGGTCCGCACCACGGCGCGCAATCCGCCCAGATACGTGTATGCCGCCGAGAACGCCCCGAGGACCACGATCAGGACGGCCAGTCGCACGGCCTGGCTGTCGCTGATCCACGCCACCATCTCGGTAAAGATGCCGTCAAGCGCGTAGGCCGCCCAAAACAACGCGGTGCCGAGATAGAGGAGCGCGTACAACACAATCATCAGCAACGCATACGCGAGCGCGATC
>JAYZDB010000221.1:0-3956 GCA_036338025.1 Planctomycetota bacterium
AGAGCGAGTCTGGGTGGCTGGCTGCGAGCGTCGGGTGTGGGTGCCTGCCAAATACGAGTATCGATACGATTCGTACTGCAGGACGACTCGACGCGTGCTGGTGCGAGCCGGTCATTACCACACGGTCCGGGATCCTGGACACTGGGAGTCACGTAGGGTGCGGGTCTATTCCCCTGCTCATGGATGCGGTCCTCGGCTCTACACTTTCCGGGGTCACTTTCACTAACGGATCTTGGTGCATTTCGAGTAAAGTCCGTGGATGACGAGCGGCGAGCGCTTTGAGCATCCTCTGATAGACCGGTACGCGGGGCGAGACATGGCAAGCCTGTTCTCGCCCCGCGCGCGTCATGGTGTCTGGCGCGATCTTTGGATCGCCCTGGCCCGGGCCGAGTCAGATCTCGGGCTGCCCATTACCGATGCCCAGATCGCCGAACTGGTTGCGCATCGCGACGATTTCGATTGGGAGGCAGTGGCTGCCTACGAGAAGGACCTCCGCCACGATGTGATGGCACACGTCCACCACTACGGTGACGTGGCGCCGTCCGCGCGTGGCATCATCCACCTGGGTGCGACCAGTTGCTTCGTGACGGACAACGCGGACCTGGTCCAGTACCGCGAAGCGCTTCGAAAAGTAGCGCGCCGCCTGGGTCGCGTGATCGATGCCCTGCGGAGTTTCGCCGACGAGCACCGGGCCTTGCCATGTTTGGGCTACACCCACTTCCAGGTTGCTCAGCCGACCACCGTTGGCAAGCGAGTCGCGCTCTGGATTCAGGATCTGTTGCTTGATTTCGACGAGGTGCAGCGGGTGATCGACTGGTTACCTTGCCGTGGAGTGAAGGGTACCACCGGCACGCAGGCGACGTTCCTTTCCCTGTTCAACGGCGATCACGGCAAGGTCAAGGAGCTTGACCAGATGGTCTGCGAGGCGATCGGTTTTTCGAGGTCGATCCCAGTCAGTGGTCAGACCTACACCCGCAAGATCGACAGCACGATTCACCATGCGCTTGGGTCGATCGCCCAGACCGCGTCCAAATTTGCTAATGACATGCGGTTGCTGTCGCACGAGGGCGAACTCGAGGAACCCAGCGAGGACAAGCAGATCGGGTCATCTGCGATGGCCTACAAGAAGAACCCGATGCGCTGTGAGCGCATCAACTCCCTCAGTCGGTACGTGATGACCGTCGCGGAAACTTCCGGTCAGACTGCTGCGACGCAGTGGCTTGAGCGCACCTTGGATGATTCCGCGATCCGTCGGATCGCCATTCCGGAGAGCTTCCTCGCCATCGATGGCATCTTGATCCTGATGGAAAACGTCGGCAAAGGGATCGTGGTCTGGCCCAGGGTGATTGAGCGGCACCTCCGTGAACAGTTGCCGTTCCTCGCCACCGAGGAGATCCTCATGGCGGGTGTGCGAGCGGGCGGCGACCGCCAGGAATTGCACGAGGGGCTGCGCGTTCACAGCCGTGAGGCGGCGCGGCAAATCAAGGCTGAGGGACGCACCAACCCACTGCTTGAGCTGTTGGCGCAAGACCCGTTGTTCGCCGCGATCAAGGATCGACTCCCCGGGTTGATGGATCCGGCGAAGTTCATCGGTCGAGCCGTCGAGCAGGTCGAGGAGTTCCTGACCGAGGAGGTTGGACCGCGCCTCGAGGGTCTGGATCTCAGTGATTCGTCAGACGAACTCCGGGTGTAGTTACTCGCTGGTGACCAGGTCGGAGGCACTCCTGGGGTCGATCTTGAGTTCGTCGTTTTCGACGCCGATGCTGATCGTCGCACCATCCAAGATATCACCGGCAATCAGGGCGCGGCCGATTCGGGTCTCGAGTTCACGTTGCATGAACCTCTTAAGTGGCCGGGCCCCGTAGGCGGGGTCGAATCCCTTCTCGGCGATCCACCCGGTTACAGCATCGTCGACCTCCAGGTGGATCTCGCGGTCAGCAAGACGCTGACGTAGTTCCTCTACCTGGAGCCGCACGATCTGCTGAATCTCCGTCAGTTGGAGTGGCTTGAACAGCACGATGTCATCTACCCGGTTCAGGAACTCAGGACGGAACGTACCTCGCAGTTCAGCCATCACCTGATCGCGTGCGAACTCCTGGATTTCGCCGGTATCCGTCACGCCACTGAGCAGGTTGTGCGCACCGATGTTGCTGGTCATGATGATGACCGCGTTCTTGAAGTCGACGGTTCGACCTTGGCTGTCGGTGATTCGACCGTCGTCGAGGGCCTGAAGGAGGATGTTGAATACGTCGCGGTGGGCTTTCTCGATTTCGTCGAACAGGATGACTGAGTACGGGCGTCGGCGGACTGCTTCGGTCAACTGGCCGCCGTCCTCGTAGCCGACATAGCCTGGTGGTGCTCCGATCAGGCGCGAGACCGCGTGCTTCTCCATGTACTCGGACATGTCGATTCGCACGATGTTCTCCTCGGAGTCAAACAAGTTGACCGCCAGGGTCTTGGCGAGCTCTGTCTTGCCGACCCCGGTGGGGCCGAGGAACAGGAACGAGCCGATCGGACGACGAGGATCCTTGATACCTGCTCGCGCGCGGATGATTGCGTCCGCGACCAATTCGACTGCCTCGTTCTGACCAATTACGCGCTGGTGCAACAAGGTGTCGAGTTTCAGGAGTTTGTCCCTTTCGCCCTGAACCAGGCGGCTGACCGGGATGCCGGTCCACCGACCGACGATCTGGGCGATCTCCTCCTCAGTCACTTCCTCCCTCAGCAGTTGGTTGGTTGTGGGGGAGTCCTGGTACTTGAGTTCCGCAGCGCGGAGATCCTCTTCAGCCTTTGGAATGAGGCCGTGCTTGAGCTCAGCAGCCCGGTTCAAGTCGTATTCGCGTTCGGCTTTCTGCATCTCCTGGCGCAGTTGCTCGAGTTTCTCACGTAGGGCCCGGACAGCCTCGATGTCAGCTTTCTCACGCTCGTACTGGGCCCTCAGAGCGTCGGCCTGTGCGCGCACGTCGGCGAGTTCCTTGCAAAGCTCCCGGAGCCGCTGCTTGCTGGCCTTGTCCTTTTCCTTCGCCAGCGCTGCTTCCTCGATCTCGAGTTGCATTACCCGGCGCTGGGCGGCGTCGAGTTCGGACGGGATGGAGTCGTTTTCAGTACGGATCATCGCGCATGCTTCGTCCACCAGGTCGATGGCCTTGTCGGGGAGAAAGCGATCGCTGATGTAGCGATCCGAGAGGGTCGCTGCCGCTACCAGAGAGGAATCCGTGATACGGACGCCATGGAACACCTCATATCGTTCACGTAGGCCCCGCAGTATCGAGATGGTGTCCACAACACTCGGTTGATCGACCATCACTGGCTGGAAGCGTCGCTCCAGGGCAGCGTCCTTCTCGATGTATTGCCGGTGCTCGTAGAGGGTAGTGGCACCGATGCAGTGCAGCTCCCCGCGGGCCAGCAGCGGCTTGAGCATGTTGCCGGCATCCATCGCGCCGTCGGTCTTGCCAGCTCCGACGATCAGATGCAACTCGTCGATGAACAGGATGATCTTGCCGTCGCTTTGGCGTACTTCGTTGAGGACCGCCTTCAGGCGCTCTTCGAACTCGCCTCGGAACTTCGCGCCCGCTACCAGTGCGCCCATGTCGAGGGCAAACACAGTGCGGTCCTTCAGGCCGTTGGGGACGTCTCCACGGACGATGCGCTGGGCCAGGCCCTCGACGATGGCAGTCTTGCCGACACCTGGTTCGCCGATCAACACAGGGTTGTTTTTGGTCTTGCGGCTGAGGATCCGGATGACCTGTCGAATCTCTTCGTCGCGACCGATCACCGGGTCGAGCTTATCGGCCTTGGCGGCCTGTACGAGATCCTGGCCGTAACGTTCAAGGGCCTCGTAGGTTGCTTCGGGGTTGGCGCTCTGGACGCGCTGGTTGCCGCGTACCTGCATCAGTGCCTGCAGGAATCGGTCCTCGTCGATAGCAAAGCTCTTGAGCACGAGGCCCAGCGGCGTG
>JAYZDB010000222.1:0-4619 GCA_036338025.1 Planctomycetota bacterium
CGGTCGCGATTCCGAAGTTGTAGTAGTGCTTGACGACCAGTTCATTGGTGGTCTCGTCCAGTGACGAATTCATGGTCGGGAACTGCTTCATCGCCTTGACCGCTGCCTGCATGATGAACGGCAGGTAGGTGATGTTGACACCCTGATCGGCGTAGATCGCCTTGGCTTCCGTGCGGATCTTGACGAGTTCCGTGACGTTGATGTCATCGACGTAGGAAAAGTGAGTCGCGGTGTATTTCGACCGCGCCATTGCTTCTGCGATCTTGCGGCGCAGGCCCACGAACGGTACCCGTTCCTCGGTGCCGGCGGCTGCGATGGCAACCGGCGTGAACGACTTGGATGTGCCAGTGGTAGCTGCGGGGGTTGGCGAAGCGACAGCACCCCCGCGATCGACGTACGCTTGCAGGTCTTCGTTGGTGACGCGACCGCTTGGCCCCGTGCCCGCTATTGCATGCAGGTCGATGCTCATCTCACGTGCGCGCTTGCGGGTGGCGGGCGCGGCGAGGACCTTACCGGGTGAGGCTTGTTCGAACGCAACAGCAGTAGGTGCTACAGGGCTTGCTACGGCCGCGGGAGTGGCAGCGTTTGCAGCTACTGCGGGGGCTGTCGTTGTCTTTTTCGTGGCCGGGGCGGCTACTGGCGCGGGTGCGCTACCAGCGGTATCGATCACTGCGATGACGGATTCGACCGGTACGATGTCACCCGCTGCTACCCTTAGTTCTGAGATGGTCCCGCTCCAGGGCACCGTGATGGTGACGGTTGCCTTGTCCGTCATCACTTCGACGAACGGATCCTCTTCCTGGACGGCCTGTCCGGGTTCCACCATCCACTGGACGATTTCGCCTTCGGCAATGCCCTCTCCGATATCTGGGAGTTTGAATTCCTTGACTGCCATGTTTCTTCTTGCTCGGTAGCGTTGGGTTGTGGTGCTTACCTACCAGTTGAATGTCTTCTGGATGCCTTTGCTGATGCGCCGGACATCAGGCATGTAGAGGTTTTCCAAGGTGTACGGGAACGGAGTGTCGAAGCCCGCGACGCGGACGATTGGCCCTTCGAGGTATTCGATCGCCTGCTCCGCCACGAGAGCTGCGATCTCCGCGCCGTAGCCACAGGTCTTGGGTGCTTCGTAGACAACGACGCAGCGGCCGGTCTTTTTGACGGACTCGAGAATGATGTTCTCGTCGAGTGGTACCAAGGTGCGGGGATCGATGATCTCGATACTCTTGCCGTGCTTGGCTGCCTCGTCGGCGGCAGCCTGACAGATGCCGACCATCGCGCCGTAGGCGATGACCGTGCAGTCGGTGCCCTCGCGAGCTACCCTGCCACGAGACAGCGGCACGACGTGCTCGCCCTCGGGGACATCGTCCTTGCTGGTACGGTAGATACGTTTTGGCTCGAGGAACATCACTGGATCCTCGTCCCGGATCGAACTGATCAGCAGACCCTTGGCGTCGGCCGGTGTCGAGGGAATCACGACCTTGAGGCCTGGCGTGTGGCAAAAGTAGGCCTCGCTTGACTGGCTGTGGTAGTGACCACCTCGGATGCCGCCGCCGTAGGGTGAGCGGATCACCATCGGGCAGGTGTATTCCCCGCCGCTCCGGTACCGCATCTTGGCGGCCTCGGACACGATCTGGTCGAATGCAGGGTAGATGAAGTCCAGGAACTGAATTTCTGCGATCGGCCGCATGCCGTAGACGGCCATGCCGATGCCGGTTCCGATGATGCCGCACTCGGACAGCGGCGTGTCGAAGCAGCGAGTCTCGCCGAACTCCTCTTGCAGGCCAGCGGTGGTGCCGAACACCCCGCCCTTCTTGCCGACGTCTTCGCCGAAGACTACGACGCGGTCGTCGTTGCGCATTTCGGTCGCCATCGCGTCCGTGATTGCGCCGAGCATGGTCATGATTGCCATGATTGTGTGGACTCCAGGGGGGTTAGAGAGGGAACTCGCCGGTGTCTTCGGCCTCGGGGCCTTCGAGACTCAGCAGATCGTCCTGTTGGACTTTGAGTTGTTTGGGCTGGTGCAGGTAGACGTCCTCGAAGAGTGTCTCGATCACCGGTTTGCCGGCGGCCTCAGCACGCTTGATCGCATCGTTGATACGGGTCTTGAAGGTTTCCTCGACTTCGCTCTGCCACTCTGGAGTCCAGAGTTTCTTGCGCTTGAGGTAGTTTTGGAACCGCTTGATCGGGTCGCGCTGCTCCCAGCGCTCGTACTCTTTTTGGTCGCGGTAGCGGCTGGCGTCATCGGACGAGGAGTGCGAGCCCATTCGATACGTGACGGTCTCGATCATCGTTGGACCTTCGCCCTTGCGTGCGCGATCGACAGCCTCCTGGGCGACCCGGTAGACTGCGAGGACGTCGTTGCCGTCAACCCGCGCACTTCGAATCCCATAGGCGACGGCCTTCTGTGCCATGGTCTCGCTACCAGTCTGGTTGCTGACCGGGGTCGAGATGGCCCACTGG
The DNA here is from genome assembly GCA_036338025.1 of Planctomycetota bacterium. Classification (GTDB taxonomy): domain Bacteria; phylum Planctomycetota; class UBA1135; order UBA1135; family UBA2386; genus JAYZDB01. The sequence continues at coordinate 2,461 of JAYZDB010000222.1, forward strand.
TTGTTCTCGCACACGAACACTACTGGTGCCTTGAAGACGGCGGCGAAATTGAGGCCAGCGTGGAAGTCGTTGGAGCTGGTCCCGCCATCCCCGAAGTAGGTCATGAAGACTGTGTCATCGCCCCGGTTCTTTGCAGCCATCGCGGCACCGACAGCGTGTGAGATCTGTGTCCCGATCGGCGAGCTGATGCTGACAAAGTTGATGCTGCGCAAGCTGTAGTGAACCGGCATCTGGCGGCCCTTCGAGGGATCGCCTTCGTGTCCGAACCACTCGGTTACGACCTCATCGAGGTCTGCGTCGCGCAGTAGCGGAATTCCTGGTTGTCGATACGCGGGGAAGATCCAATCGCTGTCGAGCATCGGTGCAGCGCTGCCGACGTGGCTGGCTTCCTGGCCCAGGCCCTGGAGATAGAAGCCGATGCGTCCCTGTCTTTGCAGGGCGAGGCCGCGTTCGTCCATGATGCGTGCCTGCACCATGGTTTCGTAGAGTTTGCGGAGGCGGTCATCGCTGAGGTCGGGTTCCTTGCCCTTCTTGACCTTGCCGTCCTTCTCGAGAATCGTGAGGACTTCGAATGTCATCGTGTTTCCATGGTGGTTTCCAGCTCAGCCTGCCGGCGTCGCCGGAGCATGCCTTCGATGTAGAACTCTGCGGCCTTGTAGGAGGACCGCACCAGGGGGCCGGCGGCGACGTAGAGGAAGCCCTTCCGAAGTGCCCGTTTTTCGAGCGCCTTAAAGCGCGCGGGAGTGACGTATTCCTTTACCGGCAGGTGCAGCATGCTCGGTCGGAGATACTGACCAAGAGTCACGACGTCGACACCTTGGGCACGCAGGTCATCCATCACCCTGTCCACTTCCCGCTCGGTCTCGCCCAGACCGATCATGATCGAGGACTTGGTCACGAGGTCCGGATTTAGTTCCTTGGCAGTCCGCAACACGCCGAGGCTCTGGCTGTAGTCGCAGCGCTGGTCGCGCACCCGCCTGGTCAAGCGCTCTACGGTCTCGATGTTGTGAGCGAAGACGTCAGGCTGGCTGTCGAGGACCATCGCGATTTGGTCACGTCGCCCGCCGAAGTCCCCGGTCAGGGCTTCTACCAGCATGTTAGGTTGGCGACGCTTGATCTCACGGATCGTGTCCGCGACGTGACGGGCGCCGCCGTCCGCAAGGTCATCGCGGTCGACCATCGTCAGGACGACGTAGTTGAGTCCCATCGCGATGGCGGCGTCGGCGACCTTCGCCGGTTCGTCCGTGTCGACGGGGGTGCCTTTGGCGTTGGTCTTGACGTTGCAGAACCGGCAGCCTCGGGTGCAGGTGTCACCGAGCACCATGAAGGTCGCGGTACCGCCGTCCCAGCACTCGCCCATGTTCGGGCAACGCGCCTCTTCACAGACTGTGTGCAGGCCGCGGGAGGCCAGGATGCCGCGCAGGCGACCGACCTCATCGCCGTGGGGGATGGGAACCCTGAACCACTTGGGCAGGCTAGTCGGAGTAATGCGGTCGTGCTGTGCCATGGTCTCCCAGTTCGGTCCTATGCGCGGGAGGATAGACATGGATATCGTCTGGAGAAAGTGGCAAGCACGTGAGATACTCAAAGGAATCTTATTTTGACATACTAGTGAGAATGTGATAGTGTTTTAGACTCCCGAATCGGGCCATCCGGCGGTTGGTGGCGGCGCTTCTCCAGAACCCAGGAATAGACCCAAAGTGATTTCCAATAGTCAGTTGAAGTTTGCAGCCAGACGATTCGATGGGGTGCTACATGGCTAAACCCAAGGACCCCGGGCTACACCTCCGCCTACTCCAGGCGGCTTCGACAGAGTTCACAGAAAAGGGCTTTGCGGCCACCAATCTGACCGAGGTCGGCCAGCGTGCAGAGGTGACCAAGGGTGGCGTCTACTTCCATTTTCGGGGCAAGGAGGAGCTGTTCTTCGCCGTGATCGACTACTGGCGTGAGGCTCAGCGTCAGGTCATCCAGGCGCCCGCAGATGGCGAGCCCGCCACCCTCAGGGCGTTCCTGGTCGGCTACCTGGAGTTCCATTTCCAGCATCCGGAAGCCAGCGGGCTGATGCGGGTGCTCGCTGCGGAGATGCGCGACCGGTTTACCACCCGGGTTCGGGAAGACCACCAGGCCGCCCTGCGGGCCATCCGGTCGCGGATCCGGGA
>JAYZDB010000223.1:0-4372 GCA_036338025.1 Planctomycetota bacterium
GATCGTCGCCTACGACGTCGGTGCCAAGCGCAACATCCTCCGCTCGCTGGTCCAATGCGGGTTCGACGTTACCGTGGTGCCGGCCGACACCCCGGCCGAGGCCGTCCTGGAACGGTCGCCAGATGGTGTGTTTCTCAGCAACGGTCCCGGCGACCCGGCGGTGGTGCCATACGCCGTCGAAGCAGCCAAGGGACTAGTCGACAAGTTGCCGATGTTCGGGATTTGCCTCGGTCACCAGATCCTCGCCCAGGTATTCGGGGCAGAGACCTACAAGATGAAATTCGGTCATCACGGTGGCAACCAACCGGTGATCGACATGACCACCGAGAAAGTCGAGATTACTTCGCAGAATCACTCCTTTGCCGTCGATCCAAGCCGCTTGCCGGACGCCGTCGAAGTCACCCACATCAACCTCAACGACCGGACGGTCGAAGGCCTGCGCCACAAGGAACTCCCGGTGTTCTCGGTCCAGTACCACCCTGAAGCGGCACCGGGTCCACACGATGCGATGTACCTGTTCGAGCGGTTCCGCGAGACAATCGACGGGAGTTGAAGCCTGCCCTGGGGGCACCCGCTATCGATTGTCGCGGCGGCTGCTCTTGTCGTAGAAGTCCGGGTAGAACGGATTCCACGCCCGTTCCTCCAGTGAGTACTGGTCCATGTCGTACTCCTGCAAGCGCCGCCGCGCCTCATCTTCTTCTGGGAAGTCGACCCCAAGCACCCGAATGCCATGGCGTCGCTCAAGGCGAACGATTGGGTAGAGCCGAGGAGCCTCCTCACCTTCGAGGCGGATGACGACACTCTTGCGCCGTGACATCACGAAGATCTTGCGCTCTTCGTTCTTCTTGAAAACACAGACAAGGTGAATCGAAAAGACGTCGGACTCGGTGGTCAACAGAGTTGTGAACCTCTCCTTGACGTCCGGATCGAGACTGGCGAATTCCGGCACCTCTTCCAGATCCTCGAGGGTCGTGAAGATCTTCTTGAGCGACTCCATCCCCTCCATGACGTCACCGCTGTAGTCGGTGATCTCCTCCTCGACACCACCTTCCCCGCCTTCCTGCTCGTCCTCGGGAGCATCTTCGTTGCGGTAATACAGGATCGCGTCGAGCACGCTGTCGGGGAGCTCCGAGTCGGAGAACAAGCAGCGTAGTACAGGTCGCGGGGCAGTATTGACGTTGATCCGGACCCCGATGCCCTCGGGTTTCGGCACCGACTCACCGACACCGGCTCCCTCAGCAGCGCCGCCGGCCGCGTTACCACCCGCTGCATTACCACCCGCTGCATTGCCACCAGCCGCGTTGGCGTTGCTGGCCACCTTCGCCGGGTCGCCGGGGTCGGTCCGGTACGAGGTGTAGATCGTCAGGACGGACTCCAGTCCCGGCAAGACCTTGACCGGCGGCCCGGCATAGACCAGATCGTAGAAGATCTCGTCCTCAACGCCTCGCAAGAGCAAGAGCTCATCGAGGTGCAGGGGGATGGACTTGCGGTCACTGTTCTGGTTGTCGCTCTTGAGCTCCGGCTTGGGTCGATGGACTTCGTTGCGGTTCATCCCGTTGATCCAATCCTCGATCTCATTCGCGATCGTCGTAGCGTCACTGTTGGTAATCTCGAACAGGGTGTTTTCCCGGAGCGAGACGATCAGCCGAACCAGCCGGTCCTTCGAGAGTTGGGCGTATTCCTCGTCGGGACTCGCCAAGGAGAGGATGTTGAACTTGCGGTTTTCGTCCTCGACCCAGGAATACGTAGTCAGATCTCCATCGGAATACGGAGTCGGCTTGTACCAGGCGTCGTTGCGACTATCGGAGGGCGGTTCTTCCTCGCCCTCGCCCTCACCCTCGCCCTCGCCCCCACCAGCGCCCTCACCGCCACCAGCGGCGGCTCCAGCGCCCGCCAACGGACCCTCGCCACCCATCATGCTGGCAGCATCGCCGCCCTCGAGGTCGTCCTTGAGAGACTGCAGGACCTCCAGCAGGGTCAGGCGCATGTGATTTTCCATGCGGACCAGCAAGACGTCGTTGCGACCAGTGCTGTGGGCCATCTGGGCCGAAGTCACCAGGTCTGCCACCAGGACGAACAGCAGCACGCTAAAGATCACCACCATGATCAGCGCGAACCCACCTTCTTCGGTCTGACGCAAATTAGGCTGTATCGGTGTCCTGGAAACCATGGGCATCTGCCTTCGACGGGATTCTAGCCGGGTTCTTCCCGACCTCGGGTACCAAGGCAGCGAAATCCCCGCCCGGATCAGCGCGCCAACACGTCCTGGGACCCAATCCGGATCCGGGGCGTGATGATGAAGCTCAGTTGGGTCTCGCTGGCCTGGGTCGTCGTGGAACGAAACAGGTAGCCCAGGATCGGGATGTCGCCCAGGATCGGGATCTTGGTCTCGTTGGACAGGGACGTCGTGGTCCGCAAGCCCCCGATGATCGTCGACTTGCCGTTCGGCACGTGGACCGAGGTCATCGCGGTGCGTGTGGAGATAATGGGCGTGTCGATCGGATCGGTGGCGGCGAATCCGGTCACCGCCGAAACATCCGCGTGGATCTGCAGGATGATCGTCTCAGTGCCCGCGATCACCGGCTTGATTCCCAGCGTGATGCCGACGGGTTTGAAGCTGATGTTCGTCGAAGCAATGTTGGTGACCGTGACCTTGGCCTGCGGAAACGGCATCTCGGTAAACGTCGCAATCGCCGCCGTGCCACCGTTGCGGACCATCAACTTGGGACTGCTGAGGACGTCAGCCTTGCCCTGCGCTTGTAGGGCCTCGAGAGTGGCGTCGAGTTCCCAGCCGTCGTGGATGCCTCCCAGTGAGAACATCCCCTTCGAGCGCAGGCCGCTGCCAACCGGCGGGTTGAGAGGAAACGAGGACGTGATGTCACCGACCAGCCGACCACTGGCGAGGTTGGTAAACAAACTCGCGGGCGTCTCACCAGCGCTTGGGTTGGCAACACCGGTGCCGAACGAGAGGCTCTCAGAGGTCGAGAACTCCACCACCTTCACGGTGATCTCGACCTGCGGGATATTCGAGTAGAACAGGTTGATCGCATCTTCGAAAGCCGCCAGATCCGGTGCCTTGGCGGTCACCAGCAGGAGGTCGTTGTGGCCACCGACACCCGCCGTCGGGATCATCATCTTCGGGCCCGGAACGGGTCCGGCCAACAGCGCGGGCACCGACTCGAATTTGTCGATGTAGCTGATCGAGACCTCGTTGGCGGCCAACATCGACCCGAGGATGCTCTTGGTGTCACCCTTACCTCCTAGCACCACCGGCGAGCCGGCGGCAACACCACTGATCTTCTTGAAGACCTCCCCGGGCTCAGTGCTGAGGAAGTAACGCTTGGTCACGAGGTCACCATTGATCACCACGGTTGAGCCGAACTGATTCCGGATCGCCGCCTCGCGCCGACGTTGAATTTCCTGCGGAGTCAAGCCCTGGGTGTCCTGCGTTGCAGCCTCGGCCAGGGGATCGGTCTTGTTCGGCGACAATCCGAGGATCTTGTAGGGACTACCGGTGCCAACCACCTCGCTGCCCTTGTCATCGTAGACAGTGGTGGTCACCCGCTTGGGGCCTGGCTTCCAGCTACGCTCCGTCACGCAACCCGTCAACAAGACCAACGCGACCAGCAAGCTGGCCGGTGTACTCGGCGCCACACTACAGGTCATGATGCAATACGACCCCCACGCGGATGGTTGCCGGACCTCTGGAAAACCGCCCTGGTCCGGTGCACAGGGAACGATAGGGCTGGGGATGGATCGAGACAAGCGTGGGCTCCCGCAGCGGATGCTGCGCAGCTTGGGGCATCTAGAGTTCCGCGATGACTTCGTTGGTCAGGTCTGCAACCTCGAGGCCGTTGCTGTTCTTGATGTCGCCGTGGCGCACCACACAATCACGATCCGCTGCGTCCGCCGCCGCCGCCGCGGCCCGCTTGATCCGGCCGTTCATCTCGGAGATCAGCAGGTCGTAGCGCCCTGAACCCCTGCGAACCCCGTCCGCATGGATTCTCTTCCACTCGGGAGTCGCCCCACGAACCTTGTTCCAGTGGATGCTGGCGGGCTGGGAGCAGTTGGCGGTGGCGCCATAGAAGACTACGCCGCTGCGCTTGATGCTGATGCCCTGACCAAAGCCCACACTGGCGAACAGCAGCACCGCTGCGCCAACACTGAGGAGAAACTTGCTTGAATTGCTCATGACGGATACCGATTCGCCAGCCTGTGGCCTGGCACTTCCAAAAAACTAGCGAACCTGACCGCTGTCCGTTTCCCTTGGGGGGGGAAGTTCCCCAAAATAGCCCAACAAACCAGACTGCTAAATATTCTTGTGATTTTTGCTGTCATTTATACGTTGTACCTTGCCAAGTCTTTACTTGTT
>JAYZDB010000224.1:0-5494 GCA_036338025.1 Planctomycetota bacterium
GATCGAGGCGTTTGGCGGGCCGTACAAACGACTCAACGTCGAATTCGATCACGTTACCGGCGAGAGCTTCTACGAGGACAAGATGGAAGACGCCATCGGTCGGGTAGAGGAGGCTGGCATCCTGGTGGAATCCGATGGTGCACAAGTCGTGGATTTCGAGTCCAAGAAGATGCCGCCCTGCATCCTCCGCAAGTCCGACGGTACCACTATCTATGCAACTCGAGATCTGGCCGCGATCTTCTACCGCGCTGAGCAATTCAAGTTCGATCGAGCCCTCTACGTAGTTGGAGGGGAGCAGAAACTGCACTTCAATCAACTCAAGGCAGTGCTCACGAAAATGAACCTGCCCCTGGCTGAGAAGATTGAGCATGTGCCGTTCGGCCTGATCCTGTCGAAGGACCCTGAGACAGACAAGTGGGGCAAGTTCTCGACCCGGGCGGGCAACGCGATCTTCCTGGACGAGGTGTTGGATGAGGCAGTCGCCAACGTGCGCAAGATCATCGACGAAAAGAACCCCGACCTCGAAAATTCCGACCAGGTCGCCGAGCAGGTCGGCGTATCGGCGATTGTCTTCAACGATCTCAAGAACTCTCGCATCAAGGACGTGAAGTTCGATTGGGATCTACTGCTCAATTTCGAGGGCGAGACCGGGCCATACGTCCAGTACGCCGTCGCCCGCCTCTCTGGGATCCTGCGCAAGGCGCAAGAGACCACCGTTGGTGAAATCGACTTCGAACTTCTCTCCGATGCCGATCAGGTTCTTCTTACCATGCTGGAGTTCGGGCCAGCGCTACAACGCGCCTCCGAACAGAACGAACCCAGTATCATTACCAACCTGATGATCCAGCTAGCCGGGGACATCCACAGCTACCTGCGTGACCACCACGTCCTGAGAGCGGACGACGACCTGCGGGCCGCCCGGATCGCCCTGGTCTCCGCTGCCCGCGACCTTCTCAAGATCGGGTTGGACTTGCTCGGAGTCGCTGCCCCAGATCGAATGTAGAGCTATGAACCTCAACGACTACCTGCGCGACGTACCTGACTTCCCCAAGCCGGGCATCATGTTCAAGGACATCGCCCCGCTCCTCGCTGACCACGGGGCCCTGACCCACTGCATCGACCAGATGGCGGCGGCGGTCGCAGACCTCGATATCCAAAGAGTCGCTGGGATCGAATCCCGGGGGTTCCTTTTCGGCACTCCGCTGGCCCTGAAGCTCGGCCTCGGATTCACCCCGATCCGTAAGCCTGGCAAGCTGCCTGCCGCAACCACCAAGTACGAATACGAACTCGAATACGGCACGGACACCCTCGAGATCCACAACGACGGGGTGGCGCCAGGCGACAAGGTGCTGATCGTCGATGACGTCCTTGCCACCGGCGGTACCGCCCAGGCCGCCTGCGAACTGGTCCAGATGGTAGGGGGCGAAGTCGCAGCCTGCGTCTTCCTGCTGGAGCTGGGCTTCCTGTCCGGTCGGGACAAGCTGATCGGGCGGACCGTAAGGTCCCTGATATGTGATGACTGAAGCACCCATGGGAAGACGATTTACGAATTCTCCTAAAGTTCCGGAGAAACCACTCAACCCAGCGGGGCTACTGGACGATATACGATGGCCGGCCGACACTATGGCCGGTGCGATCTTTGACGCTTCTCGATAAAGGCAAAACCACCGAAAGGTGGTGACGCAAAGCCAAGGGCCTAACCCACCGCGAGGTGATATGGCAGCCGGTTCCCGAATGAAGCTGGGTGTGCTATCTACGCATAGCAACCAGAAAGAGCCTGGAGAACAGGGCGTGGGAATCCGCTGACAGGGCCGTCGGCACGAGGAGTCCAATCGACTCTTTAAACGCCCCAGTTACCGATACCGGAGTTCTCCAATGGCCCGTTCTACCGCTCTTCGCAAGCCTGCCGTCCGCCCGTCTGCTACCCGCTCAACCAAGACGCAGGCCCAAAAGCCCAGTCCCGAGGTCAGCACCAAGAAAAGTCCTGCTCCGCGGACCCGCACCCGGTTCGCGCCGGCAGTTGAAGGCGGACTCTCCATGGACGATGACCTGCAGGGCATCTGGGTCACCTACAAGAAGACCAACGACGACAACCTCCGCAACATCCTCATCGAGATCCACATGCCCCTGGTGCGGATGATCGCTGAGCGCCTCCTGCAGACCCTGCCGAAGTCGATTGAACTCGAGGACCTTACCAGCGCCGGGACCTTCGGCCTGATGGACGCCATCAACGGTTTCGACCTGAGCCGCGGCATCAAGTTCAAGACCTACTGCACGACCCGCATCCGCGGCTCGATCCTGGACGAATTGCGCTCCCAGGACTGGGTCCCCCGCCTCGTGCGCCTGAAGGCCCACCGCCTTGAGAAGGCGCTCCGCCAGCTCGAAGGAAACCTCGGTCGTGATCCGAACCACTTCGAACTCGCTGAAGCCATGGAGATGACGATCGATGAACTCCAGGCCACGCGTCAAGAAGCCAGCGCCAGGACCATCTTCTCGCTTTCAGAGAAGTGGGATGACGGCAGCGACAACAGCGAGATGGAGAAAGTCGAGATCCTCGCGGACAAGAAGTGCGCGGACCCCATGCAGACCATGCAACAGCGGGACGTTCTCGACCTGATCACCAGCAACCTCACCAAGAAAGAGCGGTTGATCATCATCATGTATTACTACGAGGGCCTCACCATGCGCGAGATCGGCGAGATCATGGAACTCACAGAGTCCCGGGTTTGCCAGATCCACAGCAACGTGATGTCACGACTGAAGACGCAGCTAAGCAAGGTCAGCCAGCAGATTCAGTAAGGACCCTGGACGCGCCAGCCACCCGCTGGATACGCGTCAGGCAGAGACTCCAAGTACGGTGAGGTAGCAGGCGGCCCCAACAAGGCCGCGTGCCCCACCGCGCCTGGCCGCCGACGTCTCCGACACCCGATGCCACGCTGACTCCTGCCGGGTCAGAATGGGCGCGGCGAACGAAAAAACCGGGCCGGGCCGAGCATTGCCGGGCGGAGCGGCCTAGACTCTTGCGCCCCTTCCCGCGCGGGACCCCGACTCACCTCAGGATCTGGCACGTAAGCACAATGAATATCGTAGTTTGCATCAAACGCGTGGCCGCGAGCAACTCGACGATCAAGGTTGCGGCCGACGGCGCCTCGCTCGACGACAGCGGCGTCGAGTTCGAAATCAATCCGTACGACGAATTTGCTGTCGAACAAGCCCTGCAAACCAAGGAAGCCGTCGGTGCCGGCGAAGTCACCGTGGTCTCTCTCGGCTGCTCAGACTCGGTCAAGGAGTTGCGCGACTGCCTGGCGCGGGGAGCTGACAAGGCTGTCCTGCTGAAACACGACGGGCAGGCCGACGCCTACGCGAACTCCGAGATGCTGGCGTCCTGGCTGAAAGACCAGAACGCCGATCTGATCCTGATGGGCAAGCAGTCGATCGATGATGACAACGGCCAGGTGCCTCAGCGGGTCGCAACCCTCCTCGACATCTCCTGCGTCACGGATGTGAAGAAGGTCGAAATCCAAGACGGCACGGTGACTGCAGAGCGGGACATCGAAGGGGGGCGCGAAATCGTCTCGTGCAAGTTGCCAGCCATCCTCTCGACGCAGAAGGGGCTCAATGAGCCACGCTACGCCAACCTGAAAGGCATCATGAAGGCCAAGAAGAAGCCCTTCGAGGAGATCGACGCCAGCGTGGTCGAATCTGCCCTCACCACAGTCTCCCTCAGCCTGCCGCCGGCGCGAGGCGATGGCCGCATCGTCGGAGAGGGCCCCGAAGCCGTCGACGCCCTGATCGACGCCCTCAAGGACGAAGCCAAGGTTCTCTAGGAACAAGTTCCATGTCGAACGACGTAGTAGTCATCGCCGAAGCCCGTGACGGCTCGCTCAAGAGACCATCGCTGGAGGTCGTTTCCGCTGCCATCGATCTGGCGGCAAAGGCCGGCGGCGAAGTCGTGGCGGTCATTCTTGGCAGTGGCATCGATGCCGCCAAAACCGAACTACAGGCATCCGGTGCCCACCGGGTCGTGGCAGTTGAGTCCGAAGCCCTGGCCAAGTACAGCGGCGACGGCTACGCCACCGCCGCGGTTGAAGCACTCAAAGATATAAGCGCGTCCTCCATCCTGATGGCGCACACCGCCATGGGCAAGGATCTCGCACCCCGCATCGCCGCCCGACTCGGTGTCGGACTGATCAGCGATGCGACCGCTCTGCACTTCGAGGACAACAAGTTCGGTGCGACCAAGCCGGTCTACGCTGGCAAGGCTTACACCAAGAGCGTGGCAAACAAGTCGCCGTTCATGGCCACCGTGCGGCCTAACAACTTCGAAGCCAGGTCTGGTGGCAGCGCTGACATTGCACAGGTTACGCCGTCTCTCGACGCCTCTGCAATCAAGGCCATTGTCACCGAAGTCATCGCGGGTGCACGCGACAGCGTCCCCTTGCAGGAAGCATCCGTTGTGGTCTCGGGAGGACGCGGCCTCAAGGAAGCCGAACACTTCAACCTGATCGAAGATCTGGCAGCGGCCTTTGGGCCGGGCGTGGCTGCCGTAGGTGCTTCGCGCGCCGTCGTCGATGCCGGCTGGCGCCCTCACCGGGAACAGGTGGGGCAAACCGGCAAGGTGGTCTCGCCACCCCTGTACATCGCTTGCGGTATCAGCGGTGCGATCCAACACCTGGCCGGCATGCGGACGAGCAAGTGCATCGTCGCCATCAACAAGGACCCCGAAGCGCCGATTTTCAAGGTCGCAGACTTCGGAATCGTCGGCGATGTCTTCGACGTGCTGCCGGTGCTGACCGAAGCCGTAAAAGCCGCAGTCGCGAGCTGATCCTCCCGGCGGAAACCCCAGGCAACCAGACCCCGCCCGCCCGTAACAGCCGTCCCAGCGGTGCAATACCGGGAAATCCGTGTCCCCGAACTGCGGCAGCCAGGACAATGCGGACGTTTCCAGCACTCAACCAACCAAGCCCACCCCAATCATGCGGCAATCTCTGCGCATTCTCTCCGTGCTTCTTGCGGCCTCGACCGCGACGGCCCAGATCCAATGGGCAAGGTCTCTCGACGAGGCTCTGGCTGCGGCCAAGACCAGGAACACGGTCGTGTTCGTCGCCCTCAACATGGACGGTGAACGGGCCAATGACCAGATGGTCGAGGATCACTACCGGGACTCAACCCTCGTCAAGCTGAGCAAGAACACCATCAACCTGTTCTGCTCCAACAACACGCATGGAAACGGCAGCTGCAAACGCTGCAAAGGCACGACCTGCGCTATTCATCGGACCAACGACTACCAGGTCCGGCGCAAGATCCTGCAGGTCGATGGCGAAACCAGCGTTGTCGCCCCGCAGCACCTGTTCCTTGACGGCGATGGCAAGATCATCAACTCGGCGACCTACTTCATCACCAAGGGAGAGCTCGAGTGGCTGTGGGTTCAGGCGATCCAAGCTGTCCAATCCGATTTCAAATGGACGCCCAGCGAGCGATACCGTGCACCAGC
>JAYZDB010000225.1:0-6380 GCA_036338025.1 Planctomycetota bacterium
ATCCGCGCCATGGCAGCCTGCGGTCCCACCAACAGTTCCGTGATCCGGGTGATCAAGAAAGCCGTAAAAAGCGACAAGTCGGAGATCGTCAGGGCCCACGCTGTTGTCGCGACGGGCAAACTCGAGGATCGAGCCGCCGTAACAGAAAACCTCCAGATCGCGCTGCAGGATGAATCGAGCAAAGTCCGCTCGGTCGCCGCCTATGTGATCGGCATTCGGCTCGACAAGGCAATGATGGAGACCTTGCTGTCCACCTTGCAGGCCGAAACCGAAGACGCGGTCAAGTCCTGGATGCAAAAGGCAGTCGACGCAATCAAGTCCGGGGACAACAAGGCGTTCAAGACGTTCCTGGCAACGATGCTCGACGGCAAGGACGAGCAGTCGGCAGCGGATCGCCTGGAAGCAGGCCGAAATGCCTTCGGGGAACGCCGCAGAGACCGAGAGAACCGGAAGGACTAGGCGCCGCAAGATCCTCGCTGGCCGTCAAGCAGTGGGACGCCCCCGGCTCATGTCGGCCGGGAACCGAAGACCCCCGTCCCGACGCGTACCATCGTCGAGCCCGCCGCGACAGCCTCCGTCATGTCACCGGTCATCCCCATGCTCGCGATCGGCAGGGGCAAGCCTGTCCGCTCACGAAGATCCTCGTGCAAGCTGGCGACCCGCTTGAACACGGGCGCTGGATCCCCCAACAAGGGCCCCATCGCCATCACTCCGACCGGCTGCAAATTTGGGCAGTGGTCAATCAGATGCGCCAAGAGACCTGGCGCATCGGCAGGGAGCGCACCGTGCTTTTGGTCCTCGCCGGTCGCGTTGATCTGCAGCAGAACATCGAGCTGCTGGCCTTCCTTGAAGGCTGCGAGTTGCAGGGCATCCGCGAGCTTGATGCGATCCATGGACTGGATGAGCACCAATCCCGGGACCTGGACGATCTGGTTGACCTTGTTGGTCTGCAGGCTGCCGATCATGTGCCAAGCGATACCAGCCTCGGTGAGTTGTTGGGATTTGGTGATCAACTCCTGCGCCCGGTTCTCTCCGAACGCCTCCAATCCACTGGCTCTGGCCTCGAGGATCGCGTCAATCGAATGACGCTTGCTGACCGGTAGAAGATCTACTTCTGCCGGATCACGTTCAACGAGCTGACAAGCTCGGGCAATTTGATCGCGCACATCCTGCAGGCGGTCGGCGATCGTCATGTCTAGCCAGGCTGATCGTCCCAGTGCGCCGTCATCGGGCCCGGAAACAGGATTCGCCCGCGTTCCAAGACAGTCGGGCGGCTGGGAAATTCAAAGTGCGCGAGGAGAGCGTCAAATGCGTCGTATTCGTTGACCCCGCAAACCCAGGCCTCGAGTTCAGCCGCCACCGCCTGATCACCAGCGTGCCGCTCGCCGAGGTGCCGACAGACCTTGTTCATGAACCGGGTCGTCTCCTTGGTGAACAACTCATCGGGGGAATTCTCGGGATCAAACCCCATGTCGATGAGCATCGTGTTTCGATACTCGACAGCAACGTCCCGCAGGGACTCGCCGAGCAGGACTCGATCCGCGATCTCAAAGAGGTCTGCCATGGTCTCGATTCCAGAACCCTAATGCCGGAAGTGCCGAGTGCCACTGAAGATCATCACAACCCCGGCTGCATCGGCAGCGGCAATTACCTCGTCATCTCGCTTACTGCCTCCTGGCTGAATCACAGCGGTCACCCCAGCTGCGATGGCCGCCTCCAGGCCATCTGCGAATGGGAAGAAGGCGTCGGATGCCATCACCGCACCAACCGCCTTGTCGCCGGCCTTCTCGACAGCGATCTTGACGGAATCGACACGGCTCATCTGGCCGGCTCCTACGCCGACAGTGGCAAAGGCCCCGTCGTCGTGAGCCACCGCCAATAGAATCGCGTTGCTCTTGACGTGCTTGCAGACCCGCATCGCAAAATCCATGCAACCGAGTTGGAGGTCGTTGGGGTGGGCCTTGGTCACGACGTTTTTCTCGTCATGGAGAAATCCCGGCAGGTAGGTCTGCAGTAGGAACCCACCCGAAACCTGCCGCAGCAGAACCTGCTCGTCCGCCGGTGGGTAACCCCCGAGGTCCATAATCCGCACATTCTTGCCCCACTTGGCGGCTTGCAAGATCGCCAGCGCATCCTCATCGACACCGGGCGCGATGATCGCTTCCAGAAATCCCGCCTCGTCAGACATCGCCTGGGCAATAGCAGAAGTGAGAGTCACGTTCAGAGCGACGATTCCGCCAAACGCGCTGACAGGATCAGCAGCCAGCGCAGCACGGAATGCCCGTTCGCCGTTCGCAGCCGTCGCGGTGCCGCAAGGGTTGAGGTGCTTGATGACCGCACAGGTCGGTGCCTCAAAGTCCAGCGCTACGCCCATCGCGGCATCGAGGTCCAGGATGTTGTTGTACGACAACTCCTTGCCTGACAACTGCGTCGCGGACGCCAGGTTGGGCGCGTCAGCGTCTGGGTTGCGGAAGAACGCGGCCTGCTGCTGCGGGTTCTCGCCATATCGCAGGTCCTGCACCTTCTCTCCAGCGAGTCCAAAGTCTCCGCCAAAGCGTGCCTGGTCGGCGCGTTGCGCCCGCTCCTCGGCAAACCAGCCGCCAATCGCCGTGTCGTAGGAGGCGGTATGGGCAAATGCCTTGCCGGCAAGATCTCGACGCATTTCGACTGGCAACTCACCATCATTATCGCGCAGGGCAGCAAGAACGGCCTCGTAGTCCGCCGGGTCAACCACCACCGCGACGTGTTGGTGATTCTTGGCGGCGCTCCGAATCATGGTGGGGCCTCCGATATCGATATTCTCGACCACCTCCGCACGTGAAACTCCTGGCCGCTGGGCGGTCGCACGGAACGCATAGAGATTGACGGCGACCAGGTCGATTCGATCGATGCCGTGCTCGGCCATCGAGTCCACGTCGCCCTCAACGTCACGGCGCGCCAAAAGACCACCATGCACCTTCGGGTGCAGGGTCTTCAGACGGCCGTCCATCATCTCCGGGAACCCGGTGTAGTCGGCGACTTCTTCGACCTCGATACCTGCCCCACGGATCGCCTTCATCGTTCCGCCAGTCGACAAGATACTGAATCCTTCCTCGACGAGGCCCTTCGCAAACTCTACGACCCCGGCCTTGTCCGTCACTGAGATCAATGCGCGCCGAATCATTATGAATCACTCCTCTTCTTCAGATACGCGACGATGAACTGTTCGATATCGCCATTGAGCACTCGGTCCACATTCGAAGTCTCCACGCCGGTACGAAGGTCCTTCACCATCTGATAGGGGTGGATCACGTAGGACCGGATCTGGTTGCCCCAGCTGACTGAACCTCGTTCCCCCCCGTAAAATTCTGCGAGCTCTTTCTCTCGCCTGGCCTCTTGGAGCTGAAAGAGCTTGCCGCGCAAGGCCTTCATTGCGGAAGCCTTGTTCTTGTGTTGGCTACGCTCGTTCTGGCACTGCACCACGATACCAGTCGCCAAATGCGTGATGCGAACCGCTGAATCCGTCTTGTTGACGTGCTGCCCGCCAGCACCGCTCGCCCGGTAGGTATCAACCCGAAGGTCCTTGTCTTCGATCTCGATTGCAACCGCATCGTCGAGCTCCGGAACAACCTCTACCGACGCAAACGAGGTCTGCCGACGCGCGTTGCCATCGAACGGCGAGATCCGCACCAGGCGATGGACCCCCTGTTCGGCCTTCAAGTGGCCATAAGCAAAGGGCCCCTTGAAGTGAATCGTAGCGGTGCGGATACCGGCTTCCTCGCCCGGCTGGTAGTCCTCCTGAGTGAGATCAAAATCCATGTTCTCGCCCCACTTGACATACATCCGCATCAACATCTCGGCCCAATCAGCGGCATCGATGCCGCCAGCACCAGGCACCAGGGTCATGATGCAATTGCCAGCATCGTGCTTGCCACCGAGCATCAGCTGGAACTCGATCTTCTCCAAGGTGGTCTCCAGCGACTCCGAGAGAGTGGTCAGGTCCGCCGATACCCCGTCGGGGTCATCTTCTGCGAGTTCAAGGAACACCTCCCCTTCCTCGATCAGGCCAACCGCCTTCTCGAGCGGCCCAACAACGCTGGAATACATCTTCTTCTCCAACACTGTCTCTTGCGCCCGTTCCTGATTGTCCCAGAACTCAGGCTGGCTCATCTGGTGGTCGATGTCCTTCAGACGGCGCAGAGCGGTCTCGTAGTCAAAGAGACACCTTCAACTGGTCCACACGGCCGAGTGACTTCCTAAGGGACTCGCGGACTTCGTTCAGAGACATCGTGAGGACGGTAGCACGACCATTTGTCGAGTTCCAGACTCACGGACGCCAGCGAATCCTCAGCCCGGAGGGTCTCGAAGAGTAGCTGGAGAACTCCCCGCACTCCGCCGCCATTGCGCCGGATCGAAACCTCCCGTTCGCGGTTCGCTGTCGCCAGCCCGGGCTGGCGGATCCAAGACCTTGATGGGGCACGCGCGAGCGCGGGCCGGATCCAGATCACATACCCGGGGCCGTCGTGGAAGACGAGACGGTCGCGCGTCGGCGATAGGCCGCCGCCGCTGCACCGTAGGCCTTCAACTTGTTGTACAGCGTCTTGGTATCGATCCCCAAGACGCGAGCAGCCCGGGTCTTGTTGCCCGAGGTGGAAGCCAACACCCGGAGGATGTGGCGCTTCTCGATCTCTGCCAACGGGGTGCGCAATATCTCGCCGTCGGGATCGGCTTCGCCCACCAAGGTCCGAAGAGCCTTCGTCCCTTCCAGGAGAACCAGGTCGTACTCGGCGCCTTCGATGCGGCCTCGAAGTTCCTCTGCGGAGACGCAAGAGGTCACGATACAGCCCCAGTCAGAGGTGGAAGCGGTCAGTGAATTTGCCTGGGGATCACCAGGGGAGAACAACAGCAGCCTTCTGCCAATTGACATCTACTAGTCCTTGTGCGGAAAGGGTTGATGAGATCCCGTGAGGGGCAGGACGGTCTCTCTCGGAAGTGTGGTGTTGGGTAACACCACCATTATGCCTTAAATCTCAAGACGTATGAGCTATAGGCATCGAGTAGCCTGAACGCCGGATTTGTTCCCGAGGATTCCAAAAACTCGGGGGAGAAATTGCATCCAGCCTCGGCGTCCCGCAACCACTATTCCACCAGCCGGATACGGGATTCGTCCAAAAGGCGGATCTGCCCGTGGTTACGAAGCTCGGTGAGCAGAATCGCTCGCAGATAGTCTGGGCCCACCGGGGCGCTCTCAACCGACTCAAAAATCGTAAAATCATCTCCGCCGCTGGCCAGGAACGAACTCGTCGCAACCCTGTAGAGCTGCTTCGGGTTGATGGTTCGCCCTGCGACCTCGACCTTGCGTAATTCTCGTCGGCCCTCGACCACCGCGTAGGAGTAGTGGGCACCGGAGATCTCCAGCGGCAAGTGGCCTGGACGCAATCCCTGTGACAACACGGAGGACAGCTGGCGACCGGTCATCTGCATGACATGGACCGAGTTGTCAAACGGCAGCAACTCGAAAACATGACGGCGGGTGACCATTCCTTGCGGAAGGCGTGATCGCAGCCCCCCCTTGTTGGTCAAACCGACATCCGCCTTCGCCGTGCGTCGAATCAGGTCGGCGACGTAGTTGCCGACCGGCGTGGACCGCCCACTGCCCCGCACGCGCCGGTCAGGGGCACCGACCACTTTGCCGATCGGGGTGTCCCACTTGGCACCGATGTGGTCGAAGGTAGCGGCGAGAAATCCCATGGTCGCAGAATCCGCCGTCACGGTTTGAGTGAGATCAACGAGCTCCACCCGCTCGACACCGAGGCGATGCTTGCCTTGATCGACGGTGAGAGTCACTCGCGAAATCGTCGTACCCTTGCCGCCGCTTTGTGCAATCCAGGTACTCCCTTCCCGAAGGCCTCTCGGCAAGGGGGTATGGCTATGCCCACCCAGAATCAACCGAACCCGGGGAAACGCTTTCGCAAGCTTGCGATCGATCGACAGGCCACAATGGCTGATCAAGACGATCTCGTCCGCGGCTTTTTTCAAGGTCGGCCAGAGCTTGCGCAAGCTTTGGATTTCATCAGGGAAGGCAGCGGCTCCAAAAGGACCCGTGGAGACCCGTTTGGTTTCGCTCGCGATCAATCCGACCAACGCGACCCGTATCCCGCCGACCCGTTTGACAACGAACATCCTGACGTAGGGGCGCGACAGGGAAGGATTCTCGCGTTCGACAATATTCGCCCCAAGCACCGGATAGCGAGCGAGCGCGATCAGCGCAGCGAGGTTCTTCTCGCCGAAGTCGTATTCGTGATTGCCTACCACAACCGCAGTGAAACCAAGGCGATTGAAACAGGACATCATCGACCGCCCGCGGTCCTCGTTGCCTTCGGGAGTGCCCTGAAACCAGT
>JAYZDB010000226.1:0-8697 GCA_036338025.1 Planctomycetota bacterium
AGTCACGGCCAGGGCGTCCACCAGAACGGTCTTCGCGAGGCCGACTCGGGCCGCGGCCACCATCCCGATCCTCGCCTCCACGACGCGGTTCGCGCTCGTAGCGATCGCCACGATCCTGACGGCCCCCAGAACGGTCGCCTCGGGATTCGCGATCGTCGCGGTCACGGGAGCCGCGACCCGAGTCATCACGGTCGGAGCGCTCGCCTCGTGACCCCTGGTTTTCACGATCGGGCCGAGGCCCCCGTTCGGAACGCTCGCCCCGGTCGGGGCGATCGTCACGATCACGGCGAGGACCACGATCGGAACGCTCACCACGATCCGAGCGACCTCCGGAATCACGACGGGGACCGCGATCCGGACGATCGTCACGATCCCGGCGAGGACCACGATCCGAGCGACCTTCGGAATCACGACGGGGACCGCGATCCGGACGATCGTCACGATCCCGGCGAGGACCACGATCGGAACGCTCGCCACGATCGCGCCCACCACGCGGTCCACGGTCTCCACGATCATCACCGCGAGCGCCGTAGTCACGGCCAGGGCGTCCACCAGAACGGTCTTCGCGAGGCCGACTCGGGCCGCGGCCACCGTCACGGTCACTCCGGCCGCGGTCACTCCGGCCGCGGGGAGCCTCATCGGCCCCTTCGTCCGTGTCAGACTCGGTCTCCGAATCTCCTTCGTCGGATTCGTAGTCGTCGACCGAGTCGCCGCGTCCGCGACGGAAAACCCGCTCCTCGGGCTCTGCCTCCCCACCCAGTGTCGCCTTGTGGCTCAACTTGATCTTGCCGAAGTCATCGATGTCGAGCACCTTCACTTCGAGGGTATCGCCAGTGCTCACAACGTCAGTGACGGCATGAATGAACGAATTAGACAGCTCCGACACGTGGCACAGGCCTTCCTGGCCGGGCAGGATTTCAACGAAACAGCCGAAATCCTTGATCGACGTGACCCGACCCTGGTAGAGCTCGCCGGCTTTGACTTCGCGAGTCATGTCACCGATGTAGCTGCGACAGGCCTCAGCCTTCTCAGCATCGAAACCACCGATGTTGACCAGGCCAGTGTCGTCGATGGAGATCTTGACTTCGTAGTCCGCCTGCAGCGCTCGGATGTTCTTGCCAGACGGGCCAATGATGAAGCCGATCTTCTCCACCGGCACCTGCACGCTGAGAAGACGCGGCGCATTCGGGCTGATCTCGCTGCGCGGCTTGGCTAGAGCCTTGAGCATCTCACGCAGGATGTGCAAACGTCCGACCTTGGCCTGCTCCATGGCCTCTTCCAGGATGTCATGGGTAAGACCATCGCACTTGATGTCCATCTGCAGGGCGGTGATGCCTTTACCCGTGCCCGCGACCTTGAAGTCCATGTCGCCGCAGTGGTCCTCAGAACCGAGAATGTCCGAGAGGATCGCGTAGTCCTCGCCTTCCATCACCAACCCCATCGCGATACCAGCGACCGGTTGACGCAAAGGCACACCAGCGTCCATCAGCGCGAGGGTTCCGCCACAAATGGACGCCATCGAGGAGGAGCCATTCGACTCCAGGATCTCGGAGGTCACGCGCATTGTGTAGGGGAAGTCAATCTTCGGCGG
This sequence comes from Planctomycetota bacterium, assembly GCA_036338025.1. Taxonomy (GTDB): domain Bacteria; phylum Planctomycetota; class UBA1135; order UBA1135; family UBA2386; genus JAYZDB01. The sequence continues at coordinate 1,592 of JAYZDB010000226.1, forward strand.
CAGCATGCGCAGGACGGACCGCTCGGCGAGATTACCGTGACCGATCTCCCGACGGCTAACGCCCATCATCCGACGCACTTCACCGACACAAAACGGTGGGAAGGTGTAGTGCAGCATGAAGCTCTGCGGATCCTCAGGGTAGATGCCATCGCGGTTCTGCACATCGTCAGGCGTGCCGAGCGTCGCAACACACATCGCCTGCGTCTCGCCGCGGGTGAACAACGCCGAGCCGTGCACCTTGGGCAAGATCCCGACCTCGATAGTAATCGGGCGAATCTTGTTGGACTTGCGACCATCTGCACGCTTGCCGCTCAGGATGGAGTCCCGTTCGCCCTGCTTGGTCAAGCCAGAGCAGAACTCGCTGACGTACTTCTTATGGGCCTTGGCGTCCTCACCGTCTTCGACGGCGAAGGCTTCATGGACCTCGTTCATCAACTCCTTGCGCAGCGCGCCGCGCTCGTGCTTGTCAGCTCCGGCCACCGATGAGGCCTTGAGCTTCTTGCCGAACTTCTTCTCGATCGCCTGGTCGAGCGACTCCTCGCGGACCGGGGCGTCCCACTCCATCTTTTCCTTGCCAGCTGCCTCGGTGAAGGCCGTGACCAAGGCGGCGATGTCCGCGCAGGTCTCCTTGGCTAGAGCGATAGCATCGAGGAGGGTATCTTCCTCGAGTTCCAAACAACCAGCTTCCACCATCACGACCGCTTCGTCGTGACCGGCGACGGTCAAGTTGAGTTCGTTCTCCTCGGACTGAAGCTGCGCCCAGGTCGGGTTGATTACAAATTCGCCATCAATCCGCCCGATCCGACAAGCACCGAGGTGCTTTTCATGCGGAATCGAACTGATCGCCAGTGCAGCAAAGGAGCCAACCGCCGCCAGAATGTCCGATTCGGCGTCCATATCGGCACTGAGTACCTGTGACAGGACTTGGACTTCCTTTTTGAACCCGTCTGGGAACAGCGGGCGGATCGAGCGGTCGATGATCCGACAGGTCAGGACCTCTCGGGTGGTCGGCCGACCTTCGCGCTTGAAGAAGCCACCAGGGAACTTACCAGCAGCCGGATACCGCTCGCGGTAGTCGACGGTCAAGGGGAAAAAATCGAGGTCAGGGCGTCCAGACGAGCTCTGCGCGGTCGCGAGAATCATCGTGTCGCCATAGCGGGCCATGACGGCACCGTCTGCGAGCTTGGCCATGCGGCCGGTCTCCAGGATGAGACTGCGTCCACCGATCTCGGCAGAAGCGCGGACAATCCGACCGTCCACCTGGACGTCGATTTCAGTTTTGCTTTTCCCTGCACTGCCCGTCGAACCGGACTTCTTGTTGGCCGACCTGGAGGTTTTCTTCGAGGAACTTTTCTTCTTGGTACTTGTCGTGGTCGCGCGCTTGCGCGACGTCTTTTTGGTTTCCATTACATTTCCTTCGGGGTTCACATTTTCGTCCCCGAGATGCGGGCGCAGGCACATCCTGCACGACCCGGCTTTGTCAAATGCGGGGTGATTCCCCGCTGGAGTGCACCGATCCCGCCATTCCTTGGCGGTGGGCGCGTTCATCTACTGCAAATCAAAAGGCCTGGCTGGATCCATTCCAACGAGGTCCGTGGTGTGTCGATCGCTCGCCTTCCGCAAACTAGCTGGCGCTGCGGCGCAGCCCTAGTCGTTCGGTAAGAGCGAGGTAGCGGTCATGCGCCGTGCGGTTCAGGTAGCTGAGCAGCTTGTTGCGACGGTTCACTTTCTGGAGCAGGCCGCGGCGCGAGTGGTAGTCCTTGCTATGCACCCTCATGTGCTCTGTCAAGGTCGTGATATCCTCGGTGAGGAGTGCGATTTGCACCTCCGGCGAGCCCGTGTCGCCTTCGTGGGTGCGAAAATCGTCGATAATCTTCTGTCGGGTCTCCTGGTTTTCACTCATCCCTGTTCTCACTTTCTCTGGTTCAAAACCAACAAGCCAGAGCAGGGACTCCGGCTTTGCGGTCGCCACCGCGCATTCTGCGGCGGATTGGGGACGCGGAGGATAGCGAGGGTCTGTCACCGGCGACAGACCTGTCTGAACTAATCCACGCCTTGCCTAGGCACCGCTGTCATCGGCATCTGGGCATAATCCTCCCAAGCCTCTGGGGTTCCAGACTATGGAAAAATTGCCGGACCGCACCGCTGCCAGGCAAGAATCCTAGGCCCGACGACGTGGCAAGCGGTTCAGGAGCTCCTTGATCAACTCGCGAGCTGCGGAGCGAGCCCGCTCGGCCGGGTCCCGCGGAGCAGCACCTCGGCCACCAGCGACCACCGTTCCGCGGATATCCCCCGACCAGAGCACGATCTTGTCCGCGCTCCCGAACAGGGTCACCTTGGCGACGAAACTCACCTCGCTACTCACCAGCAAGCCGGACGGGTCCCAATGAGACACCTGCACCGCCAGGATCGCATCCTCGCCAGCCTGCCCGGCAAGCGACGCGAGGTAGTCGGTCTCGATATTCGAGCGGCCGCCGGTCGACGCATTCTGCACCGCCCGACGCATCCGGCCATCGACATAGGCTGGGTTCAGAGGACTGTAGTGCCGATCGATCAACGAGATCCCGAGCTGGTCACGCATGGTCTCGAGCAAGGGCTCCACGAACTCCCCACCGGTCCGATCCTCGATCGGCAATACCGCGATACTCGCAGGATTGATCCTGCCGAGCTCCGCGGACCGAATCAGGGAATCTTCTATCGGCGGCGGGCCTGGCATCACGCAGGCGGAGAATCCGAGCATCGACAGGGCGACCAGGTGCTTGCAGTACTTCATGTTGGCTGGTGTCTTTCCGCTCCTGCCCCTGACCATAGCCGGACCGGGAGTCACCTTCACCTCAATTCCGAGAGCAGATCAGCCCTGGTGGCCGAGGCCAGGGCTTCGCCGGCGACCACTTGCTCACAAACGATTTCGCCAGGACTGAAACGGCCAGACCCGCGACTCGCCCAGACGTATCACGTGGACACAACACCCCGCTGGCGACCGCCGGCCACGAGATCCTCCGCAGCATCCCCAACTTCTGTCCAGGAAAGCTCCAACGAAGCTTCGACCGCCCGATCCTAGCGTGACAGCCGACGCAAACGACTGCGCAACGAGTGCTGCAGATCCCCTTGGATCTTGTTGCGGCGTGGCAGGGCGTCCAGTTCCGCGAGTCCCTCAAAATAGGCACGGCGCGCCTCGGCAGGCTTGCCCATCCGTTCGAGGACCATCCCCCGGCGCAGCAACCAAGGTGCTCGCAGGGGCATCGCGGCCAACATGCGGTCGAGGCGCCGCAGGGCCTGTGGCCAGGCGCGTCGGGTCAACTCGATCTGCAAGGCCCCCTGGTGGAGTACGACGAGTGGTCCCAGTTTCCGGACACCCTCGTCCAGTCCCCGTACCACCTCAGCCGAATCGACTCCAAAACCCTGTTGGACGCGTGCGCGTTCGAGGTAGTGGTCCGGATTCGGAGACTCGGCAAGGCCTATCAGGGTATCGTAATCCCGCAACGCAGCGGTCTTGGCCTCGACGAGGGTCAGCAACCGCGCCCGGCACTGCAAGCCGCGCACGTGGCGCGGATGCCCAGCAAGGAATCGGTCGAGGACTTGCCTGGCCCGGTCGTAGCAACCGGCTGCCAACTCAAGACGCCCCTCGTGCAAATCAAGTTCGACCAGACGTGGCGCCAGGCGTCGAACTGTCTGGAAATCACGACGGGCAGCCGCCCAATCTTTGTGAAGCCGATGCAGTTCTCCACGCTCCAGGTAGAGCGCTACCGAGCCCGGCGCCTTGCGGATCGACTTCGTCAGCTTCGCGATGCGCGCGTGGATATCACCATGCGCCGAAGCCGGCGCCGCGAGGCCAACAGCAATCAGGACGCAGCCAGCCAGAGATCTTGCAGAAGTCAGGTTCATGGCGAAGGGGAGCAACCTACCGAGGCTAGTGCGCTCCAACGATGCGTCAATCCCCGCCACCGACGAAAACCTCCTTGCGACACGATCGCAGGTCTCGCTCAGGCCTGGCTGCGGTACCATGACCACAATGGTGGCAAATACGTGGATCCAACTATCCGGGGGGTGGTTTTGGATGGGTGGCGGCAGCGGCCGAGACGAGGGACCACGCCACCAACTCTGCTTGCGGCCGTTCGAACTCGCCAGAACACCGGTCACCCGCGCCGAGTATGAGACCTTCCTCGCAACGACCGGCCATCCGCCACCGGCAGGCTTCGACGACCCACGCTTCGGGCATCCCAACATGCCTGCGGTCGGTCTCTCGTGGCACGATGCAGCGGAGTTCTGCGCCTTCGTCAGCGAGCGCGACCACCGGCCGACCCGCCTCCCGACGGAAGCCGAATGGGAACATGCCGCCCTCGCCGGGCGCGAGACCGCCCTCTACCCCTGGGGCGACGCCCCACCGGAGTCCTTGCCGGACTACCATATACGCTGGCGAGACGGGCCCGAACCCGTCGATCTCTACCCATCCATGCACCCCCTGGGGTTTGTAGGCCTGGGCGAGAACATCCACGAGTGGTGCTCGGATTGGTACGCGGCGGACTACTACGAGACCTCTCCAAACCACGACCCACTGGGTCCGAGCAAGGGTCACCGCAAGTCCTCGCGCGGCGGCGCATGGCGCCACGCCGTCAAGGTCAGCCGCTGCGCTGCACGCTCATCGATTCCCCCCGACCGACGCTACACCGACTACGGCGTGCGCCTGGCTCGCGACACCTCGTCCGACGGCACGACATAGGGAGCCACCGCTACTGGTCGGCGGCGCCGCGCGCCAGCCACAGATCGATCGGCTTCTCGACGCCCTGGGGTTCGAACGGCAGGGCTACCTTGCGACCCGTACCGGCGGATTCATAAGCCGCCAGGATTACCTCGAGCACGGCGCGTCCATCCTGACCGGTGACCAGCGGTTCACGGTCATTCTTGACGCAATCGACAAAGTGGGCCATCTCCTGGTGGAAGCCATAATTCCACTCCTCTTCGTACATCGTGAACGTCCAACCCTGGGTCGGTCCGGACTTCTCGACCGCGTAACCGTAGCCGTCCTTCGAATAGGTGGTAATCGAGCTCCCCTGCAGCAGGTCGGCATAGGCGACCCCCGCCGAACCGTGGACTTCCGCACGGTCCTCCATACCCCCGAGCTTCGACCAGCTCTCCTCGGCCACCGCCGTCACCCCGTTCTCAAACTCCAGGATCAGGATCGCGTTGTCATCGCCCTGGGTCTTGTCGCCGTGCACATGGGTTCCCATCTGCGCATAGACCGACAGCACCTTGGGGCGTCCGAGCATCCAACGAAAGAACTCGATGCCGTGGCACCCCATATCCATGGTCACCCCACCGCCGGAGCGCTGCACGTCCCAGAAATGCGGAGCATGGGGTCCGTCGTGCTTCTCAGCTTGCTTTAGAAGCGTCGGAGAACCAAGCGCACCGTCATCGAGCAATTGTTTCAGGCGCACGTACTTGGGGGCAAAGCAAAGCTCCTCCGCATACATCAGCTTCACGCCGGCGACCCGGCAAGCTTCGATCATCCGGTCGGCTTCTTCGAGGTTCATGCACATCGGCTTTTCCAACACGACGTGTTTGCCGGCCGCAGCCGCATCCAAGGTCAGTTGGCAGTGCACATGGTTCGGCGCGCCGATGATGACCATGTCGAGATCCTCCATCTCCAGCATTGTCCGGTGGTCAGTGAAGGACGCCGGGATATCAAACTCCGCCGCAAAGCGGGCCGCATTGCCATCCGTCGGCGAACTCACCGCCACCACCTCAGCGTCGGCACATCGACGCAAGGCGCGCGCGTGGATCGAGCTGATGAACTGGGAACCGACGAGGCCGATGCGGACAGGCTTGGACATGGCATCCTTGTAAGGCGTGCACCGGTCGCAAGAAACCAGCAGGTCCGGTGATTTCTTCACGACGGGTCGGGAGGCCCGGCCCGCACCTTACAAACCCAGGGCCCAGGACATCCCCCGACCTCACTTGCCTTGGCGCGGCCGCTTCTCGGGTCTTGCCAGACAGTAGAGAAAGTGATGACCACGTAGGAACAGGTCCTCGCCGACGATCGCCGCCGAAGCACTGAAGCCATCATCGAGCTGATTTTGGGCCAGGATCTTGGGGACACCATCCGTGTGGCTCATCACCACGGTCAGACCTTCCCGGTCCGTGACATAGATGCGGTCTTTGGCGGCCACCGGTGATGCATAGATATTGAAGGCGCCCTGCACCCGAAACGGTCCAAGGGGCTCCTTGCCAGTCTTCGCGTCGATCCGCGACAACACCCCCTGGTAGTGATTGAGGAAATAAACCCAACGACCGTGGAGCAGGGGCGACGGCACGTAGGGAGTCCTCCGCGTGCGGCGCCATGCGACACGATCCGTGTCGGTGATGTCACCACTGGCTCCCTCAAGTCGAATCGCGAGCATCGCACGCCGTACGTAACTGCTTCCGATAATCACCATGCCATCGGCCGCCACCGGTGACGCGACGATGTTGTTCGACAAGCCACGACACTGCCATATCAGCTCGCCAGTCTTGAGATCATGACCCCGCACGCAGCTTGTGCCAGCAACGATCAACTGCTGCTTACCAGCGTGAGTCACCACGATGGGTGTCGACCAGGACGTCACTTCGCTTCGTTCGACGCGCCATCTCCGAGCACCGGTGCGCTTGTCCATCGCGACCAGGAAGGACTGACCCTCGTGATCCCAGTTCACCACCAGGGTATCTCCGTGCAGTACCGGTGAAGCACCTTCGCCGTGGCCATGCTTGACCGACATATCCCCGAGATCCTGTTTCCAACGCAGCTTGCCGGTCATGTCGAGGCAGTAGATCCCGAGCGAACCGAAGTAGGCAAACAAGCTCTCGCCATCCGTGATCGGAGAACCCGAAGCCAGGCTCGCCGAGTTGTGCGCGCCGGCCGGCGGCAAGCCTTTGAACAGACTGCGTTGCCACAGCACCGCACCAGTGCGACGATCGATGGCGAGCACCGCGAAGTCCTGATGACGATCGACAGGAGCGTTGTCGTGCGCGCCGGGAGCATCGTCGGGCACAGGCTCGACCTTGTCGCCAAATGGAATCGCCGTCGTAACGAAGACCCGGTCCCCCCAGACCACCGGCGACGCGTGACCCAG
>JAYZDB010000227.1:0-10520 GCA_036338025.1 Planctomycetota bacterium
GATGTTGTGGAATTCGCCATCGCTGAAGTTCGGTCCGAAGTGGCACAAGGTGCACTGACCACGACCCAGAAAGAGCTTCAGTCCCCGTTGTGCTGCGGGGGACAGTGCGTCCACCAGGTCTTGCCGTCCTTCGCGGAGGCCTCGGGCGAAGTGATCGAAGGGAGCGTCGCTGGTCTGCAAGGTGCGCTCGAAGGCCGCGATGGCCTTGCCGAGGTTGGCGAAGAAGCTGTCGAGGATATGGCGGTCGCCGATTGGCAGGGCGTCCCATCCGGGCGTGCCTGGCTTGGCGTGTGGAGGTAGGTTTGCGGTTTCGAGACTGGGTAGCGCTGCGAAGATCTCCTGGTAGCGGGATCGCAATGCGGCGTCGGTACGAACCAGTTGCCAGAGTGCCCCGCGCGAAGATCCCATTTCGGCTGGGTGTTCGATCGGCCCCAAGGCCTGGGCCCACAGAGAATCTGCGCGCCCGTCCCAGAAGGCCCAGAAACCATGCGCGGCGTTGAGGATTGTCGGGGTGTTGCGCGTCGTTTCGCCGAGGCCTCGGGCGGTTGCGCGACCGTCGGTGAAGTCCTTGGCAGGATCATGGCAGGTGGCACAGGAGATCTGACCGTTGCTGGAGAGGCGGCTGTCGAAGAACAGTTGGCGTCCGAATTGTGCGGCCTTCGGATTGTCAGCGAATCGGTTGGTCGGACTGGGAGGGGGTGGCCCCAGGCCGGTGAGACTCTGGATTGTCGCCAGTTCGTCGGTGGAAAACTCGATCGCAGTGGTCACGCCTGGGTGAAGCTGCGATTGCAGAATTCCCAGACCTGTCACGATCACGATGATCGGTAGCCATGGTCTGGAACGGAGGTTCATTCTGTTGTCACAGCTCGACCGGGAACACGGCACGCTCCATCGCGGCCTTGCGGCCGATGTAGACATAGATCTCCCACGCGCCGGGCATGTGAAACAGCATACCCTCAACTCGCCATCGGTTGGCTCCGAGTGCTGTGAGTCGCGGCTTGGTGTTCATTCCGTGACCGTGGGCTGGCATGTCTGCGTTGACGGCGATCTGTTCCGGGATCTGGGCACCTTCAGCGGCCCGTACCGTAAATTCCATGGAGAAGTGCTGGTTGACAGGGATCTGCGCCGGGCTGGTCTGGAGGCTTACGGCGAAGCTCTTGGTCTTGGCTTCGCGTGGCACGGATTGTGGGGACTCGGTGCACGAGAACGCCGAGGTTCCCAGGAGCAGCAACACGAGTGGTAAGACCGGTGTCGATGTACAGCGGTTTGCAGGAGTTGGAGCGGAGTCGTATTGCCTGGTTCTTGCCATGATCGTTCGCGGTGCGGGTCGGGAGTCTTGGTCTAGCGGGTTGCCGTGGAAGCTGATGTGGGTTCTCGTCGCTGGTCAGGTGCCAACGGCGACATGCCGGCACGTGTGGTAACGCCGATGTCCCACTGGAGTACAGTGAGCATTGCGAAAAAAATCCGCAGTTCTCGTCTTCCGTTGCGCGAGCCCACGGCCTCGCCCCTTCACGACGCGGAGAGTTGCGCTCCGGCAGGATACCCTCTACAACCGGGTCGGCGGCTTGGCTGCCTCACATAGCTAACTTACTTTTTTAGATATCCGATATGTCGACGTTCTATTTGACGCCGGGCAATGCGGTCAGCTGTTACATCAATACCCATCGTAGCGGCTGGGATGGGGTGATCTGCGCGCAGCCTGATACCTGGAACTGTGCCGCTACCGCGGAGTTTCGCCGCGACTACTGTGCCCGGGGTACAGACCGGTGCTACCACATCCATACGTTTGATGCACCGTCTCCGTACTTCGTGATGGATGACTACGGCGCTGGCTGGATTCTGGGCAACAACATTCACACCCTCGATGACCAGTTGTTGCTGATCCTTGCCCGGGAGGGTTCGGAACCCCGGGGCATCCGCGAGGAGTATCGCCGACGCTACAAGGTAGCCGGTGCATACCGGATCAAGGAGGTGCGGAAGATTGAGCAAGCGCACCGCACCTTGTGGGAAATTCATCCGCATGAGGATGGATGGACGCGTTTCCACCAGTTTCTGGTCGATAGCCCCCGCTTCGAGCACGCCGGCGGTCCCTATGTGAAACAGATTGACCGCGAGTTGGTCATGCGGGTGTTCGCCGAGGCCGCAGAAGTAGCCGGGCGTCCAGACCCTGGATGGCACGATCCCGAGGACTGCGCGCGGTTCGAACAATTCCACCAGCAGCTCCCTGATTGGCTGGAGTCTGCTGCCCGAGCTTCTGCACGCCTGCCACAACGCGATAGCTGGCGATCCATGGCGGCCAAGACCGTACGCACGGTTGGCGAACAGGGTCAGGGTCCGCTGGCCGAGTTGCCGTCTCTCCTGGAGCAGAAGTTCGTTCCTGGTGGGTTGGAGGTAGCGAACGAGGATGTGTCGGTCGCAGGGGTGCAGGACACCGAAGCGGTGGACGCTGGGGGGCTGATTCGCGAAGCGGAAGCCGCTCGGTCGGTTACAGAGTTGCGCGCCCTCGATGGCGATCCCTTGTGCGAGCGCCCGCCGCTACTCGAGGACAGCCGACGTGAATGGGTCCAGCAAACCTACGGGGACGCCGCCTTTCAGGCGATTCAAGTAGCTTCCTTGACCAAGGAGATCCTGATCCTGCGTGGTATGCCAGGGGTGGGCAAGAGCCATCTGGCCTTGCGACTGTTGGATGATGAGCAGCGCGAACGCACTCTGGTGGTGCCCGTTGCGGCAACATGGCGTGGGCGGGAAGACCTGCTCGGCTACGTCAATCCGGTTACCCAGGAATTTGAGCCAACACGGTTCACGGAGTTCCTCTTGGAGGCCGAGGCTGCCTGGCAAAGCGATGACCAACGGGCTTGGGCGGTGGTATTCGAGGAGTTCACCCTCAGCCAGCCCGAGCACTGGTTGTCTGACGTCTTGGTTGCCTCGCAGCATGGCACGGGACCCGACCGTGATCGGATCCTGCATCTGGGTGGTACCAAGATCCGGGGGCGAGAGGATGAACGGAATTACGTCGAGTTGTCGCCGGCTATTCGGTTCGTTGCGACTGTCAGCAGTGACCACACCGTACGGCCGCTTTCATCGCGTATCCTCGATCGGGCAGCAGTGGTCGACCTGCGCCGTGAGCCCCGGCAATCACTTTCGCAGGCTGGATTGCGAGTGCTCGAAGACATGACGATGGCGATCGCCGACCTGGACTTCCTCGTGCGCATCAAGGGCGCTGGATTTTCCCTGCGCGCCGCCCTGTCGCTGCGCAAATGCCTGGAAGAACTCGACCACCTGGAGATGGGCGAATGGGATGTGGTCGACCTGGTTCTTGTGCAGGAAGTTCTCAGCAAGATCCGGCTGTTGGCGCGCGATCCTCTCGACGAAGCGATGCTGCAGGACCTCAAGAAGTGGCAGAATCGGCACGGTAGCCAACTCACTCGGTGCTCAAGCCTGATTAGCGAGTGGGAGGACCTGCTGCGCTCGGGCGTGGACGTTGTGCAGGTCTGACATGCTTCCTACGGAGGACTTCACCAGCATCATCCAGTCTGATCTTCGCGAGTTCTCACCCATGCTCTTGGAGGCTGGGTTGACCGAGATCGATGCGGAGAGTCAGGGTCCGGGATCGGGACCGTTGGGAGTCCTGATGTCCCAGGTCAGCACCTTTGCTGGACTGGTCCCGCGCTTGATTGCCGATTTTGAAGAACAATCGCGGTCGGGCAGCGAAGTCGTGCCGGTGGCCGTTCCGAGGCGGGCACGCCTGTCGCGGGCTGCCAGTGACTTCGTGAGCCGTGACGGCAAGCTTCATCCGGCCCGTTTCATGGCCACCCGATCGGTAGTTGAAAAGGACCCTGCGACCCTGTCGTGGCTTCTGCACATCAGTTACATGCTCGAGGACAAGGTCGAACGAGCGACTGGCCGATTGCGCAAGCACGTGCGTGGGGAACTCGAAGGGCGCCGGGACTACACCTGGTCGCTAAGGAAGGAGAATGACATCCTGCGCGATCTTGAGACCGCCCTGTCCGAGGCCAACGGACGTCTGACTCGTGTTCAGCGGCGCATCCTCGAGGAGGGTGAGTTCCGTCTGCGACCACAGCCGTATCCGCCACGCAATTGCCCTGACAGCCCATTGTTCACGTCGTTGCGTCTCCTATCTCATGAGTTGGACCAGCCGGAAACGGCTCTGTCTCGCGAGTTCCGGGGAATCGTCAGTGATCAGGCGACCGCGTCTCTGCCGTTTCTCTATCAGCGCTGGTGTGGGGTCAAGATCCTCCATGAACTTCGAGTGATGGGCTGGGTGTCCCTCGTGGATCCACTGCCGGCGCTCTTCCTGGGTGGGCGTATCCGGTTTTCAAAGGACCTGCCGGACAACATCGGTCCGGCTGAGATGACCTTGTGGTGTGAACCGCACTTGACCCTGCAGGGCAGGCACCCGAGCGGCTTGTACAGTCTCCACAAGGAGGCCTCGCCCGACTTCGTGTTCATCACGCCCGGACCGCACGGTCCGGATGCTTTTGTTCTCGATCCGACCCTTTCGTCAGACATTGGCGTGCGACGGGAGAAGTCGCGTTATCTGACGGACCTGGCTTTCGATGCTCTGCAACTCGTAGCAGGTGTGCCGGCCTTGCATCAACCGAGGCGGTCTTGGTCGGCCTCGCCGATTCGTACGACGCGATGTGAACTTTTGGACCTCGAGGGCCGATCGGGCACGATTCCCATGCACCCGGTCGATTTCTCTGACGGCGCCTTACGGGGCTGGTTGGAGGATGTCGAGTCCTACGCAATTGGATGGACAGGTCACTCGATGCCGAGACCGGTTCGTGGTGGCTCCTCCTGACCCGCGGGCGCTTGCCGCGCATCGCTGCCAGGATCTGTTCCGGCTAACGGCCTGCGAGGAACCCAAAGCGTTGGAAGATCGGCTCCGGTAAGCACCGCACGACCATCATCACGTAGCCCCAGGTGCGTGGCAGGTATGTCACATGGCGGTGTCCGTCGAGTGTCTTGACGATCCCCCGAGCTACCTTGGTCTTCTCTCCGAACAGCGCGTGCTTGTTGTGCCCGACGGTCATCGGAGTGTCGACCGGACCTAGCTTGAGGTTGTGCACCCACGCATCGGTGGGATACAGCCGACTGCGAATTCCCTGCAGGTAGCGGGTCAGTGCGCCCTTCGATGCTCCGTAGGTGTAATTGCGAGGGCGCCCGCGTTCGCCGGCGACTGATGTGATGACACCAAGATGTCCACGTCCCTGTTTCTCGAAGTAGTTGGTTAGCGGGATCAGGATTGAGACTGCACTGAGGAAGTTGGTTTGGATGATCTGCCTTGCGTGTTCCAGATCGCGTTCCGATTGACCTTGGTCGCCGAGCAATCCGTGTGCAACCAGGGCGATATCCACCGTGCCGAGTGTGTCGATCGCGGTCTGCACGTGTGCGGCACAGCTGTCCAGTTCGTCGAGATCAGTGGTGATCTGGCCGGCCACGGACCCTCCGAGCTCGGTCACCAGGGACTGCAGGCTCTGTGGGTTCCGCCCGACCAGGAATAGACGGTCGCCGCGCTTCGAGTAGGCGCGAGCGACCTCGGAAGCGATGGCGGAATTGGCTCCGAAGATCAGGACGTTGCGAGCCATCGACTACTGATGTTGGTCCGTCGTGTGCGAATTACCGTCGAGGCCGACGAGACAGGACCTCGGCATCGTCTATATGTCGAGGGGACCGGTGCTGTCGGCAAATCTGGTCTTCTTGATCCCGTGGACACCGAGCATCCTGAGGTAGAGGTTGGCCATCGGAGTGTCTCTTGGCAATCGGAGGTGTTGGCCTTGCTTGATCCGGCCGTTGCCATGGCCGGCGAGTATGATGGGAAGATTCAGGTGATCGTGACGGTTGCCGTCGCCGAGACCTGATCCATACACCACCATCGATCGATGTAGCAGGTTGGAGTTGCCGTCATCGGTTGCCCGGAGCATGGCAATGAACCTCGCCAGTTGTTCCGTGTGGTAGCGATTGATCTTGCGGATCTTGGCGAGTTTCTTGGGGTCACCGCGGTGGTGCGAAAGTTGGTGGTGACCTTCCGGGACATCCAGGAACCGGTAGCTGCGGTTGTTGCCGCCGTTACCGAGCATGAACGTGAGCACTCGGGTCTGATCCGTTTGGAGCGCCAGCACGATCAAGTCGTACATGATCTGGAGTCTGCCCGTGAACTGTGGGTCGTCTTCGCGATGCCAGAACTTGTCTGGGAGTTTCAATTTCGCGTCTTCTTCGTCGAGCTTGTCGAGCCGAAGTTCGAATTCACGCACGGAGGTCAGGTAACCGTCGAGTTTCTGCTGGTCCGTTGTTCCGAGTCGCCCCCGCAGCGCCTTGGCGTCGGCCAGGGCTGCGTCGAGCACGCTCTTCATCCGGCGGCGGGCTTGTGCGGTAGCGGTTGGATCGACCTTCGACTCGCCGAACATGCGTGCGAAGGCGGCACGTGGCTTGGATTCCTTGGCGACTGGCTCCGAGGGGCTGCGCCACGCGACGTTGTTGCTGTAGGCACAACTGTAACCTGAGTCGCAAATGCCGCCTCGACGACCCCCGTCCATGCCGAGTTCGAGACTCGGGAAGGTGGTCTCCTTGCCGAGCTGCTGTGCGATTACCTGGTCGATGGAGACACCGACTCGGATGTTCTCGCCACCGGTCTTGCGCGGGTGCATGCAGGTGAGATAGGTCGCCACCGCGCGCGCATGATCGCCGGCGCCGTCGCCGTGAGGTTGGCCTGCGTCGATGCCGATGTGTGAAAAGACCGTGAGGTCAGCCCGGCGCTTTGCCAGTGGTTCGAGCAGGTACGGCAGTTCGAAGTCGCGGCCGGTCTTCTTGGGGATCCAGTCATCCATCTTCATGCCGTTGGGCGAGTAGATGAACACGCTGCGGATGGGGCCGTCTGTTGGCGCGCTCAGGCCAGGGTGCATTGCGTCCAGCCAGGGCAGCGCGATGGTCACGCCGGTTCCGCGCAGGAAGGTTCGGCGACTGAGGTAACGGCGACGGAGGATCATGACGTGGGTATTGTAGGGATTCTCACTGGGTAGTGCGACGGCGGAAGGCATCCAGGACCACGATCGCTTGGATCATGTCGGTCAGGGTCGCCTTCTTTGGCAACTTGCGTACCTCGGCATCGATCACGACTTGATCGGCGCCACGTACATTGCGGCCGAGCGCGTACAGAAACAGCTTCTTGAACAGGCAACGCTTGAAGTCGTGACCATCTGCGAGAACCCGCTTCAGCTCGATGGCCCCGTCGACTCGGCGGCCGCCCGGCAATTTCCCCGAGGCGTCGATTTTCCGGCCGTGGTCCTTGTCCCGCCAGCGCCCGATCGCGTCGTAGTTCTGCATGGCGAGACCCAGCGCATCCATGCGTTGATGGCAGGATGCACACAGGGTCTTCTGCCGGTGCTGTTCCATTTGCTGGCGCAGGTTGTGGGCAATGGTCATGTCGAGTTTCTCGGCGAAGCTGTCCTGACCCGGCGGAGGTGGGGGCGGTGGGTCGTCGAGAATATTCTCGAGCAGCCACTTACCCCGTTTGACCGGAGAGGTTCGGGTCGGATTGCTGGTGACCGTCTGGATGCTCGCCTGGGTCGGCAGACCTCCTCGTCGGTGGTTTCGCAGTTGGACCTTGCGGAATTCGGGTCCCTTGACCCCGGGGATCCCGTAGTGCTTGGCGAGAGTCTCGTCGAGCACGGTGAAGTCAGCATCGAGGAGTTCCAGGATGTCCCGGCCCTCCTCGAGAATCGTCTGGAAGAACAACTCGGACTCCTTGCGCATGGAGTCACCCAGTTGCTTTGACCAGGTAGGAAATCGCTTGGGGTCTGGGGAGACACTCTCAAGGTTCCGCAATTCCAGCCACTGCACCGCGAAGTTCTGGGAAAGTGCGTTCGATCGTGGATCGCGCAGCATTCGAATGACCTCGAGACGCAAGGTGTCGAGGTCCTGGAGTCGTTGTTCGGCGGCGAGTTTCAGGAGCCGATCGTCAGGCGAACTGCTCCACAGAAAATAAGACAGACGAGTGGCCATCTCGAAGTGGCCGAGCAGTTCGGGTCCGTCGGCTGGCTTGCTGGAGGTGCTGTCCGGTTCGATACGAAACAAGAAGTTTGGCGACACCATGACGGCTTGTAACGCGAGCTGGATACCAGCTTGGAAGTTGCCGCCGTTGTCGACGACCTTCTGCACCAGGCCACAGGTTCGGGCGAGTTCTGCTCGACGCGGTGGTCGTCGCCAGGCACGACGCATCAGATCACGGAGAATCGGGCGTGCGCGGGTTCTCGGTGCACCCTTGCCGGGGTCCTTGGCGAAGATGCGTTGGTGCGAGGCTGGCATGGTCACCTTGTTCAAAGGGCCCAGCACATGGAGGTAGTCGACCCAGAGGTTGCGGTCGGCGTTTGCATCGCCGCGCTTGGATGCCTTGGCGTCGTAGAAGTCGTTGCGGAAGGCAACTCCGAGGGTGCTCTTGCCTGCCGGTAGATGCAAGATTTCGAAGAACTCACCAGGCACATCGGATGAGTTGGCGACCTCGAATACGGCCTTGGTTTCGCGATCTACCTTGAATCCAATCTCGGCGGTTTCATCGCCGCCGTGGTGGGAGTAGGCCCGCATCTTGATGCGGTAGAGCCCGGTGTGAGGCAAGGAAATAGGAACCGACACGGTCCTCTCGGTGGAGAAGAACGCCCCGCCGTCCTGATCGCGTGCACCCGAGTCACCGATGTGTTCCTCAAGTTCGAACGACCTGTGTAGCGGGTCGTTTGGATCTGTGACCACGACCGCACGCTTGGCGAGCTTCTCAGCGGCGGTTGCGTAGTTCTCGATGTGGAGCGGGGACACCGTGAGAGAATCGCCGTTGTTGTCAAAGCCGTAGCCAAGATCATCTATTGGGAAGTCAACGGTGGCTGCCTTGACCTCAGCCATGTCTATTCCCAAGAGGTCCCGGACAGTGTTGCGATATTCTGCTCCACTGAGCCGCCGCATCGTGACCTGTCCCGGATCAACGGTGGCCTTGCCCCGCGTGAGCATGCGGTCGGCCCATGCCAGGATCTCTTTGACCTGCGCAATTGGCGGCTGAGGTTCGTCCTCCGGAGGCATGTCCTTGTCCCGGAGTGCATCGCGGATGTCCAGCAGTAGCGCCAGGTCGTTGCCACGAGGGGGCTTGGCCAAACGGGCGACGAGATCGAGATCGGCTTCCGGATCATCGCCGCTGTGACACCCCGCGCACCATTTCTTGACGAATGGTTGCACCGTGGTGCGAAGGGTCGCTTCCTGGGCCGGTAGTGCTGCTGTGAAACCGAACCCCGCGACAAGAGCGGTGGTGATCCGACGGAACATCGAATCCCACGATAACAAGTCGATCACCGTTCGCTGCTGGACAAGGTCACAAAGCTATGGAATGAAATGCCGTCGAGGCGGCTGGCTGCGGGCCGTTTTGCCGGGAGGCACGTGGTTTGGTAGACCTCGGGTGGATGCGACCAGCTGCGGTGGCGCCCAACGCTGGACGCCATGGATGGTTCGGCTCGCGGCCACCGCATTCCGGCGTTTCTTCGGCGCCGCGGTTCGGGTCGGGCGTCGATGCGATATCGTATACGGCATGAGGGCCCTGCCTTCGCGCTTGTGTGCCCGGTGTCCGCTGGGCCATCGCAAATTAGTGTGTCTGAGAAGGAGTTCGTGGGGGCCGTGATAGGTTTGTTTGACGGCTCAATGATGTGATGCGATGAAGTTCCGCTTCGATTCCTACCCGACGATCTACTACGACTCAGAGATTCCTGAGGTGCATGACCTCGAGGAACTGAGGGCGCTTCGCAAGTGGGAATGCGCGTTGGGCTATCGGATCATGGCCGGTATGCGGTGGGGGCAGACTGGCGCTGGCCACATCACGGCCAGGGATCCGATTCTCACCGACCATTTCTGGGTGTTGGGCTTTGGCGTGCCGTTTTCGGATGCCAGGATGGAGGACTTGATTCTCATGTCGCCCGACGGCGATGTCGTGGAGGGGCCTGCCGGACTGGGTGTCAACCACGCGGCCTACTTCATCCACCATCCGATCCTGGCTGCAAGACCGGATGTTGCGTCCGCGGTGCACTGCCACACGCCGTTCGGCACCCCCTGGTCAACTCACGTTGAACCTTTTCGAGCTCTCAGTCAGGAGTCCTGTGCTTTCGTCTTCGACCAGTCGATCTACGAGGGCGAGGACTTGGAGGTCGTGGATACGGGGGGAGGTGCTCGCATTGCGGCGGCGATGGGTGGTAGCAAGCTCTGTATCCTGCGCAATCATGGATTGCTGACCGCGGCGGCCTCACCTGGGATAGCGGTCGGCTGGTTTGTCCTGGCGGAACACGTGGCCGAAGTCCACATCAAGGCTCCGGCTGGTCAGGCGATCTCCGACTCGGCGGCGAGGGAGGTAGCCAGCGCTCTCGCGGATCCCTTGGTCGGATGGCGGACGTTCCATTGGCTGGCACGCAACTTCGTACCGGATCCGTCGGTGGTCTGCTAACTGCGAAGCCGCCCGGAGAACTCACCGGTGAGGT
>JAYZDB010000228.1:0-12172 GCA_036338025.1 Planctomycetota bacterium
TCCAGCGTGCGACGGTCTGGAACCTGAGTGCCGTGGATCTCGAGGCTCTGCGCAAGCACGAGAGCTTGTTCCTCGAGGTGATCGCCAGGGACAAGCAGGGCGAGGAAGTCGCCCGCACCCTGCGCAAGAAGCGGATCGACCTGCGCTAGAGTCGGGCATGAAACCGGCCCCTGGGCTTTACAGCTAGATCTCCAACACCGATCGTCTGGTGCATGGCCCTCGTGCGTACCTCCGCTGAACGATGTACCGGCGCTCTTTCGGCAGCTCTGTCGATGCTCCTGCCGGCCTTGTTCGCAGTGGTTCTGCTCGGGGATTTCGTGCTGGCCCAGAGTCAGGCTGCACAAAAGTTCCGGGCTGAGCTCAACGCCGCCAAGAACGCCTACGTGCGTATCACCGGCAAGCCCGACCAGCGCGTGTCGGATCGGGTTGCGGCGGTCGCGGCCTTGGATGCCTTGACCCGGGCCTCGGCACTCATCGAGCACTTGTCCAAGGAACGCGTTGGCGTCGCGAAGTTCGGCGTCGAGGTCTGGCGCAGCATGGTGTACTGGCGCCTGGGCCGCGAACCCGATCTCAAGAAGGCAGTAGAGATCGGCTTGCAGGCACGCCAGCGAGCCCACTCTGCGGGTTCTTACGGCGGGTTCTACCGCGCTCTCTTGTTGGTAGTGCTGTGGAACTCCATGGGCACCGACTTTCTGGACTTGCTCGACGATCCACTCGGCGATGGTGGCTATCTGCGGGATGCAGGCGCTATGGGCGCGCGCCAGCAGCTTGAGACCAAGGAAGGTTGGCGCGAGATGGTGTGGAGCTTGCGAATCCTCCTCGCCGATATCGACTTGACCGTGCGCCCGGATCAGGCGGTTGGTCAATTACGCGAGCTGGCTCTCGAGCTTTCGAATCTGCGCGAACGGCTCGACCTGCGCGATGAGTGCAACAGCCGCCTGGCCTGGCACTTCGTAGAGATGCGGGAGTTTGAACGGGCGAAGATCTTCCTCGACAGTCTGCCACAAGAAGCTTCCAGGTATCCGCGGGCAGTGATCGCCTACAAGACCGAGGATTTTGAATACGCAGCCGCCGAGGCCCGTGAGCTTCGCAAGGGCGGACGCCCGCGTGACTACCTGCTGTATGCCAATGCCATCGAACGGCAGGCTGCAGAGGCGGTGGACGAGGACCTGCGGCGAAAACTGTACATCCAGGCCAAACAGGCCTACACCGAGACCATCAACATCTGCCGCACGACTCGTGGAGCGGACAAGACGGTCATGTTCAGCACCTACGGCGGACTCGGAGACAGTCACCTCGGTCTTGGTGAACTCGATGCTGCCGAGAAGATGTTCGAGCGCGCCCTGACGGGGCTGAAGGGCAACCCTTCCTGGGTTGCGCAGGCCGAGACCGGCGAGATCTGGAAGGAGCAGGGTCGGCTTGCTGAGCGCCGTGGTGATGCGGCGACCGCCCTGGCGAAATTTCTGGCGGCGCTCGATCAAGTCGAAGATGTGCGGGCCAAGATCCCCTTGGATCGATTGGGGATTGCCTGGCTCGAGAAGTCCCTGATGGAGGCGGTCGATGGGGTCCTTCGCCTGGCGGTGGCAGGCGAGGCGGCACCCTTGCAAGCTTTGGCGGCAGTTGATCGCATGAAGGCCCGCGGGCTGTTGGATTGGATGGGTGGTCGCCCGACGGCCAAGGACCTGAAGCAGTTCCGGGATGCTCTGCGGGCCATGACCACCGCCGAGACGGTTGCGGATGTGCAGGCCAGCCGGATGCGCCTCGAGTCGCTAAGGGCAACGGTGCACGGCAAGCGTGAGGTCCGGCCCCTGGCATTGGCACAAGTGCGCGAGTTGCTTGCTGCGAACACATCGACGACCTTTCTGTCATTCTGGGTTGGAAAGAACCTGGAACAGCGGCGGGTGTACTTGATCGCGGCCCGCGGTGCGGATCACGTGTCCGTGTACGACCTGGGCGAGGGACACCAGGGGCACGCGCTATTTCGCAAGGCACGCAAGGCAGTGGCGCGTGGCGTTGGAGACCCCTGGCCTGATCTGGATGCGGCCAGTGAGTTCTTTTTGCCTGAGCCTGTGAGGGCCTTGTTGCCGGCTGGAGCGACAGTGGTGGTGTCCGTTGACTCGGAGATCGGAAGCCTGCCCGTCGAAGCCCTGCGCTTGGACGGCGAGCCGCTAGGTTCGAGCAGAGAGGTTTATCGGGCGCCGTCGCTGGCGGTGTTTGCTCGCTTGGCGGACCGTAGTGTCCGAAGCGGTCGAGCCATGATTGTCGACTCCGCGGAACCGTCGGAATCAGACACCAAGGTGCATGGTCTGACCGAACTGTCATTCTCCGCCGCGGAGGCCGAGCAGGTTGGCCGTTGGCATCGTGATGCGATCCGTTTGCATCGAGCCGATGCGACTCTCGCCAACCTCCGTGATCAGTTGGCCTCGAACGGCGACGTGCATCTGCTGCACATCAGCTGCCACGCGGTCAGCCATGCAGGGATCCCATCCGCCTCGCTGTTGATGCTCACTGACGGCCCGGTCGACATGGCGACCCTCGCGACCTTGGCCCTGGAGGACTCGCTGGTGGTGTTCAGTACCTGCATGTCGGCCGGCGGGGAGCGTGCCGGCGGCGAGGGAGTGAAGGGCTTGCTATGGGGACCGCTTAGCGCTGGTGCACGAGCGGTGGTGGCGTCGCATTGGCAGATGAACCAGCAGGCGACCAAGGACTTGATGGGGCAGTTCCATCGACACCTTGCCAGTGGTGTGAACGAAGGCGAGGCGATGCGTCTTGCCCGCGCTTCCCTGGCAGCTGCAAAGAACTACGCCCATCCGAGCTACTGGGCTGGTTTTGGCGTCTATGGGGTGCCGCATGAAGGGGTCGCCGCAGCGGCGCCAGCTCTAGGATGGGTCTTTGGCGCGGGATTGCTGCTCGGTGTCCTGGCGGTGTTCGCTGTCGCGCTCTGGATCAGCTTCACGCTCTCGACGCGGTCTCGGCGCGGACTAGCCTGAGCCTATTCCCAGGGCAGCAACTCGATGTCGCCCTTCAGGCTCGGTGGCTTGGCGGTCAGTACCCACTTGCCGCCAAGGGTGGAACCAGCCTTCTTCGGTGGCGGTGGTTTGCCTGGCGCGGACTCGTAGCGCTTGCTTCCATCGACTCCGTGTGCGGTCAAGAACATGCGACGGCCGGTGCGGATGGTCTCCCACATGTTGGGTGGATAGACGTACGAATCGCCGTTGTTGATGTGGCGGTGTAACTTGAATTCGGCGACCTGTTGGGCGAACGAAAGGTCGTCCCAGTGGTAGGCCGTGAACGATGCCTGGTTGGTGAACGGGTTGATCGCGGGCATCAGCCGACCCCAGTACAGGTAATCCGGATCGTTCGGGTCGGAGGTCGGGTCTTCTACGTAGCAGCCGACTTCGACGAACAGGACTCCGTCATCGACCAGGGCCTGGGGGACGGTGACGGTAACGGTGTGGCTATCGCCCTCGCCGCCTGGGGCGGCACCGTTGTCGACACTGTCGAGGGCGATGGGTTTGAAGGTCACCGCTGGGTTGCGAAGTGTCATCCAGTGGCTCCCATTCGGAGTTTGGATCACGAGATCTGAATCGTGGTCGTTGTCGACGTCCGCGACGATCACGCTGATGCCTTCGACTCCCGCACCGGTCAGGCTCGCGGGCGCGGTCTCGACATAGGGCTGGGTCATGCCGTAGGCGCCGGGGTTATCCGGGTGGATGACGTAGTTGCGGCCGTCCTTGGGCAGACCGATCAGCAGCGTCGTGTTGGTGACGTCCGCCTTGATGATGCGGCAGGTGTGGAGATTGCCGACCTGGGACGGGTTGAGGTAGACCCGGTACTCGAAACCCGGAGGGATCGACGGGTGGCCCTGGTGGTGGCGGATGACGAAGATACCTGGATCGAATACCACCGCGATGTCGTCCAGACCGTTGCGGTCCATGTCGCCGATCTGGATGTCCTGGATCGTGTAACTTCCGGTCGGCCAGACGCCGCTGACCAGGAAAACACCGTTGGTCTGCCGGAAGGCCACCAGGCCGAAGCCAGCAACGCTGGCGACGAAGTCTGTCTTGTTATCGCCGTCGAGATCCAGCAGACGCAGTTTCTCAAGGCGGACGCCGAGCGTGATCGAGATGCGATTCTCGACCCACAGGAAGTTGTACTTCTGGGTGCCCATCTCGAGCAGGGTGACCTCGGTGATCGGGCCGGACCCGGCCGGCGTGATCACGTCACGCAGGATCGCGATGTCATCATGCCCGTCGCCGGTGTGGTCGGCTGTCGCGATTTCACGGGCGCCGAGCCCCGTCACCCAACCGGAGTCGCATCCTCCGAGGTAGCCGTCGCGCGGGTCGCCCTGCGGTAGCCGCGGGGTCCAGTGCAGGAGAGCCGGCTGGTCGCGGTCCGGATCGACGGCGATGATCTGATCCACCGCGGAGGTGCTGGTCCGGTAGGTCGCAGCTGCCCGGAACGGCGTGCTGCTCATGGTCGCTTTCTTGTGGAACCGACCTGGTTCGGCGGTGTTCGTGAACTGCACCCCGATCTCGGCACCACTCGCTCCGTAGCCGAGGAACCAGAGATCGATGTTGCCGTCGCCATCGAAGTCAGCACGGTCCGCCGCCATCGGGCCGACGCGCAGCGAGTTGCTGTTGGCACCCGAGAAGGGCACAAATTCGTAAAACTCAAGTGCCGACGGGTAGCGTGGCGGCAGGTCGCGGGTGCCCCCGCCGCGTTGGGCTTGTATCAAGCTCGTAAAGACGAGCACAGCACAGGCAGTGATGGGTGCGTGGTTCATGGGGGACCGGGGCCCGAGAGAGTACCCGAAACTCCGCTAAATAGGGAGTGCCCTCATGACGCCAAGCGGACGGTATTATTGGACCGATTTCCCCATTTTCCTGCCCAATTACGGTCCAAAAAAAGACCAGAAGCCGGGCCCCCTGCCTGATGGTCCGACTTCTGGCTTGCCGGGCAGACCATCTGCTCGACATGTCTTGCTCACGGAACTAACCGCGAGCACTCCCTTGGTGTCAGGACCCGGTCAAAACGCCGTGGGAATCTCGATGAAAATTCGATACGGATGGATCTCCCGCTTGGGAAGTGAGTTACCGAAGCCTCCGATTTTCCTGGGCGGCCTGACGGCTCGTGTTGCGGCGTGGGAATAAGGCGGGATGCACTACCTCCGCATCGGACCCGCCACTAGCGTGTGCCGCTGAGCCGTGTCACCAGCAGACGAAGTTCCCGAGAAGAACCTGACCTCCTTCCACGTCCGGGGGGCCATCACGGGCGATCCTGACAGCCTGGAATGGGTCGTCGCGCACTTTGATCCCTTGGTCGAGGCGCAGATCCGCATGCGGGTGAAGGGCAAGATCGCGAACTCCGGGGACGTTCAGGACATCCTGTCCGAAGTCTGGCTGGTCGCGCTGGGCAAGATGGCCGGGCTCGATCCGCGGGACGGCCGCTACACCCCGGTGCTGATGCGGTTCCTCGCAACGACGGCGGAGAGAAAGAGCATGGAATACGTGAGGAGCCAGGCCCGCCGCCGCGCCGTCGGGGGCCAACGCGCGCCCGTCGGGGACGACTCCGGGCCACCGGACGTGGATCGCTTGCCCCGTCACACCCACGGGGTGGTCACCAAGATCCACCACAACGAAGTGCGGAGCATCCTCGGGCGCTGCCTCGATCGACTCCCCGAGACCCAGCGCGAGGTCCTGGTCTTGCGCCTGCTCGAACAGCGCGCCAACAGCGAGATCGCTGGACTCCTCCAGACCCGACCGAACACCATCGCAGTGCGCTATCGCCGAGCGCTGGCGGAACTTGCCCGTATCCTGCCGCCCGCGATCTTCGAAGGTCTCCGCGGCATCCGAGATGCCTGCAAGGCCACCAAACGGCCAGGCGGGGGCGGCGAGATCTGATCGTCTGGACCACGGTCACCCAATGAACTAGCCTTGCGCCGTGAGCGACGCCCATGCCGATCCGGCCGGTCATGGGCAAGATGCTTCCCGCCGCCATCGCCACGGCCCGCAACAACAAGCACGAGTCCGCATGGTCGATTCCCCGTCTCCCCCGCCGCCAAACGACTCCGCCGCTTCCAGTTTTGCGTGGTTTGCCGCGCGTCGCGAGGCCGGTGAGGAGATCGACTTCGATGTCTGGATCAGGGAGCACCCCGAGCATCAAGAGGAACTGCGCGTATTGCACGCAGACTGGCAGCAACCGGCGACCTTGACGCTCGAGCGCAGCTTCTTCCACCGCGAGGCGGACCTGGAGTCCGGCGAGGTTTCTACCGGTCCGCTCAGTCCCGGCAAACGCATCGGCGAGTTTCAGTTAGTCAAGCAACTCGGCCGTGGCGGCATGGGCGAAGTCTGGGAGGCAGAACAGAGTTCGCTGTCACGTCGCGTCGCCCTCAAGCTCCTTCTGCCGGGCCGTGGCGGTGATCGGGCGATCGAGTTCTTCGAGCGCGAGGCTCGCGCCGGCGGCCGCCTCAGCCATCCCGGCATCGTCGCGATTCATGCCAGCGGCGAGGACGAAGGCCTGCGATGGATCGCCATGGAACTGGTCGAGGGCGGTTGCACCCTGGCGCACTTTCTCGAAGACATGCGCAAGCTGGACGAACTTCCCGACAGCTACTACCCGCAGGTCGCCGGCTTCGTCGCTGAGATCGCTGACGCGGTTGCCGTAGCCCACGAAGCCGGGGTGATCCACCGCGACCTCAAGCCGCTCAACGTGCTGGTTGGCGAGAATGATGCACCGAAGGTTGGAGACTTCGGCCTGGCGCGGGTGGTCGACGAACTCAGCCTGTCGATGACCGGCGATTTTGCCGGCACCTATTTCTACATGAGTCCCGAGCAGGTGATGGCCCGGCGGATGGGCATCGACTACCGCTCGGACATCTTCTCGCTCGGTGTGATGGTGTACGAGTTGTTGACCCTGGCACGTCCGTTCCAGGGTGACACGACCCATCAGATCGCCGAGCAGATCGTGATGCACGATCCACCGGACCCGCGGAAGATCCGCTCGCGGGTACCGACCGAGCTGGCGGTGATCTGCGGCAAGGCGATGGAGAAGAAGCCGGGGGATCGCTACGCCAGCATGGCGGAGTTGGCGGCGGACCTGCGCCGGCATCTGAACGATGAACCGATTCTGGCGAAGCCACCGACGGCGGTACAGCGGGCGGTGAAATGGCTGCGCCGCAACCCGGCCAAGAGCGCAACGGCTGCGATCGCGGCAGCCGCGCTGGTAGCGATCTCGCTGCTGTGGTTACGGGCCGAGGAGGCGACCCAGACGGCCCGGGATGCTACGCAGGCTGCCGTGCGGGCCAAGGTCGCGACCGAAGAGCAGCGGGACAAGGCGCAGACTGCGGAGACGAAGGCCAAGGTCGCCCTGGTGCAAGTCGAAGAAGAAAAGCAGGCCACCGCCGTGGCGCTGGCAACCGCCAAGACCGAGCGCGCGGCTGCGCTGGCGGCGAAAGAAGACGCTGCCAGGCAAAAGGTCCAGGCCGAACAGCGCGCCGAGGAGTTGCAGCAGGTCTCGAATTTCCAGGCTGGTCAGCTCGCTGGTGTCGACGCGGCAGCGATGGGCCTGACGATCCGCGCGATGGTGCTGGAGCGTGCTGGGGCTACGGGACAGCGGGAGGCGCTCGAGAAGTTGCTGGCTGGCGCCGACTTCACCGGCCTGGCGCTGGGTGTGTTGGAAAAGGAGGTGTTCGAGGGCGCCCTGGAGGAGCTCGATGCTCTCGGGAACCGGCCACTTGTGCAGGCGCAGATGCTGCAGGTCGTAGCGACCACACTGCAAGAACTGGGACTCCTGGAGCGTGCCCTCAAGCCACAGAAACAAGCGCTCAAGATCCGCAGGCGTGAACTCGACGATGAGCACCCCGACACCCTGTCCTCGATCAACAACCTGGGCCGCTTGCTCCTGGACCTTGGCAAGCACGCCGAGGCAGACCCGCTGTTGCGCGATGCGTTGCGGGTTCGCCGCCGCGTGCTCGGCGAGCAGCACCGGGATACCCTGATCTCGATCGGCAACGTGGGTAGCCTGCTCCTGGCCCAGGGCAAGCTCACCGAGGCTGAAGTGTTCTTTCGCGAGCGGTTGGAAGGGTGCCGGCGCACGCGCGGTGATGATCACCCGGATACCCTGACCTCGATTGGCACCCTGGGTTCCCTGCTCGGCATGCAAGGCAAGCTGGACGATGCCGAGTTGCTGGTTCGCGAGGCGGTGGAGGGAAAACGCCGCAAGCTCGGCGACGACCACAAAAACACCCTGATCTCGATCGGTAACCTGGGTGGCCTGCTGTCCAACCGGGGCAAGCTCAAAGATGCCGAGCCGCTGTTGCGCGAGGCGCTGGCAGGGTTCCGCCGCCAACTCGGCGACCAGCATCCGTCCACCCTGACTGCGATGGGCAACCTGGGCAACCTGCTCCAGCGGCAGGGCAAGTTTACCGAATCCGCAGCGTTCCTCGGCGAGCAGTTGGGCGGACGACGGCGGGTGCTGGGCGACGAGCATCCCGCTACTTTGAAGTCCTTGACCAGCCTGGGAAGACTACGGTTTTACCAGGGCAAACTCGAGGAGGCCGAGCTGCTGTTCCGCGAGACGCTGGAAGTGTCGCGCCGCAAGCTTGGCGACGAGCATGCGTCCACCTTGCGTGTGATCGCCGCCCTCGGCTCGGTGCTCATGGCGCGCGGCAAGCACATCGAGGCCACAGGGTTCTTTCGCGAGCAGTTGGATTGGCGGCGGCGCACGCGCGGCGCTGAGCATCAGTCCACCCTGGACGCGATGGGCGATGTGGGCTACCTGTTGACCCGCGTGGGCAAACTCGAGGAGGCCGAGCCGCTGTTGCGTGGAGCGCTGGAAGCCTTGCGACGCAAGCTCGGCGACGAGCATCTGTTGACCCTGCGGGCGATCAACAACCTGGGCAGTCTGTTTTGGATGCAGCGCAAGTTCAGCGAGGCCGAGCCGCTCCTGCGCGAGGCGCTGAAAGGCAGACGCCGCAAGCTTGGCGATGACCACATAGATACCCTCACCTCGATCTACGACCTGGCCAAGGCGGTCCTGGCCCGGGGCAAGCTCGACGAGGGTGAAAAGCTGGCCCACGAACTGATCGGCGCGCGGCCGGCCACCGACCCCGGGCACGTCCGGGGCAAGAAACTCCTCGACGCTATCGCCGCCTACCAGAAGAAGAAGAAGTGATCCGCGACGCTGACCAGGGGGCGTGCGGCGAGCCTGGTGGATCTGTTGCCGGGGTTTGGATCATGCCCAGCAGTCGTTCCATCGGTGTCCGGCTGGCCGGACCTGTCGGCTAGGTCTTGAGTGCGGACTCGACCCGCCGGAGTTCTCCGAGCAGGGGTTCCAGGGTGTCGATTTGCAGCATGTTGGGGCCGTCGGACGGTGCGTGGTCCGGATCCTCGTGGACCTCCATGAACAGACCGTCGACACCACAGGCCACCGCCGCCCTGGCCAGGTAGGGGACCCGCGTCCGGTCGCCGCCGGTCGCCGTGCCGTCGCCACCGGGTCGCTGCACCGCGTGGGTGGCGTCGAAGATCAACGGGGTGCCGAGGCTGCGCATGGTCGGAAAGCCGGCGAAGTCGACGACCAGGGTTCGGTACCCGAAACTGGTGCCCCGGTCGGTCAGCAGGATGCGCTCGGTGCCGCCGCCTTCGCGCAGCTTGGTGACGATGTTCGCCATGTCCTCGGGGGCCAGGAACTGGCCCTTCTTGACGTTGACGGCCTTGCCGGTGCTGGCCGCTGCGAGCAGCAGGTCGGTCTGCCGGCACAGGAAGGCCGGGATCTGCAGGACGTCGGCGACCTCACCGGCGGCTCGCGCCTGTTGTTCGGAATGCACGTCGGTGAGGATCGGCAGGCCGAGTTGTTGTTTGACCTCGGCGAGGATCTGCAGGCCTTCCTCGAGTCCTGGCCCGCGGAAGGCGGCGATCGAGGTCCGGTTGGCCTTGTCGTACGAACTCTTGAAGATCAGCGGCACCTCGGCCCGTCCGCAGATCTCCTGGAGTCGGGTGGCGTGTCGCAGGCAATGGTCGCGGTCTTCGATGACGCAGGGGCCGGCGATCAGGGCGAGGGGGGCGTCGCCGCCAATGGTCACGGAGTCGATGGCGACCGCTGTGGTCCGAGGGGTTTCAGAGGTCATGTGCGGATCATAGCAGCTCGGGCCCAAATTCCCCGTCAGGAGGTCGGCGGCGGGGCGAAGAGTCGCGCCGGGGTGGTGTGGAGCGAGATCCGTATGTCACCCTTGCCGCCCAGGTCGCCGTCGACCTGCCAGACGGCGTCGGATGCCGCCTCGACTCGCAGGCCACGGGTCGGTAGGTGGATCACGTCGGCGCCGACGCGCAAGCGTCCGAACAAGGCACGGATGACTGCGCAGAAGTATCGCCACCGGCCGCGCTGCTTGAATACCAGCGCGTGCAGGAGACCGTCGCCGACGTCGATGCCACCGGGCAAGGTCAGGATGCCGCCGTAGCTGCTGGTCCGCGAGATGACCACCGTCGTCACATCCTGGTGCACGATGCCCTCGTCGGTGCGGATCTGGCGGGACTGCAAGGGCCAGCGCCGCAGCGTATGGAGGATGGGACCGATCCACCGCCGCTTTCCGAGGGTGCCGGAGCGCACCTCCTCGATCCGCTGCACGATGTTGGCGTCGAGGCCTGAGCTGACGCACAGCAGGAACCGACGATCCTCGACCAGTCCGATGGCTACCGGTCGGGTGTGCCCGGTAGCCAGGATGTCGGCCAAGGCGGTCGGGTCGCGCGGCAGCCGCAGCTCCAGAGCCAGCGCGTTGGCAGTGCCCATCGCGAGAATGCCGAGCGGGATCGAGGGATCGGGCAGGCCATTGAGAACTTCGTTGAGGGTGCCGTCACCCCCGACCGAGATGACCCCTTCGTACTGGCCGAGCCCGACCTCGGCGGCACGTCGTTTGGCGTCCCCGCCGCGTTCCGTGAAGTACAATTCGGCACCGCAGCCTCGCGCCACCAGGGCATCCCGAAGCTGGGGTGCCTTGGTTTGGCTGCGGCCACCCCCGGAGATCGGGTTGGCGATGATCAAGAACTCACGGGACATCGATCAGTCGACGGTGGCTGGAAAGCCCGATGCTGGATAGGTTGGAAAGCCTATTCGATTCAATTCGAGAGCGATCCGTTGAACGACTTCGTTTTGTTGACCGGTGCCTCGGGCTTCCTCGGCCGCTACGTGGTGGAGGAGTTGGGCGATCGGGGTGTGGCCGTGCGGACCGCCGGGCGAACGGCCTGTGACGTCGATCTGGATCTCAGCGACGGCGAGTCCATTGCCCGGGTCCTCGATACCGTCAAGCCGCGCTTCCTGGTCAATCTCGCGGCGATGTCGAAGATGGCGGCGTGCCAGGCCCAGCCGGCCCTGGCCTTGCAGTGCAATGGCAAAGCGCCACAGCTGATGGCGCAGGCCGCTGATTGTCGCTTCCTGCAGGCATCCACGGACCTGGTGTTCGGCGGCGATGCGGCGCCCTATGCACCCAGCGATGAGCCGCGACCGCTGAGTGCGTACGGGATGAGCAAGGCCGAGGGGGAGCGACTGACCGGTGGAAACTGGTTGGTTGTCCGCCTGCCCCTGTTGTTTGGTCGCAGTGTCGACGGGCAAGGTGGCGCCACCGACCTGCTGCGTCGGTGGATCGATGCGGGGGAGCCGGTCACCTTGTTCGACAATGAGTTTCGGACACCTCTGCACGCTGCGGATGCTGCACGCGGCCTCGTGGACCTGCTTTTTGATCCTGATCTCCGCGGTATCCGGCATGTCGCTGGCCCAGAGCGGGTCTCACGATGGCAGCTGGCTCAGCGCTTCTGCGATGCCACCGGCCTCCCCGTTCATGCCTTCCAGCAAGGGGTTTGCGAGGATCCGCGGCGTCCCAGGGACGTTTCCCTCGCGGCGGATTGGCAGCCCACCCGGGGTCTGGACGAGGCGCTGCGGGACAGTTGATTTTGCAACAATATGCCCGGGAACGCCTGCCAAAGACCTCGTGGCCATTGCCTCAGAGCCCCACAAGACCCAACATGTCGCCCATCATGACGATCCTAAAAACCACTCTTGTGTGCCTGCTGGGCCTCGGCCTCACCGCCTGCGTGAGCGAAGCCCCGGAGTCTACCCCGTCCGACAACAAGCCAGCTGCTAACAAAACCGATACACCGGCTGCTAATAAAACCGATACACC
>JAYZDB010000229.1:0-13738 GCA_036338025.1 Planctomycetota bacterium
CATCTGGATGACACTCGGCCTGCCGCTGGTTCAATCGACAGCTATACCGGTCATCCTGCTTTGCGCATGGCTACACTGGAGGCTTCGACGCCGGAAAGACTCTGCCTACACAAGCGCGGAGTCCCCACCCGAAACCACTGAGGGCCTGGATCATTCTCCACCCTACCAGCGAGTCGGGTTCGTAATCGTAGTCGCCAGCGTCCTCGCCTTCGGCGCTCTTGCGATGAGTTCCGCAAGCGCGAGCGCAGTCACGAAGGGTGACGAGATCCGACACTGGACGATGAAGGCCAAGATGATCTACGCCGCCGATGGGTTCGGGCCAGACTTCGAGGCTCTCGCCAAAGAGGCGGACCGGTCTGAGGACTTCTGGGCTGCCTGGGATGAATGGTTGATCGAAGTGTGGCCGACACTGGACGAGGACTTCAAGAAGCGTACACCGGGGCCTGGTACGAAGTGGGACTACCACCTGGATTACCCGCTGCTCAACCCGCTGCTACACGTCTGGGCCTACGCTGGTGCGGGAGAAATCCTACATTGGCAAAATCGATTTCTTATCACGGGTTTCACCATCGCGCTGCTGTTGATCCTGGCCGGCGCTCTCCGGTCCCTCACAAAACCAGCACCCCTGATTGGCGCCATGTTGCTCTTGACGATGCTCGGCATGGCCGAAACCACCAAGGCCCTGAAATGGTCATTGGCTGACGGCATGGTAGCCACCGGTCTGCTGCTTACGGTCGACGCCCTGCGCCGATTTCGGCAGGATGGGGATCATCGCTGGTGGTGTCTTGCGCTGATCGGCGCGGCGGTAATGGTGTGGTCGAAAAACGAGGGCATCCTGTATCTGCTCTGTGTCGCTGTTGGTTGTGCATCGGTAAAGCTGAAGCTGACCAAGCGTCAAACGGCATCGCTACTCCTCCCGTTGGGGATCATCGCGTTGACCTGGATCAGCAACACGCGATACGGATTCACAAGTGATCTGGTCACTGACGAGGTCAAATTCAATGCCGAGCGCTTGGGCACCTTATTCGAGTACTTCTGGCGGGAGATCTTGACCGGTCCATGGTGGGCAGAAACTCCCAGCGGAGTGCACTGCAGCTTTCTTCATCTGGCATTCCTCGGGCTCCTCCTGCTATTTCCGGGGATGGCCTTTGGGCGGGACAGACGCCTCATTACGTGCACGGTCCTGTGCCTTGTCTCCGGTCAGATCCTGATCTACCTCATCACACCGCACAAGCTCGAATGGCATCTACGGGAATCAGCGCTGCGGGTCGTGTGGCAGGGAACCTCCTTGATGGTGTTGTGGATCGGCACAACGAGCAGTCACTTGCTGAAGCCAAAATTATGAACTTCTTGTCAATCGGAATCGCAGGCGGCACCGGCAGTGGAAAGACAACACTCGCCGAGTCACTGGCCCGTGCAATTGGCGTCGATCAGGACGTCGTGTTGATTGCGCAGGACTCGTACTACCATGACCAGTCCGACCTCGAGATGGTCGACCGCGCGTCGATCAACTACGACCACCCCGATGCTCTCGAACTCGACCTGCTAACCCACCACCTTGAGGAGTTGCGAATCGGGCAGGGAGTCGAGATGCCGTGCTACAGTTTCCGAACACACTGCCGGAAACCAAATACTCAGAGCATCGCACCAGTATCCGTTGCGATCGTCGAGGGAATCCTGATCTTTCAACACGCTCCGACTCGGAACGCTCTCGACCTGAAGGTATTCGTGGATGCACCCGTCGAGACACGAATGGAGCGACGAATCCGTCGGGACATCGAGGACCGCGGACGCATCGAGTCGGCAGCCAGAAGACAATTCGAGAAAACAGCGC
Organism: Planctomycetota bacterium; assembly: GCA_036338025.1. Lineage (GTDB taxonomy): Bacteria > Planctomycetota > UBA1135 > UBA1135 > UBA2386 > JAYZDB01. The sequence continues at coordinate 1,835 of JAYZDB010000229.1, forward strand.
AACCGATGCATGAGATCTTCGTCGAGCCATCGCGACACCACGCAGACCTGATCGTCTCGGGACTCTCGCCAATCGAGTCCATGGTCAACGAAGTGCTAGGCCTCTATCTCGACATGCAGCACTCGGCGTGATTCTGGCTAGCTAGCCTCCAGGATCTCAATGTCATAGCCATTGGGATCCTTGACGAAGATGTAGTTCGAGCCCACCGCCGGCTTGCTCCGTCGATACCACCACCCAGCCGCTTCGACTTGGGCAATGACCTCTTCGAGATCTTCGACATGAAACGCCAGATGCCCGAACTGATTGCCGAGTTCGTAGTCATCAACACCGTGGTTGTAAGTCAACTCGATGTAGTAGCTCCCTTCTGCATCAGCCAGGAACACCAGGGTCGCCTCGTCTCCGATCGTCTTTCGGCGGGTTTCCTTGAGACCGAGAAAACCCGTATAGAACTCCAGGGTCTCTTCCAGGTTCTTGACCCGGATCATCGTGTGCGCGAGCTTCATGGCACTCATCTTGCCACGAATACCTGTGTAGCCGGCATCCAAGATCAACAGAATCAGTGGCGCCAACAAACCTCCAGGACCCCGAACCAAGGTGGCCCCGGGCTGCCAGGCACAGGATAGGCACTCCGACTCGCGTCTCGAAACGAGAGCAGCATCGGAAGAAACCTCCGATCGCATCGAGTTCGCGCGACCAACCACATTACCATGTCAGCCATGACTGTGCGGAAGCGGGTGTACGAGATCATCGAGACTGCCAACCCGGGTGACCGCTCCAGCCGCCTCGTCGACCTGGGTATTCTCTCGCTGATCCTCATCAACGTCGGCGCACTGATCTTGCAATCCGTGCCGGAGTTCGACAGGCGACACGCCACCATGTTCCAGAACCTGGAGTTGGTCTCGCTGGTGATCTTTAGCCTCGAGTATTGCCTTCGGCTATGGGCCTGCATCGAGGCTGACGGCTACAACAACGCGATCACCGGCCGTATTCGATTTGCGTTTACCCCAATGGCGCTGGTCGATCTCGCAGCGGTGCTACCCTCTTTACTCGGACTCGACGCGCGCTTTGTACGCATCCTTCGACTCCTGAAGTTGTCGCGCTACATACGGGCAATGCAGGTATTTCAGCGCGTCCTCATCAGGAAGCGAATGGAACTGATGGTGACCCTGATCATCATCCTCATCCTCCTGGTCTTCACCTCGTGTCTGATGTATCTCGCTGAGCGCGAAGCGAACGGCGACCAATTCGGGAGCATTCCAGCCGCGATGTGGTGGAGCATCGTCACCCTGACCACGGTCGGCTACGGCGACGCCAGTCCGATCACGCCACTTGGCCAGGTCTTCGCCGGCTTGGTGGCGATCCTAGGCATCGGCATGTTCGCACTCCCGACCAGCATCCTCGGCGCAGCGTTTCTCGAAGAGGTAAACGACCAACGCACCTCCAAGACAAGCTGTCCTCATTGTGGCAAGAAGCTATGATCCAAACCCCCTCGTCATGAAGATACAGAAAGCTGTCATCACCGCTGCCGGTCCAGATCAGCGGTCTCTTCCTCTCCAGTCTTTGGTAGACCGCGATGGTGTCGAAAAGCGAGCCTTGGCGATCATCCTCGACGAAGCCGCCAGCGCTGGCATCGAAGAAGTCTGTATCGTCGTGCATGAAGGAGACAGCGAGACGTATGCGCAGACCTTGCAAGCATCCGGTCTTCGGATTACCTACACCGATCAGGTCCGTCCACGCGGCTACGGCCATGCGCTGTACTGCGCGCGCGAGTTCGTAGGTGCTGACCCATTCCTGCATCTCGTCAGCGACCACCTCTACGTCAGTCATGGATTACAGACTTGTGCCCAACAGCTAGTGGCGGTCGCCGAGAAAGAGGACGCTGCAGTATCCGCTGTGCAACCAACCCGTGAGAGCATGTTGCCGTACTACGGCGTCATCGGAGGTCTCCGTGAGGGACGCAGCAAGTCTCTTTACGCTGTCCAACAGGTCATGGAGAAACCGACACCAACGCAAGCCGAGCAGAAGTTGATGGTCCCCGGACTACGCGCCGGACATTACCTGTGCTTCTACGGCATCCATGCCCTGACACCGGCGGTGATGGACCTCCTCGCCGAAGACGTGGAGGCAAGTGACGATCAACCGGTCAGCCTGTCATCGGCCCTGAACCGCCTGTCGGAGCGGCAGCGCTACCTGGCATTCGAAGTAGAAGGGCATCGCTACAACATCGGGGTGAAGTATGGACTCCTCAACGCCCAGTTGGCGCTCGCTATGAACGGCGTCGACCGCGAGGAAGTGCTCGCTCAACTGCTCGAGTTGCTCGCCTCTCGCCAGGAACCGCCTACCTACTCCTCCGAGGCTGACTGAGTCACCAGCGACCATGTCCAGCCGATTGATTGAAGTCATCGAGTCTGACGACCACCAGGTCCGCAACACCCCTCTCGACACCTTATGTAACGGACTGTCCCGAGATCAGTTGCTGGCTGAATGCGCAACTCTCGACCGTTTCCGAAAGGACAGCCCGAACCTCTACCATCGGGTCCGTGCCCTGTTCTTCAACTATTCAATCCACCGATTCTACCTGCCTCGCTGCCCGGACCTTCCGGCCCTCGGCAAGGTGTCGTTCTCGGGCTACACCCAGTTGCTGGATCGACGATTTGAAGAAGCGATCGACCTGTTCTTGGCCGAGCAGGCCAGAAGTGGTCCGAGCGACACGATCTGTAGCGCTTTGGCGCAGAGTTACCACCAACTCGCATTCCAGACCCTCGCAAACCAGGTCCGTAGGAGCGTTCGATCCGCGAAGGGAAATCAGTGGATGTTCCGGATCGGTCATCCGACTGATCACCCGTTGCGCATCCGGCATGAGTTGCTGCAGCGCAACGGTGACGGTCCGTACCCTCTCTTGAGGGAACAAACCTCGGTCCGCATGGACCTAAGCCACAGTGCGTGGAGCGACATTTTCTTCCTGGGGATGGACTACCCGGAGGCCGCCCGCGTCCTCAATGTCTCTGTAGACCTCGCGGTACACGGCCGGGATCCACAGCCAGAACCTCCAATCGAAGCCTGGTTCCGTGTCATCGACGAACCGGTACTGCGCCTGATCAGTGTAGACCTCGGAACAACCGCGGACATCACCGAACTCGAAGAGGTGTTCGACTACGCCAAGGACTACCTCGGCTTGTTGAAGGCAGCGGTAATCTCTGCCGGTGTCGTGCCTCCGGGAATGGAGGGATCAGGAGAGAGCCTCTCCGAACTCCTCGCCCGACTCACCGGTCCCGGTCGGGGGATCGAGGTTGTCAGCCACGTGCGTGATATCCCAAAAGGCTCACGCCTCGCTGTTTCGACGAATCTTCTCGGGTCCCTGATCGCCGTCTGCATGCGCGCTACCGGCCAGACCGAGAACCTCGCTGGGGGCCTCACCGAAACAGAACGGCGGACGGTGGCTGCCCGCGCCATCCTCGGTGAATGGCTGGGCGGATCAGGTGGCGGCTGGCAAGACTCGGGGGGAATCTGGCCGGGGATGAAGTTGATTACCGGCCAACTCAGCGAGGAAGGGGATCCTGAGTTCGGCATCAGCCGTGGCAAGTTGTTGCCCGGACATCGAATCTTGGGCGAGGATGACGCCAGCCAGGCGACCCGTCGGCGCCTGCAAGACAGCATGGTCTTGGTACACGGCGGCATGGCCCAAAACGTCGGCCCGGTGCTCGAGATGGTGACCGAAAAATACCTGCTACGCGGTCAGCAGGAGTGGGACTGTCGCCAAGATGCGCTGCAAGTACTCGAAGAGATCATGCAAGGATTGCGCGACGGCGACACCAAGAAGATCGCCGCTGCCACCAGCCGGAACTTTGAGGGACCGATTCAAGGCATCATTCCGTGGGCATCCAACCTGTTCACAGAGAGCATCATCGACGGGATACGAAAGCGCCACGGCTCGGACTATCACGGCTTCTGCATGCTCGGCGGAATGTCTGGCGGAGGAATGGGATTCCTGTTCGATCCTGAGGTCCGCGACTGTGCCAGAAACGACTTGTTGGAGATCATGACCGCAGCGAAGCGCGACCTACAAAACGGTCTGCCGTTCGCAATGGACCCTCTGGTCTACGACTTCGAGATCAATGAACATGGCACCTTGTGCACCATGCTAACCGGTGACGACGCCCTGTTGCCGGCCCATTACTACACCCTGATCGTGCCGGATCTGTTACAGCGAGACCGCCGCGAGTTACCCGCGCTGCGCCGAGCTGAACTCAATCGATTTGGAAGTGCGTGTCGCAATCGTCCCGAACTCAAGTGGGTAGTCGGCTCCCTCTTCAACCAGTTGTTCCCACGCCTCCACCCCAAGGTAGCAGAAGGGGAATCACTGGCAGACCTCCTGACCGATAACGGTTTCGACCCACGTCTGCACGAACAGATCCGTTCGGATCTTCTCAGTGGTCGTATCGGACTCGCGCAAAATCGCCTGCCCGCAAATACCGATATCCAGGACACGCGACCCGAAGACGTGGTCGATACCCTCGACAACCTGTCCGACGAAGACAGACAAGCGGGGTCCGCTGCCTTGGCAGCCGGCGAAGTCGCAGTAGTAACACTCGCTGCTGGAACCGGCAGTCGCTGGACCCAGGGTGCTGGCGTCGTCAAGGCAATCAACCCGTTCTGCCGACTCGCCGGCTCACATCGGACCTTTATCGAGGTTCACCTTGCCAAGAGCCGACGCACAGGTGCCGAACACGGCGCCCTGCCACCGCACGTGTTCACGACCAGTTATCTGACCCACGACCCAATCATCAAGCACCTGCAACTACGTGACAACTACAAGTACGAGGGTCCTGTGCAACTGTCAGCTGGTCGCGCTGTCGGGCAGCGTCTGATCCCGATGGAGCGCGACCTGAAGTTTGCGTGGGAAGAACTCTCGCAGCAACTGCTCGACGAACAGGCCCAGAAGGTGCTCGAGAGCTTGCACTCGGCGCTGATCGATTGGGCCCGCGAAGCTGGCGAAAGCAGTGACTACACCGACAACCTGCCTCACCAATGTCTGCATCCGGTCGGACACTGGTTTGAGGTCCCAGGTCTCCTGCGCAACGGTACCCTCGAACGGATCCTGGCAGATCAACCACAACTACAGCACTTGTTGTTGCACAACATCGACACCTTGGGAGCCAACCTCGACCCCGGCTTGCTCGGCAGCCACATCCGTCAAGGATCCACCCTGAGCTTCGAGGTGATTCCCCGACGAATTGACGACCGAGGCGGCGGTCTCGCCCTGGTCGACGGACAACCTCGCCTGCTCGAGGGTCTGGCGATGCCGCGCGAGGAGGACGAATTCAAGCTCTCGTACTACAACTCCCTGACAACCTGGATCCACATCGATTCACTGCTCGACTCGATGGGTCTGACCCGCGCGGATCTCCCAGACACCACCAAAGTCGACAACGCCGTTCGCCAGCTCAGCAACAAGATGCCGACCTATGTGACGATCAAGGAAGTGAAGAAACGCTGGGGCCAGGGTCAGGAGGATATCTTCCCGGTAACTCAGTTCGAAAAACTATGGGGCGACATGTCGGCAGTTCCCGGCCTCTCATCCAGTTTCTTCGTGGTACCGCGAATGCGCGGTCAGCAACTGAAGGACCCGGCCCAATTGGATGGTTGGTTGCGAGATGGGTCGGCGGCGCACATCGAGTCCCTGTGCGCCTGGACGGATTCCGAGCCGGCTTCGTGAGGTGACCGGCGCCTCAACAAGACTCATGCGCAGGCGCTGCGTGAACGCTAGAGTGTGCCCATGAGTTGCTCCAAGATCGCAGCTAGCGTCGCGTTGATGGTCATGGCCACTACTACCAACCGCGCCCAGACCCCACACACGCATGCGGTCGCCTCCAAACCCGCGGCTTCAAAGAGCGTCAAGCTCGATGCGCTCAGCAGAAGGGCTTTTGCAAGGTGGCACGCCCTGGAGTACCACCTCGGCCGCGCCGGGGTGAAGCAACTGCACATGAAGATCAAGGCGACGAGCAAGAGCACCCAGGGGTCTATCGCAACCGACGGGTCGTATTCACACGACGGCAAGCAGGGCAAGTTGCAGTGGAAGGACCCCAAGCTCGGCACGATGTTGGCAGAGCGGGGCTGGGATGCTCGGGCGTTTGACCGCTGGCTGAGTAAGAGAGGACTCCTCGATACCTTCGGCACCGCGCACCTCACCGCATCCAAGGACAAGGACGGCGTCGTTACAGTCAAGATCAACGGCAAGACAAGGTCCGGTTACACCTCGCTGACCTTCGACGCCGTAGGACGATTGGCGTGGTTGACCCTCGCACTCCCTGCAACCAACGCCAAGTCCAAGCCCGGGCAGCTCAGGATCAACATGCAGCACCGGAGCGTCGGCGAGCTAGTCCTCATTACCGGTTGGAAGTTCCAAATGAAGTCTGAGTCCGGCACCGTCACCGGGGAAACCAGGCTCTCCTACAAAACGCTCGGAAAGCACCATGTGGTAGAGAAAGCTGAGGAGACCCTGCTGGTCGACAAGAAGCCATTCGGAACCCAAACCCTGACGTTCTCGAATCACGCCATCGACTCTCCCCCGCCGGCCAACGAAAAGCCCGGGAAGAAGACCCCCGAGGAAACTCAGCAACGCGGCGAATAGAGGGAGCCGCGCCTGAAACAAGCCCCCCGAAGCCGGCTTTTTCTTGCACAGATCTTGGCGGTTCCACGCCTGGTCCACTGAAACCGAAGAAAGTCACTCCGGTTTCGGCGGCGCTGACGCAAAGGGTGTGTTGCCTGAAGAGTGCTATTCCGCGAACACATCGACGGTTCGCTTGCGCTCGCATTCTCTTAACCGAAACCCAAGGAAAATTCGGATGAACTTATCTAACAAACTGCGTGCGGCCTGTGTAGCCGCACTACTCGTGTTGTCCGCTGCAGTCCCCGCGCAGTGCAAGACCCTCGGAGGGGGCTGCAAGAATGCTGGGACTCCGTTCTGCACTTCCGAGCCGAAGGTAGGAAATCAGGTCTTCAAGATCTCCGGGAACTTCTGCCAGAAGGGCATGGTCTTGACGTTCATGGGGCTGTGCGCAACCAAGGCTATGCCGGTTCCCAACCTCGGGACCAAATGCTCGGGCTGCACGACGTTCCTCGACTTGAACTTTGGCTTCTTACACTTCAATCACTGGCCGCTCACCTTGCCGATACCGAACGCCCCGTCGCTCAAGGGAATCACGGTCTGTGTGCAGCCGGTGTGCATCCTGCCACCCAACGGCGAGTGTCTCCAGATCTCCCAGACACTCCGGGTGACAGTGCAGTAGTTCCCCACCAGCAGGGTAATGGGGCAATCCCGAGTTGTCCCCCCTGCAACGCCCCCCTCTGCCAGCAAGCAGGTCTTGATCCGGCACACCTGCGAATCAGCCGGTGTGGGCTTCTCGCCTGGTTTGGAAAAACGTGATTGGATGAAAGGACGAACTGTCTAGAGTCGTTCTTCAGCGCTCCACTACCACGAGATATCGAAACATGATCAAGCTGTTCGTTGACCTGCACGAGGCCTTCTTCGACAACGAGATGGGCAACAAGATCACCATGGCCATCGGGTTTGCGATGGCGGCGATCTGCATGCTGCTGGTCTTGGCGCTCTACCTGCTCTGACCCTGTAGGACTGGAAGGGTGCCCATGAACCACCCACCCAATCCACCATCAGCGTGGATCAGCCGCTTCATCCGACGCCTGCCGCCAGCCAGCAGCGTGCTCGATCTGGCCTGCGGGACGGGCCGCCATACCCGACTGCTCACCGCTGCCGGTCATCAAGTGACGGCCGTCGACCGAGACCTGTCGCAGCTCGCGGACTTTTCGCCTGACCCAGGCTCGGTGCAGCTGGTCGAGGTGGACCTCGAGGACGGTAGCGGATGGCCGCTGGAAGATTCCCGATTTGACCTGATCGTGGTGACCAACTACCTGTGGCGGCCGCTGTTCCCGTACCTGCGGACCGCCGTCGCGAAGGGTGGGATGCTGCTATACGAGACCTTCGCAGTCGGCAACGAGCGTTTCGGCAAGCCGGACAACCCGGCGTTCCTACTCCGGCCGGATGAGCTGCTGGCCGAATTCGGTACCTCCCTACAGGTCCTGGCCTTCGAGCAGGGCGAGGTCGAAGCTCCGAAACCCGCCGTAGTGCAGAGGATCTGCGCCGTGCACATGGATCAAGGCGAGCTGCCGTTGCGGCTGCCGACGGGTTAGCATTCGGTCGTGCAAATCCTCTGTGCCTACGCCGCCCCGATCGAAGCCGGGCCCCTGCCCGGGGAAGACCTCGCCGTAGAGTTCCTGGAACTCGGCGTCGGCAAGACCGCCGCTACCCACTCGATGACTCTGCGACTGGCAGAATCCACGCCCGACCTGGTGGTGTTGTTCGGAATCGGCGGCGCGTACCGCGACCACGACCTCAAGGGTGGCGAGCTCTGTCTGATCACAGAGGATCGGCTGGCGGATGAAGGCGTCGCAACACAGACCGGCTTCCTGGATCTCGACGAGCTATCGCTCGGCACCAACGGCCCGTTCGAGATGAGTCCCCAACACACCGATCGAGTCGCCACTCTCCTGGGTATCGAACGGCTCGTGCACGGCGCGACGGTCAGCACCTGCTCAGGAACCCAGAGCCGGGCCGAGGGTATCGCTGCACAGAGTGGCGCCCAGATCGAGAGCATGGAAGGCGCCGCCGTCGCCTTTGCATGTCGGCAAGCCGATGTACCACTGGTGCAGCTACGCTGTGTCAGCAACTTTGCCGGTGACCGCGCAGAAGGATCCTGGGACATCGAGGGTTCAACGACCATTCTGCAAAGCGCAGTGCGCCAACTCGCAAGAGGCCTTGCACCATGACAGAAGTCCTCAAGCTGGGATTCTCACCGTGTCCAAACGACACCTTCATGTTCCACGACCTCGTGCACGGTGTGACAGGGGTCGAGAACATCGAGTTTGATTACCAGTTGCTCGACATCGAAGCGCTGAATCGGCACTCACAGGAGGTCCCATCACCCTTCGACGTCACCAAGCTCAGCATTCCGGCATTCGCGCGGTGCAAGGACCATTACACCCTCTTGTCCGCGGGCGCAGCACTGGGTCGCGGTTGCGGACCGCTGGTGGTTCGTTCGGCCGGGCGTGACGATCTGCTCAGCCTCGGAGATCTGGCAGGCAAGCGCGTCGCCATTCCGGGACGATTGACCACCGCCTTCATGCTGCTGCGGATGTTCGGACCAGAGAATTTCGAACCGGTAGAGATGCGCTTCGACCAAATCATGCCGGCGGTCGCAGAGGGTGCCGTCGATGCCGGCCTGGTGATCCACGAGAGTCGGTTCACCTACGCCGAGCACGGCCTCGTAGAACTCGTCGACGCCGGCGAACTCTGGGAAACCGAGACCGACCTACCGTTGCCGTTGGGAGTCATCGCTGCACGCAACTCGCTCGGCACCGACCGGATCGAGAAGATAGGGAATGCCCTGCGCCAATCGATCAAGAACGCCTTCGACAACCCAATCCGCAGTGCTGCATGGATCGCTAAACACGCGCAGGAAATGGATGCATCGGTGTGTCGACGGCACATCGAACTCTACGTCAATGAGTTCTCACTCGAACTGGGACACGAGGGCCACGCCGCAATCGATCGCGCACTGCAAGTCCCGAACTTGACATGAGTACTGCGCCAGTCATCACCGACGCAACCACGATTCGTCAAGCCCTGGCAACGGGCGAGATCCACCGGGTGTTGGCAATCCGCGCCTCACGTCTCGGAGACCTCCTGATGACAACGCCAGCTCTGCATGCATTCACGCAGGCCTGGCCTGGCTGCGCAATCGACTTCCTGACCAATACCTACTCCCGTGCATTCTTGCAGGGCAATTCAGACATTCGAGACGTGCACGTGTTCGACGGCACCGAACGCGACCTGCTCGGACGCAAAGCCAAGGTGATCCGAGACGAGTTGGCCGGACGCTACTCGATGATCCTGGCCCTACGCCCACGCCGGGACCTCGCCCGCCTGGCAGAAATATTGAAGGTTCCCTACCTGTTCCCGGGCGGCGATCAGGACATCAGCGATCGTAGCAAGCACGCCATCCAACACTGCTTCGACCGACTTCGACCGCTCGGACTAGAGGGCCAGCCGGGGCCGATGCGCCTAAACGTGACAGCCGACGACAAGGCCCGCGCCAGGACCCTGGTCCCCGACACCGGCCGGCCACTGGTGCTGCTGCATCCAGGCTGCGACGAGACGCTGCGTTTCAAGTTTCGTCGTGGCATCAGGCGTCGAATCTGGCCCATCACTCACTGGGTCAAGTTGATCGGCAAACTGCAAAACAGCCTCGAAGCAGAAGTCCTGCTGAGTTCCGGCAGCCGTATCGAGGGCCACTGGGTCGAGAAGATCCGATCCGCCTGCGATCATCCACCGCGTCACTTCTCCCGGCTACCGCTCGGAGAGTTCTGCGGCCTGACCAGCCACGTCGACCTGGTAATCACGGTGGACACCGGTCCGCTGCACATCGCATGTGCCACGGGCACCCCGTTGCTCGGCCTGTATGGGCCCAGTCCGCGGAGCTTCACTGGTCCGTGGGGTGAGCACACGCGAGTGATCCAAAAAGACATCGAGTGCTCGCCCTGTCAGGGCAAGGGGATCAAGTGTTCGCGAAACATCTGCATGGAACAGATCCTGCCCGATGAAGTGCTGGGGACCGCTCACGAGATGGTCCTCGAGTCCGGGGCACACGCGTGAGTCGGCGTTCTCCGACCTGATACGCCAGGGGCGCCAACCTAGGCACTATCGGAATCTGTCGGGATCCAGTGCATCCACGGACTTCAGGTAGAACGCTTGCTCGTCCTTGAATCCGAACTTGCCACACAAGGCCGCGAGTTCCTTGAGCCGTGCGCGAGGCCCTGCTGTGCAGGCCCAGGACACTTTCGCAACGCACTCCGGACACAGCGCCAACGAGTGCCGGTCAGACTCCTCCCGAGTCATCGCGCCACACATGTTGCACTCCCACTTGATACAGTGTCGCATCGAGAACATGTGACCGGTCTCGTGGGTCGCGGTCTTGACCGAACGTCGCAAACACAGCGTGTAGTCTTTTTCCGGGTCACCGTTGCGGGCCATCGACCATACTGCAACGCGGGCGCGCAAATTGGCCTGGCCGAACACGAAGTTGCTGTCGGGACCGCCGGTCCAAAGATCGCGGGTAGTCAGCGCAAGATACGCCGCAGCATCCGGCGGCAGGTTGTGAGCCAGTACATCTCGCATCACCCAGCTTGTCCTGAGTTGCTTGCCAAAACCCCGCCCTGCTCGCTCCGCGAACTCCGGGATCTTGGTCAACAACATGGGCTTTCGGATCGTGACGGGCGTGTCAAAATAGACTTCCATGTACTCCGCGGTGCGCCGCAAGATCTCCTCTTGCTTGGCGGTCATCTCCCCGAGTGGCTGGATGTAGATCTTGTTGCGCTTGCCAATCGGACGTATCGGTCGTGTACGCCGATACTCATCGTAGCTCTGGCCAGGTTCTTTGTGGGTCGCCAGCCAATCACCCGGCTTTGGCTCGCCCAGACGCTGGTGCACGGGTTCCAAGGCTCGGATCACCTGATGCCATTCATCGGAATCCGCGGGACCATTGGTGCAGGCGCTGTACACCACCAGCGTGCAAGCAACAAAGGACAGCGGCAACAGCCAGATCCGGGCCGGACTCATCACGGCATTGTGTACGCTGCGTAACAAGGAATCGACCTACTTGTCGGTCAGGCCAGACGTCTCCGCAGGTCGTGCCACCGTGATCGTCAGGGTGTTCAGTCGACCAGGCTCCGGGACAATCGACCCCTCTCCGATCGCGAAATAGCCATGCCCGCCGCTGGTATCGACTGTGTTGAAGAAAGAACGAACCGCCACCTGGATGTTCACCGGGG
>JAYZDB010000230.1:0-4399 GCA_036338025.1 Planctomycetota bacterium
CGGCCAGGTCTCCGATGTCGTGCGCACCGCCCATGGCTACCACCTGATCCGACTACTCGCGAAGAAGAAGGGTCCGACCCCCGACCAGGACCGGGTCCTGACCAGCCACATCCTCAAGCAGGTCGCACCGACGCAGGATGCACAGCAGCAACTGCTCGACCAACTCGATCGCGGCGCCATCGATGTCGCGTTCCGCAAGGACGCGCTGCGCAAGTCTTGCCCACCCAACTTCAAGTAGCACACCGAGATCGCGACCGGCGGGTGCGTCCTGCCGGTCGTTGCCAGACCCAAAGGGAGGGTGAGTGTTTCGTCGCAGTGGTAGTTTCGTCTGTTTCTTCGCTGAAGGGTCCGGACCGGAGGCTCTGAGCGACAGCTTCCTGGAAGCTCTCGCCAAGCACCGGTTCCGGAGCATCGAGAACGCCGCTGCGGAGCAAACGTCCATCGGCTGGGTGACCCGCCGTGACCCCACGGGGGACTCTTTCGGGCTCGAGGATATGGACTGCGACGCCGCAGTCTGGATGCGGATGCGCATCGACAAGAAGTCCGCTCCTACCAAGTGGCTACGGATCCATCTACAGGCCGCAGATCAGTCCGCCGGCAAGAAGCTCAACAACAAGGAGCGCAAGGCGCTCAAGGAAGACCTGCTCAGCAGGCTCCTGCCGCGGGTCCTCCCGACCATCGGCCTGATCGATGCGCTGTACTTCCCGGAGCGGCGGATGGTCATGCTGTTTGGCACATCCAACGCCATCACCGAGGCTTTCCGCAGCTTGTTCTACAAGACCTTCTCGGTGTCCCTGCGGTCCGCCGACCCGTACCAGCTCGCGATGTCCCTCGACCTGGACAGCGCCTGCCAACACGCGCTCGACAGCGTCACTCCAATCGAGTGGTCGACAGATCGCAAGTCCGGGCAGAGGCTACATACGGCACCCGCGCAACCAGCAGAGACCAGGGGGCTGGAGGAGGGCAACACCGAATGACTGCGTCTGACCCGCTGGAGTTTCTCGGCGAAGAGTTCCTGACCTGGCTGTGGTTCTGCATCGAGACCAGGGGCGGCGACTTCGATTTGCCGGGTGACCGCGCGGTCGGAGTGTCCTTTGATGACTTCCTGGCGTTCGCTCCGCGCGATGACGACGAGACCGAGCACACGCTGAAGAAGGGCACCCCCAGCCGCAGTGCCGAGGCCTCGACGGCGCTGCGCAGTGGCCATCGCCTGCGCCGCGCCAAGCTGATCGTCGGTCAGGGCCAGCTGCTGTGGAGTTTTGTGCTCGATGGCCCGACCATGAGCATCCTGAACGCCAGGCTGCCGGCAGATGACCCAGACAGCGAGAGCGCCGGCGAGCGCAGCATGGACCGGATCCGCGGCTTTCTGGAACTCCAGCAGATCGTGGCAGCGCTCTACCGGGTCTTCCTGCTAGAGCGGCTGGCACCGGCTTACATGCAGCAGGGCGCCACCGCCCAGGCCTCCTGGATGGCCACACGGTAGTGCCCGCACCAACCGCCAAGCTCGAACTGTCCCGGTTCGGTAGGTTATGGTCAGCGACGGAACCCCGGTCTTACTCCTGGATTTGGAGGGGCCGATCCCGGTACACAGGGAGCATGCTCGCCAAGGCGATGACCCATACCACGGAGCAACTCGTGGACGGTAAACGCGCTCAGGTGTCGGGGAGTGCAAACCGGTGAAGGTACTGTTTCTGAGCCAGCGAGTACCATACCCACCAGATCGCGGTGACCGGATCACCACGCACCACTTCCTCGAGCACCTGATCGAGACCGGCGCGGACATCCGGGTCGGGTGTCTGGCAGATGAAAAGCAGGACGCCGAGTCAATCGCACACCTGCAGACCCGGGTTCGAGAAGTCTGTGCGCCTCGCATCCATCCCGGCGCTGTCCGCAAGCTCGTCAGCTTGCGTGCCTTGCTGACCGGCGAATCGCAAACCGCGATGTTCTTCAGGAATTCGAAGCTACAGGGCACCGTCGATCGATGGATCCGCGAAGCGAAACCAGACCTCGTCTACGTGTATTCCTCATCGATGGCACAGTACGTCCTGCACCACCAAGGACTCCGAAGGCTGATGCAGTTTGCCGAGTTGGACTCCGACAAGTGGCGACAGTACGGGGAGAATTCACGCTGGCCGCTGTCCTGGATCTATCGTCGCGAAGCCCGCAAGCTCCTCGAATTCGAGCGCCAGGTAGCTCGCACCTTCGAGCACTCTGCGGTCGTGTCAGAGGTGGAGAAGGAACTGTTCATGCAGCGGATCCCCGGAGTAACGCCGCTGGTTCTCCCGAATGGGGTGGACGTCGATCACTTCCAGAGCGCTGGCGAGACAAATCGCAACCCACACGCCATCGTGTTCACCGGGGTGATGGACTACGAGCCCAACACCCAGGGCGTGTTCTGGTTCATCCGCGAATGCTGGCCACGGATTCGCGCAGAATTCAGCGACGCCCGCTTCCTCATCGTTGGTAGCCGACCGATCGATTCCATCATGGCACTCGACGGAATCGACGGCATCAAGGTCACCGGCCGAGTTCCAGAGGTGCCGCCGTATCTCGACTCCGCGGCGGTAGCAGTGGCACCGCTACACATGGCCCGCGGGGTGCAGAACAAGGTTCTCGAAGCAATGAGTATCGCTCTGCCGGTGGTTGCCACCCCACAGGCCGCGCGCGGGCTCGGTGCGGTGGACCGCGATACCCTGATCGTCGAGTCCACTGCCGACGCAACGGTGAACGCCGTGCTCAAACTGCTCCGGGATCCGACAGCCGCACGGAACATGGGGAAACGGGCGGCAGAATTCGTACGCCAACGGTTCCAGTGGAAGAACATGTTCGCGATCTTCGACGAGGCAATCATGCGGGAGATCTCCCCGCAAAACCCGGACGCTAGCGGCGAATCCTGAACCGCACCGGCACCTTGATCCGCGCCTCGACCGCAACACCGTTCCGTATTGCCGGCCGATAACGCCACCGGACTACGGCTGCGATAGCGCTGCGGTTCATGTCCTTGTGGGCGCGAGTCAAGCCAGCCGATTTGAGCAACTCGACCTCGCACACCTCGCCCTCCGGGCTGACCGTGACCATCAAGGCAACGTCAGCTTCCAGCCCACGACGACGAGCGCTGTCTGGATACAGCGGCTTCTTGTTGCAATCGTCCATCACCTCAGCCGGGCTGTCCGCAGGAACCGGCCTTACCTCGACCACAGCGGGTTGCGGCGGAACCGGAGCCGGTTTGACCGGGGCAGGACGCCGTATCTCAACCAACAGATCGGGACTCGGGCGCAATCTGGGTGGCACCGCAAAGCGCGGTTCGGTCTCGCGTTCGGGCGGGGCCCGGTCGGCGAACTCGGTCGGTCGAAGTTCCTCCAGTGGGGCCTCGGAAATTTCGACCTCCTCGAAGTCCGGTTCCGGCACAGCCTCTTCCGCCACGCACTCGACAATCTCCGGATCCTCGAGAATCTCCGGAGCCGGACCATCCAACTGCATGGCGAGTTGCACTTGCGGACGTTCGGTCACGATAAATGGATGCACCCCGAGCCCAACGCCAAGGACGATGACGCCGTGAACTAGGCCAGCCTGCACGATGGACCGAATCTGCATGTAGTAGGGATCCTGGCTTTGCCAACGGTCGCCGGGTTGCGGGGTTCGACGAAAATCAGCTCCGGGAGACGACGGACGATAGCAAGTCCAGGAGCTACGGGCACCCCCCGCAGGGTCAATTCCCTAGCGCCTACCCTTCCGTACCAGCAGAACGAGCACCAGCAAGAGCGCCAGCCCACCCCCGATGAGGGCGAGAGGGTCGCCAAACGCAGACTCGGCAGGAGGGTCGCCAGGCGCGGGTTCTGAGCGGTCGGGTGCGTCACCGCGTAGCTCCTCGATCGGGACGGAGACCTGTCCCTCGCGTGCACCACTGGTATTGCCGGGGTCTTTCACCGCGACACCCGACCCACCCGTAGTCTTGGGATCTACGGCGACCGCAGCTTCGGATTCACCGGACGCTCCGCGGGCCTTGTTGACCGTAGAGATCGTCGGGCGGGGTAGAGGCTTGCCGATCTTCACGGCGCCGATCAGTCCACCGGTGATCCGTCCGAGCGATTTACCGGTGCTGGCTGCCGTCATGTCCAGTTCGACGCGACCGCGAAGCAAGTGCTTCTGAGGCTTGGCCGTGCCGGCGACGGTAACCGGTATCTCGAATTCGATGCTGTCATCATAGATCTTCTGGCCCTGGTACCGCTTCGAAGACTCTGCGACACGCGCTGGCTTGCGTTGCTGAGCTCCGAGGATCAGGGGGCAGTCCGCCGGCTCCACGTGCTGGTGGTTGTGCTTGTCCGGACCCACGACCCGGTCCTTTCGCAGGGTCACGACCACGTGCAAGGTGCCGCTCTCGCCCGGTGCAAGGCGGCGC
>JAYZDB010000231.1:0-9820 GCA_036338025.1 Planctomycetota bacterium
TTCTCTTGTGATCTGTGTCACGGGCTAGGTATCAGCGTTGGAAGATCGGGAGATACTGGTAGGGGATCTGCAGGATCAAGGTCGCGACGGCGGTGGAAAACGCCTCACCGGGACCCGTGTCAGAGGGCCAGGATCCGTCGCTGCGCTGGTTGCTGAGCAATTCGGTGCGCATCTTCACGAAGTAGGTCCGCCAGTGGGATCCACCAGCCACGAAAAAAGCCTGCACGGCGTAGTAGTGGCCGTAGTAGTAGAAATAGTGTCCGGTCCGCCCGAAGTACGAATTGAACATGTTCATCTGACTGCGGAGGTACTCCAATGCAGGGTCGATGAGGCTGCTGTCGTAGTTGCCTGCGGCGTAGAGAGTGGTGACGCCAGCGGCAGTCAAGGGAAAGGTCGCCCGGCTGTTGGACCGCAGTTGGTAGCGGAATGCTCCGCCTGAATTGACGATCCCGTGGCCGCGGAACAGGAAGGAACCGCGGCGTCCTCTCCCCTGGACGCTGCTTTGGATCACGTAGTTTTGCGCGCGGGTGATTGTGGAGATTGGCACCGTGATACCAACGTTGCGGGCCGAGCGCAGTGCCATCACCTGACAGACCGTGATCGACATGTCGGATTCTCGGGCGAATAGCTGGTAGCGCCAGCCGCCTTCGGCGTTCTGTGAATCGACGATTACCGTGATCGCGCGCTGCAGGGCGTCGCGTACGTCCCGACGCCGTGTCATCCCGTATATTTCGGCGAACAGCAGGGTCGCGAAGGCGTGGCTGTACATCCGAGAGCCATTGTCCTGGATGTAGCCGTTCTCCTTGACGCAGCGCAGCAGGTACTTGAGGCCGCGGTCGAGGTTGTCGCCGTATTCCCCGCGTCCGGGTACGTGACCGCCGGCCAGGAAGCTCATCAAGGCCAGCGCTGAGACTCCGACGTGGCCGCGGTTGCGCTTGGTGACGTTGTAGCCGGTGTTGAGCTTGAAGCCGATGTCTTGTGCCCAGTAACCAGCCCGATCTTGACGCGAGGCCAGGAACTTCAGCCCTCGATCGACAGATTTTTCGAGCTTGCGGGTAATGAACGCCTGTTGATTGCTGGTGATGCGCCGCTTGGTCCGATTGCCTTGCTGAGCTTCGGCAACACTGATGAATACCAGGCATGCCGGGATGACAAGCCTGCTGCGACGGAACCGGGATTTGGGAGGCCTGCTGGTCTTCATCGTGGTTGTGGCTCCTTGCTGCCCAGAACCTGGATGCCGTCTGGAGTCTGGCAGATCGTATACGGATGGTGGGCCAGAATGCGCGTGCCACCACCACCGATGCGACTCGCCAGCTGGCTCACTTTTTGCCCGCCCGGTAGAGCGCCGCGTCGGTCCTTGAGTCGGAGGGTGAGGAGTTCGAGGCGTCGACCGTCGGCAGAAATCACCGGAGCTGCCAGGAAATCCGACCCTACGACTGGGAAGGGCCAGAAAATCCGACGTCGGTTGGAGGGATAGCGGAACGAGGGTTGCTCGCCGTCGAGCGAGAAGCTGATCAGGGAGTTGGTCTCGCCCTCTTCCATCAGCAGTAGATCAGGTGCATAGGGCTCTGGCTGTTTGTGCAGGATTCGAATGGCGCCCTGCATACGGATGCCCCGCTTTTCGACCCCGCCCGCCAGGCTCAACAGCGCCAGACGGCTGCTGATCCGAGTGCCGGGCACGGTCTCGATGACCAGGAAGCCGGTTTTGTGGAGTGCGCGAAGCTTGAGGAATCCGCGCTGTGATTTGCCCTTCCAGGTCCACTTCACCTTGCCCTTGTGTCGGAAGGCGACGACGTACGGTGGCATCACTCCACCGGCGTTGTTGGTGGTCAAGTAGATCGCGGTCTTGTCCACGATCATCGTGGCTTGCAGTTGCATGAGGCTCATGCGTTGTCGGATGCCGCTGGCCGAGATCAACTTGCCGACGATCTTTGTCGGTATCGCGAACTTGTGAATCAACTGCCCGGACACGCCGTCGATGCGGTGCAGTTCGATTTGGGTAGTGGCCTCGGGGTTGTGGAGGGTCCATAGATCGCCCTCGAATGCCAAGGGCACCAAGGCCTCTCGAGTAGTGGAGAAGACGTGCGAGAATAATTTCGCGCCGGTGAACACATCAAGTCCCAGGATCTGACCACCGTCACCGTCGTTGGCCAGGCTTGAGAACAGATGTACGATGCCGTTCTGGATGCCTACGACTCGTAGCAGCTGGTTCTCGTCTTGATCGAATTGCCAGACTTGTTGGCCGGTGCGGAAGTGCAGGGCGCGAATCCGCTGCGCCTCATTGACGATCAGGTGGATCCCACACAGCTGCAGTGGTTCCCCGGACCGGCTGAGATGCTGGGTCAGGTTGGAGTCGACTGCGAACAGCGGCGAGCGTTCCGGGTCGGTCAGGTCGTATGCCAGCAGACGATCGCGGCCTGGCGTCACGTACAGGGGACGGTTGTCGGCGGCTGGGTAACCTGGCACGACTTGGGTTTCCAGCACCTCAAGCGGGCTTCCGCGCGCAGATTTCAGCTGTTGGCCGAGCTGTTTGACGGGCAGCTCGAGTGCCACCTTGGGGACCGTCGGGAGTGTCGGGATACTCACCACCTCGGCCATCGTCTTGCGCCCGTCGGGATGGAAGTCGCTGACAACTTCGCCGTGGTCCGCGAGCAGACGCTGGCCGAGGGCGGCGGCCAGGGGGAGGTTTTGGGCGACGCTGGCGGCCACCATCAGGCGACGCATGGTCTGTGGGGTCAGGCCCCGCGCGTCTCGGGTTACCATGGCGGCGGCGGTGGCGAGGTCGCCAGCCTGCACGGCTTTGTCGAGTACCAACTGGCGTGCCTTGAGGGCGGCGGCGCTGTGGGGGAAGCGGCGGTCGATCTCACGTAGGCGAGCGCCGTCGGTGCCGGCCGCCGACAACTGCTCGGAGGCTCGGGCTTCGATCTTTGCGTATGCCTTGCGCCCGGACTTGACGATGACCGCTGAGATCGTGCGCACCGCGAAGCTATGAGCCGTCTCGCGCCAGAGCGCGACGTCGGGGAATTGATCGAGCAGTTCCTGGCAGCGTTCGATGATGGTGACGGGGTCCTGTAGGTGCGGAATGCTCTGCCAGAGGACGTAGCACCGTACCGGCATCCGACCAAACTTCTCAAACCGGTACTCTTCGGTACCGTGGGTCTTCAACAGCCGGTCCAGTTCGGCAAGGCTCTCGGTGTGTGACTTCTCCAGCAGACCCAGGATGCGGACCTGTGCCTTGATCCATGAGCGCGCATTGGGCGACTCCGTCCGGGCGGTTTGATACTGACTGATTGCGCGGCTCTTGTTGCCTGCCTCGGATGTGTGGTCGGCTCGTAGTAGCGAGATGCGGAACAACTCGGTCGCGAGGCTTTGGTACAGAGGAGAGTCCTGGCTGAGCCCGACACGGCGGGCTGCCTCGATTCCCTGGCGCAGCAGCTTCAGGGTCATTTTTCCGCGTGACCCGACAAGATCGGATGGGCGAGTACCGCTCCGCATCAGGGACGCCAGACGCAAGTAGTTCGCGGGGTTGTCAGGTTCGCGCTGAATCGCCTTGCGGGCCTGGTCGAGCAGAAACTCGTGGTCGAGGAAGATCTGTACCTCGTCGGCCCGTGCCGAGACGACCAGGCCATCGATCATCAAGAGGTTGCCGGAGTTGGGGATGCCGAATTGTCGCGGCGCCGGTTTTCCATCGCGGTCGAAGGCCTCCACACCGCGGTTCGTCGGGTGGGCAATGTAGTCCTTGGTGATGGCTCCTCGTGCGATCCGGGAGCTGATTCCACCGCTGAGATACTGTGGGGCTCGGATCTGTCGTACCTGTGGACGTCCATTGGCGTCCGGTTGCATCTGGACACCCACGACACCACGGCCGGAGAAGATCACCTCGTCCTTGAGCAGGCCGAGGGTCCACACGAGGTGGTTTTGGTGGCCGGCCTGGTTCAGGTATGGCAGCCGCCACAGGATACTGCCGTTGTCAATGTCCATCGCCACCACGAACTCGGAATCCAGTGGGGTCGAGATCATCACGCCGTCATGGACGAGGATGGGGTTGTTGGCAAAAAACACCGGCCGAATGCTCTGGCCGCGCAGCCGGGTTCGCGGTAGCGGGATGACGGGGTAGATGCTGCACCACTTGACGCGGCCAGTAGCAGCGTCGGCGGCGAAGTTGAGCCCGAGGTTGGTGGTGCCGTACAGTGTGCCCTCGTGTACCGCTACCGGGGTCGCAGCGTATTCGAGCTTGGCGTTGCCGAACATGTTGACCTCGAGTTGGCTGCTGCAGATCAAGGTCCGCCAGCGCTCCTCGCCGGTCTTCAGCCAATAGGCCGAGAGGTAGTAGGAAACGGCACCGGTGTAGTGTTCGGTGGGGACGTAGACCGTGTCACCGACCACGATCGGGGGTGCTGGAGCGTTGTGGGCCGTGAAGCGTTTGGCGATCGGACCTCCCTGGTAGTCAAAGTGCGACCACAGACGCTTGCCGGTGCGGCGTTCGAACGCAAACAAGCGCCGGGACGGCAACTTGTAGAGCAGGTCGAGGTGGTGAAATGAACTCGCTCTGGTGGCGTTCGGAACTTGTAGCGCAGCGACTACAATCTCTGCCGAGAGGGCGGTGCTCAGCAACATGCTGCGGTTCAGGGTCTCGATGTAGTCATCATCGAAAGTGCCGACCATCGGGCCGGCGGCCTGCCATTTCTCCTGGCCACTGAGAGGATCGAAGCAGATTACCTTGTGGCCGTTGTTGAAGAACAAGCCACCGATTCCACCAGTGGCGTGCACGGTCAGAGGATAAAAAGACCCGTAGCCGGGGCTTCGTAGTCCGAGTTCAATCGGCTTGGAACCTAGCTGGCTCGGGAATGCCATCGGCGTGGTGGTGTCAGCGCCGTCTCCGTAGGCCGGCCAACCCTTCATCCTGCTGTCCGCCGCCGCCAACAATGCAGCGTCGCCATCCGAATCGGTGGCCTGCCCGGCTTGGGCACGGCGCAGAGACTTGGCGAACTCGAGACGGCTCTGGGTGAGTTTGCGATGTGGTGAGTCGTCCGCCAGGGTTTGGAGCAGGCTGCCGTACTCCCCGATGGCGCGGCCAGCCTGGCCGGCTTCGAGCATCAACTCCGCCAGCCGGAACCGTGCCCGTCGGCCGCCAGCAGAGGTTGGGAAGCGATCTGCCAGACTACGCAGGCCTTGCAGGTTCGAACCGATAAAGGCGGTGCGCAGGAGATCGCCGGCCTCGCGGGCGGCGATCTTTTCGTAGGCTTGCCGGCCGGCTGCCGGCAATTCACGCAGGGTCCGGATGACTGCCGTTCGCATGCCGAGGTAGCGCCCCGTCCGGGCCGGCATCAGACCGTGACGGTCGCGCTCCAGCAGAGCGTGCAAGCGTTCGGCGGCGGATGCAAACTGCCCGTTCGCGACGTCCTGTTGTGCCATCCGCAGGGCGTGGATGTCATCCTGGGAGCGGGGGATGCTGAACAGGCTCTTGTTGTCATCGGAGATCCGATCCTGCGCGCCCGCCGGGGCGGTGAGGAGGATGAACCCCAGTACGTGCAGGGCAACCCACCAGGCGTTTGCCGGGTGACCTGGTCGAAGCAGGGTGTCTGGTATCTCTCTTGGCATACAGAAGACTATTCGAGCATATCCAGCGGCGCCGCGCCGGGGTTTTAGGCACAACCGTGCCTATACGAGCCTGGCGCGTTTTCTCAGGAGCCATTCCATGGCCAGCAATCCCAAAACCACCAGCAATACCCACCATTTGTCCCACAGAGTCTTCACCTCACGGCGGATCTCAGTGTCGGGGGCGCGGCGGTCACGGAAGTCCACTGCCAGATCTCTGGCGTTGCCCAGGAATACGTACCGGCCGCCCTTGCTGGCCTGCGCGGTGGTTTCGAGGGTCGCCTGATCCTGCGACGAGTGGTTCATCTCACGGTCGGGGATCTTGACCAGGACATCTTCCCGGGCCAGCACCTTGTCGCCGGGGTTGTCGTTGTCGAATACCAGGACACTGACCGAGGCCGGACGGTCGAGGGTGAAGGTGCCCTGGTAATTGCCCAACTCGCCTGGCACCGCCCGGAGCACGCGGCGCTCGGGTTCTGCGTCGGACCGGCGCAGGAATACCGTGGCTTCACGCTCGGCGGATGGGTGGAGTTCGTCATCGTGCTTGGTCAGCATGATCTTGACCGGTTCGCCGGTCTCAGCGATGACCTTGTTCAAACGCAGGTCGACGCGATCGTCGCGCCGACGTAGCCGATTCTCGGCCAGATGCCGGACCACGTTGCGCCAGAATGTGTCGTGGTAGAACTCTCCGTAGGTCTTGCGCCACAGCCAGGTCTCGTCGGTTGCCATGAAGAACGTGCGCCCGCGGGAATACGGCCCAGCCGTAGCGACGGCGCGCTTGCCGAAGCGGTTCTTGTGAACCGGGTGACGGAGGATCACTTCGGCACCGGCCTTGGGTTGCTGCACGGGGTAGTAGACCCGCAGACCCTCGAGATCACGCTCGAACAGCCTGGCATTGTGTGGTACGTCCCGGGTCAGCAGGGCGATGTCGTGGGGTGCCCCGGGGTTGTGCAGTTCGAGACGGAACTTGTCGATCCGATTGATTTCACGCTCGGCCTTTTCGAGCTCGGCCAGAGACTCCAGCACGACCGGCAGGAGGTCTTGCAGGACCGTGCCGCGGTAGGCCTCAGGCATGAACCGGTCCCCGTAGATGAAACCGACGCCGCCGCCGAACTCGACGAACTCGACCAGCAGGCGCATCCACCGGTTGCGTTGTTCTTCGGTGGTTCCGAAGCGTTGCGGATCGATGTCTCCGAGCAGGATGACGTGGTAGCGGAACATCTCCTCCCTGGTGCGGGGGATGTCCACCAGGTTGCTCAGCCCGTCGCTGTGCTCCTGGTGGAAGTCGCCGCTGGCGTCAAACAAGTAGGACTGCATGACGATGCTCTCGTCGACACGCTTGAGTCCTCGATGGATGTATCGGTATTCCCAGCGCGGCACATCTTCGAGGTACAGGACGTGAATCTTCTCGTCGTTGACGCGTAGGAATCGCACGTCGATGTTGTCCTCGAGACTGGTCTCTTCTGGGAACTCGGAGACCTTGAAGTGCAGGGTGTAGTCGCCTGCTTCCTGGAAAGCGTGCAGCGTCCGTACCCGAATGGGTTCACCGTCCTTGCCTAGCCTGGCCGGCTTGGTGTCGACCTTCGAAAAGACGCCGCCGTTGCGGGACGCTTCGAGGGTGACGTTGACGGGGCGTTTCTCCATGCCTTCGGCGACCACTTTGATGTCGAACACGACTTCTTCCTGACGCAGGGCCTCCTTCGGGCCGGCTGGGCCGATGATGCGCACGTTACGCGGTGGATTGGGATCGCCGACACCAACCGTGTAGAGCGAGAGGTCGGCGGCGCGGTACTTGCTCGCGACCTCGAGTGGCGGCAGGCCGACATTGCTGCGCCCATCCGAGACCAGGATCACCGCGTCCAGTGGTGTCGCGCCGACGGCTGCGAGGTGCAGGTCGAGGGCATCGCCGATCGGGCTGGTCGGTCCCTTGGCGGTCAGTTCCTTCAGATTCTGAATCGGCAAGGGCTTGCGCATGAAGCGGAACAAACGCACGGAGTGGGTCTTGCTGAGTTCCGCGATCAGGCCATCTTCCTTCTCGAGCACACGCTGGACCAACTCGGAACGGCTGTGGGATGACAGCTCGTCGACCCCGGAAGCGGCGCGCAGCGAGACCTGCTGCTTGGCGTCGGGGTAGGTGTCTCGTCGCTGCATGCTGGCGCTGTCGTCGACCAGGATGTGCACCTGGCTCTGGATCTGTGTGTAATGTCGGATCTCGAGAATCGGTTGTGCGATCGCGAACAGACACAGCAAGATCGCGAGGCCACGTAGCACCGACAGGACCCCGCGGGTGCGGGGTGCGATGCGGGCCAGGCCGCCGTAGGACCACCAGGCGAAGCCGATGACCAGTGGCACGATTACCAGGCCTACGATCCACAGGGCCGGCATGTTCTGGAATTGGAAGAACTGATCTGCCGAGGTAGCGGCGTCGCCGGTTTCGCGGCCGGGGTCCTGTATCAGGTGGGCGATCATGTGCGCCTCCTGGAAACGAACCGGGCCCACACCGCCTCCCCGAGGACGAACAGCAGCACCAGGTAGAGCAGAAACGGTCCTAGTTCGGCGGCGCCGGCGTTTTGGATCGTGGCGTCATCATCCGGCAGCGCAGTGTAGATGTTCTCGATGCCGAGCTTCTCGCGAAGCGTCTTGTGGTCGAAGTAGCTCAGTTCGCCGTCCTTCGGGTCGGGATTGACTGCGAAGGGCAGGCGTACCTGCTCGGTGGAGCCGGTCTCGCCGAGGTTCATCTCGAAGGTGTAGATGCCAGCATGGTCGGTCTGGGTGAACGCCGGCAGGGCGAACAGTCCGGCGCGCATCGGTCGACTGTCCTTGGCGATCGGTACCTTGTTGCCACCGGCGCGCTCGGACAAGACCACGGCCAGTTCGCGCGGACGTTTCTTTACGATGGCCGTCAGCCGGCCACCGACCATCAGGTTGAACGGATCGATGGCAGGATGCGACAACCAGTGGGCCATCGGGTGCATCAGCGGCAGGGAGTGGATCGGCGCATCCAGGGTGTTCCACTTGTCTGGTTGCTGCGTGATCTGGCTGGTCAGGAGCAGGGTGCGGCCTTCGCCGTAGCTGCCGGCCACCATCAAGGGAGATAGCTCCGGATTGCTGATCTGCCAGATCACCTTGCCGTTCTCGTTCAGTGACTCGCGCTCGGTTCGGAAGTAGCGGTAGATACCGCCGAGGTGCAGCGCTTGCAGCAGGGGTTCGTTCAGGCGGAAGTCGGCAAATACCGGGTGTTCGGTATCGACTACCTGGTTGCGGTACAATTGCTTGCCGCTCGGGTCGTAGCCCTCGAAGCCCTGTAGACGAATCGGCAGTGGGCCCTTGCCGTCGGCGTAGAGGTGCAGGTTGTAGCTCGCTGGTTGGCTGCGCGGGCCGAGTGCGATCAGCAGGCCGGTACCGGCTTCAACAGCTGCCGTCAGTTCATCGCTGATCTTCTCGGTCAGTCGCTCGACATTGGCGAGCACCACCAGGTTGTAATCCTGGATCTTCTCCTGACCCAGGAGGAAGGCGGTGCCATCGATCGTCTTGGTGGCGAACTCAGTGACGTTGGCCTCACCTTCACCCTGGGTCGGGTCGAGTACTACCTGCATCCAGCCGCTGTCCATCAGCCGGTACTCGTGCTCCAACGAACCTTCGACCAGCAGGATCCGCAGGCGTTTCCGTACGTCGACGACCCGATAGGTCGTGTTGTCGGCCTCGAGGCCGTCGGCCTGGATCGACGCCCGTAGCTGCCGCTTGCCGGTGGTGCGGAAGATCACTTGGAACGGCACGTCCGTTTCGGCGCCCGCGTCGAGGCGGACCAGGCGGCGCGTGGGTTCGCCGTTGTCCTTCTCCAGGGTGACCTCGGCATTTTGCGCCGTGCTGGACAGGTTGCGAACCGTGACCACGGCTTGCAGGCCGACATTCGCGATTGCGTGGGCGCGTTCGAGGCGCAGGTCGGTGACCTGCACGTTGTCGAGGGTCATGCCGGCGCTACCACCGACATCCATCAGGGTCAGGGACCCTAGCTTCGAGATCCGCTCGACCAGGTCGAGGGCGTTGTCTTTCCTCAGATCCGTGGTCTTGTCGCTGTTGTCCTGGTCGGCAGGAGTGGTCGGGGTCGGGATCTGTTTCCCGGCTTCAGTGGTTCCTGGAGCTTCGGTCTGCAGGGCCTGGTCGCCGAAGCAGGACTTCTGCAGGTCGGTGAAGACGTAGACGCGGGTGTTGGCCGTCAGGG
>JAYZDB010000232.1:0-6336 GCA_036338025.1 Planctomycetota bacterium
CTCACGCTGAAGGCGTAGCACAGGCACACCGTGATACTCGTCCTCCGTCACGCCACACTCCAGGCCGAGTTCGGGCGTACCCGCAAGCAAGCACACATCCACACCCACCGCCTGCTGAGCGGCCATCGTCATCTCGAGGTAAGCCTCGATCCCTCCCGGGCTTTCCGGGTAATAACCGCTGGTGACGTGCAAGACCTTCACTAGGCCCGAACATAGCATGTCACGCAGCGTTGGTCGACAAACGACACGCGAAGCGGGAAGGTGCCAGACTGGAGCCCGGCTCGAACGCTCGCATCTGCTTTTCGGTGCACACCCCAGGGGTGACCGGTGCCTATTCCGTCAGGCCTCCAGCGCCCCACACGCTGCCAGAACCTCGATCACCTGATCACGCATCGCCGGTCGGCAGACCACCAACTCGTGGTTCTTGGGGTCGGGCTGGTTGTAGGTATGAGGCTCGCCGCGCAACTTGCAGACATGCCAGCCAAGTGCGCGAGCGATGATCTCCGGAGCACAGGTATCCCACTCCTTGAGGCCAATCTTGTGGACATAGACATCAGCCTCACCCAACAACAACATGCCTACCTTGTTGCCAACGCTGCCAGCCGGTGCTGCTTCGCCGTTGATCTCGGTGAGAAACCGTTCGACCCATTCAGGGGTATGGCTCCGACTGGCAGCCACCCGTGGTCGATCTGGAACCTGGGAGTCGCCCTGCAACAACTCTCCGCTTCCCTCGAGTCCATACGATTCATGACCAGGTAGCGTAACGCCCCACATCAGCCGGTCCTGCGCCGGCAGAGACACCGCGCCTACGGCACACTCACCTCGAAAGGTAAGCGCGACGTGCACCGCCCAATCTGCACGGTTCTGGCCGAATTCCCTGGTTCCGTCGAGAGGATCCACAATCCACGTCCGGTCCTTCTCGAGGCGCTCAGGCGAATCAGCAGTCTCCTCGGACAACAGGCCGTCATCCGGATACCGCCCACGGATGAAGCCTTGCAGGTATCCGTCATTCGCCTGATCACCTATGTCGGCGAGTGTACGCCCCTCCCAGTTCCCGGTGTCCCGCAGCAACGCAGCACGTTGCCCCGCCACCCTGGCAGCTTCGATGGCAAACGCCAAGTCACGTTGCACCGCCTCTTTGGTGATTGTCATAGCCCAGAAGGTAACGCAGTCGGTCGCGAGATTCCCGTCAGGGTTTTGTCGGTGGCATGGTGCCGGCAGGGCCGGGCGACGGGAAATCTCAGCCACATGCTCGGATGTGCCGAAAAAGACAACGAACGCAGCTAAGGAGAGAACTTGACCTCGACCACCTCGACCACCTCGGCCAATGACACCGCCCAGCGGCTGTTTCAGGCCATCCGCGACTCGGTAGCCGACGTCGTAGCAGTCGACGATCAGGTTATCGAGACCCTGATCATCGCCATGTTCGCCGGGGGGCACTCCCTGATCGAGGGCATTCCGGGCATCGGCAAGACACTTCTTGCTCGCACCATGGCGCGGTGTGTCGACTGTGACTTCCACCGGATCCAGTTCACTAACGACCTGATGCCCTCGGACATCGTCGGCACCTCGATCTGGCGACAGAGCCACGAGGAGTTCACGTTCTCCAAGGGTCCGTTGTTCAGCAACATCGTGCTGGCCGATGAAATCAACCGGACAAGCCCCAGGACGCTGTCCTGCCTCCTGGAGGCAATGGAAAACGGTACGGTATCCATCGATGGCCAGGTCACCTCATTGGCTGAACCGTTCCTGGTGTGGGCAACCCGCAACCCGATCGAGTTTCACGGCACCTATCCGATTCCAGAGGCCGCCATTGACCGCTTCCTGGTTCGTGTCGAGCTGGGCTACCCGCGGCACGAACACGAAATTGCCCTATATCAAGGCCGTAACCCTGAAGACCAACTCGCAGCACTCAAACCTGTCATTTCGAGAACCCAACTCATCGAAATGAAGCAAGCCGCACAGGATATCCGGATCAGCGCACCGGTCGCTACCTACTGTTACCGAGTCATCGAGGCCACACGCCAACACGAAGCCCTCGCTCTAGGTGCAAGCCCTCGGGCAGCCCTCAGCTTGATCCAAGCAGCCAAGGCCAAAGCATTCCTAGCCGGTCGAACTTCGGTATTGCCCGACGACCTTATCGAGATGGCGAAGCCAGTACTCTGCCATCGGCTGTTCTTCAAAGGCAGCGGCGAAACATCCGAGCTGGTCGAACAGATCCTCGCCAACACCCCGGTCGAGCTGTAGCGAATCTGTGATGCGTCCCACCCGCTTCGGATCCAAGGCGGTCGTCTTCTACGCAACGCTGGTGGGCGCGTTCTACGCCGTACCCTATCTCAACCTGTTCTTCCTGCTGTTGGCCTTCGCAAGTGTGTTGGGGCTCCTCAACCTCTATTGGACATGGCGCAACATTCGAGGAGTCCGGGGGAGCATGAGCGAGATCGCTCCGTACTCTGCAGACAGCCGTCCGACTGCCCAATTGTGCCTATCGAGCACATCGACTCTGCGCTGCCATCACCACCTGCACGCAGCCATCTGTATCGACGGCAAGGAAACTCGTCTTGCCGAACACTTCAACCTTGATGGCAACCAGATCCAACACATCCAAGTGCAACTGCCAGCTCTCCCGAGAGGGATCCACCCGGTCGAAGGGCTGCGAGTCGGCACGATCTATCCCTTCGGTACATTGGTCACCTGGCGCGAACTTGCTGCTCCTGGACACCTGATCGTCTATCCCAAGCCCGCTGACCTTAGACAATGCCTCAAGACAAACCGGGTCGCAGGACTGAGCGCGTTCGGAGGCGTGTTGTCCGAAGACCAAGGGCCCGCGGGGCTACGGGAATACCGTGAGGGGGACGAGCTGCGGAGCGTGCACTGGAAGGCGACTGCGCGCCGACAGGAACTCGTCGCCAAGGAACTCGAATCGGATTCGAACCCGGGAGTCGAGGTTCGTCTCGACCTGCGGGCCGAAACCGAAGACTTGGAACAAGCGCTCTCACTCATCACCGCGCTGGCGTTGGAGTGTCGAACCAACAAGGCACTGCTCACTCTCCATACGCAGAACCACTCGGCCACATACGGCCGGGATCATCGACCCTTCGATCAATTGTTTCTGTATCTAGCGGGGACTGGCAGACTGCCAGAAGACTCTGATGCACCACCGGTCGTGTCGCCTTCGGCATTGTGTCGGCCCTTGACGAGGAACACCAAGAAGCAGCGCGCGGAGGCTCTGGTATGACCTCACAACTGCGCTTGTGCATGATGATCTTGGTGGTCCTGAACCTGGTGTTCGTGCAGATCACCGGCGCGGCCAGCCTGCGCTGGATGCTGCCCTGGTTCGCATTGGCGGTCCTTGCTCCGGTACTCAGCCCGCTCCAGAAATACTGGTCGTATCGATTGGCCTGGAACATCGGGCTGTTGGCGATCTTCGGGCTCCTCCTGAAGGACATCCGAGAAGCCGGCCTACAGTACATGTTGGAGGACGGACTCATCCTCGCTGCGTTTTGCCAGGTGCACGTTCTCAACAACCTCGCAAAACAAAACCGTCCCGACCTGCTGTTCTTCAATTCGTTCCTGATCGCGCTCGTCACGGGGTTCTTCTGCCAGAATCTGGCCTACTCAATCGTGTTCGGCATCTACGCGGTGACTCTGGTCATCGCAATCTGCATCTCCTCAGCCAGCACCGTCGGAACCCTCCCACATCGACACCTCACAGCGCGAGAACTCTGGTTGGTACTCGGGCGTGGATTCAAGATGGCGTTCATTGCCATTTTCCTGACCGGCCTGGTATTCGCATTCTGGCCGCGTGATTTCGAACGTGAAGGTCTGGTCGAAAACAAGATCGCCCAAACTTCGGCGGCGTCACAACTCGGATTTACTGACCAGATCCGGTTGGACAATAAGGGCATTACCGCCAAGACCAACCGCGTCGTCATTCGCGCGAAGCTCTTGCGAGGTAGCCGAACGCAGGTGTCGGAATACTGGCGCGGTGCGACCTTCACGAACCTTCGGAAGCACGGTTGGTGGGCGGACACGAATCCGCAGGGCAACGTCTACACAAGCTCCAGGCGACTCGACGAGCCTTGGAAGCGACTGTCCGCATCTGAGTTCTCCAGGGCAGGGCGACTTGGCGCATCCGTGGCAGTAGAACTCTCCGGGGCACACCCACAGGCCTTGTTCGCTCCCCTCGCGGCAAATCGCATGCAGTTCGAGTGCGGTGCCTGGCCTCTGCTGGATGGCGTCTTCCGCATCACCAGCCGTAACACCGACAAGATCCGCTACACGGTTGATCTCCGGCTTGCAGACGACCAGCCACATGTAGCAAAAGCCAAGTACCTACGCGATCTCCAGACGCTACGTCCATCAGCTCTACCCCCTGAAACCGCCGCGCTGCACGACGCTGTTTCCAGAGAGGTCCCGCCAGCAGCCAGCCCCGTACAGGTCGCCGGGATCATCCAGAGATACCTGGTGGAGCACCGCAGCTACTTCCTACCCGGTGAAAGTGGCGCTGCGGACAGCCTGCGGGGATTCATCGCTGGTGAAGGGGGTGGTCACTGTGAGTTCTTCGCTTCCACCATGGTGATCCTGCTACGCAAGTTCGGCATCCCCTGCCGGATGGTCAGTGGCTACCACGCACACGAATGGAACCACGCTGAAAACGAGTTGACGATCCGAAGCAACCACGCCCACGCCTGGGTTGAGATGTGGAGGCCGGGAATCGGCTGGCTCACCCTTGACCCTACTCCCACAAGCGCGGGCTTCGCGGAACCGTCGGCAACGATGTTCTCTGAGATGGGGGAGTCTCTGCGGGAACTTTGGGCGAAAGTCACCACCTTCGACGCCAGCGATCGGAGTTCCGTGGTCGGGTGGACCAAGACACAGCTCTTCGACCTGGGAAACTCGATTCTGGAGAACCCTGTCTGGTTTCTCAGCAGCCTCGCTGCCTTGTTCGTGTTGCGGCGCCT
The DNA here is from genome assembly GCA_036338025.1 of Planctomycetota bacterium. GTDB lineage: Bacteria > Planctomycetota > UBA1135 > UBA1135 > UBA2386 > JAYZDB01. The sequence continues at coordinate 4,965 of JAYZDB010000232.1, forward strand.
GATGCGCCGTCAGCGGCCGTCACCACGCCAGACACCGGCTGTGACAAACTACCTCCGCACCTTGCGGCAGCTCGACCTCACACTCCGGCCAGGGGAAACACCGCGGCAACTGCTGACGAGAGCCTCGCGCAACGACTTGCCAGAAGCAGACCAGCGTCTTCTCACCCACGCGACGGCGAACCACGAGCAGGACCGCTACAGCTAGGCAAATTGCCCGGTTGAGTCACGGTAATCGCCTCAACTAGAGAGGTTTCGGTCAAAAATCCGCTTCGAACTTGTAGTTCCGGACGTTTCTAAACGTAGACCTCATAGAAGAAACCCAGATGTTCCGCCACGAGTTGTCCGACTTCCTACGACGCGTCCTCGACGCCATCGATCATCTCCCGGACGGTGTGATGGTCGATGGTTGGTTCGAGCCGGACCCTCGTCACCTCCGGTCGATCGCCAGGGCAATCGGGGCCGAGGAACAAGACGTTCGCGAAGCTGTGCTCGGTCTGGAAGCGAGGGCCTGTCTCGTCCAGGAGACTATCGGGTTCCCAGGAATCGAGACGATCCACTTGTGGAAAGTCCACCCGCAGTTACGAGCCGACATCGCCGTCCCCAAGCCGAGGTACCGGCCAGCCGTCAAGAAGGACTGCTGAGCGGGTCCGCCTCCGCCAAGGTCGCAGGAACAACCCCGGGTCTGGATTCCCGCGCCAAACCACCCATGAGTTTCGCGCGATGTGGGGCACATCCGGTATCCTCGCGGGTGCCCCGCTACCTGCGACCTTGGAGCTTGTTCCGTGCACCCCCCCCGCCGCCTCCGAGCATCTATTCTCGGACTGACCGTAGCCCTCGGCTCATCCGGGGCCAGCGCTCACGCGCAGTACGATCCGAAAGCTGCAGAGCCCATTCCGCGGCTACGCGGCACCTTCTTCCTGGTCGGAGGCGGCGATGTGCCAGCCGGTACTCACGAAGGGTTTCTCGAAATGGCGGGCGGGACCCAGGCCAGGCTCGTCCTACTTGCACCGCCCGAGACCCCTGGCCCGGCGATTGCGACGTGGAAGAAGCATCAGACAGCGCAGTGCACATCGCTCACCTGGCAGGACGTCTCCCGGCCCGCTGGCCTCGCACAACTGTCCAAGGCCACCGGCGTGTGGATCCTGGGCGACAGCGGCAATGACTTCGCGGATGCCACGCAAGGAACTCCCGTCGAGCAAGCGCTCCGGGACCTGATCGCCCGTAGTGGCGTCCTTGGTTGCAACGGCGGCATCGTGCGAGCATTGGGCAAGGTCATGATCCGTGACGGGCAACCGCACGCCAAAGTCAGGGCCGGATTGGCTCTGGTGCCAGGCGTAGTCCTCGACGATCGGTTCACCACCGGCAAGCGACG
>JAYZDB010000233.1:0-6039 GCA_036338025.1 Planctomycetota bacterium
ATGGCGATACCGTGGTCGATCCCGACCGTGAATTCCGGCGCCGCTTCATGAGCGAACGCAACCGCCTCCAGACCTGGTTCAAAAACACGGACTGGCAGACCCTGCGTAGGAGAGCGTGGCAAATCTACAAGGGCGACTGCAAGCGCCTGAAGTCCTTGCGATCCCAGTCAGCGGCAAACCCGGACCAGCGCAGTCCAGCCAATGTCGCACGCGTGACCCTCAAGAAAGCCTGGCGATGGAATCTGCTCCACGCGTTCGGGATCTTCATCCGTCGGTGCAAAGTCCAGAAGCTACGCACCACACCCGTGGCCGAGATCGAGAGACTCATGGAACCCGGCATGGGAGAGGGTGGGCACCAAGGTGACGTCGGCGTCTTCCACGATCGCTTCTCAGCCACACCCAAGTCGGAGATCACCATCGGGGACAACGACTCCGACTGCCTGGGTTCGGGTTGGCACGGGGTCGAGCAACCACCCGGCGCGGTGGCACCATACCGGTGGAGTCGAGGGCGCGCCTGGTTCTACCTTCGTCCAACGAACGGGCAAGATCACCTCGTGCTGCGGATCGCAAGCCCGATCGAGCCTCGTGAGGTGCGTGTCTCTATCGAAGGAGTCGAGACCGGCACGTCCACCGTCGTCGAGGAGGTCGCAGAGATCCGGATGCCAATCCCGGGGTCCTTGCCGAGAAACGAGTTGCTCGAATTCCGACTGGAAACCGACTGGCTCCGACCGATCGATCGCGGCATGGGTCCAGACCTGCGCGAACTAGGCATCATCGCGTTCTCGATGAGGGTCGAGTAGGGCGATCGACTGCGACGGTGCCCACTGATCCTCGACCGCTCGAGACTCAATCGCGGACGAAATAGAGGCGGCTGCCAGAGCCCCTGCCCTCGCTCGCGATGAGATAGACACGATCGCCCAGCCGCAACATCCGATCCTGTCGATTCAGCCGCAGTTGAATCCCGAGATCGATTGGCGGTGACGCCTTGCCGCGCTTGTCGATTTTCAGGGCCTGTAGCGAATCTCCGTCGGGGCTGCTCTTCTCCCACAACACGAGTGCACCGCCATCAGCTGTACGGATCGCTTGTGGGGCATGAGCCGCTTCGCCTTCCTCGTACTGGGTCAGCCAGACCACGCCGGTCACCCGCTGCTTCGACCACCGGCCACCAAAGTTGAAGAAGCCGCCCTCCTCGATCTTGTTGCCCTTGGACAGTCCGACCATCAAGGCATCGCTTACCACACTACCTCGACCACCTTTCTGGAATCGCTTGACCACCCGCAACATCGCCAGATTGCGCGGATCATCGCAGTTGCGAAACGCGCGGCTGTTGTCCAACACCTTGCCGTCCAGAGATTGATCAGTCGAGAATAGCACCGAGTAACTCTTGCGATCCTCGATGACCGCACCAAGCTCGGAATAGGTGTTGTTGTCGTTCGACCACTTGTAGAACCTCCTCCCCCCACCGCTGATTTCCTCGTAGGCCGGCGAGCCATTCCGCACCCGGGTCCCATGCGCGGTCTTGTAGGTAAAGACCACCGCCGAGGACTTGTTGGTAGCGGTGAACTTGTGCAGGTGCACTCCGCGGGGGTAGTTGTCTCCAAGGTCGACACCGAGGAACTCACCCTTCGTATTGACACTCAGGATGTTGCCCTTGGAGTGACTGCTGGTAGTGCCCAGGCGGCGCATGACCTCAAGGGTCTTGGCAGAAAACGACACCGCGATCGCCGCCTGATGTCGCAAGCCGTCTCGGCTTCGGTACATGGTCCGGGGCAGGATGAGACCGAGCACTCCCTTGCTGAAACGCATGTTGCCGTGCCCACGCCGGCCGAAAGACCAGACATTGAACGCCCTCCTCGTGTTGTCAATCTTGCTCGAGAGCAGAGGCTTACCCGCAGCGTCAGCCTTGAAGAGGGTTGCCAGCAGCGGCACGTCCTCCGCCCGATCGCGTGGCGTCTCCTGGTAGACCAGGTAGTAGACGTTGCCGTCTGGGTCGGTGGTGCCAGCCGCGAGGATTCCAATCCGCTGGCCACCGACCGCGGCTTCGAGCGGGTGGCTTTCCTGCAGTCCGCTAGCCGAGTCAACCCAGGTAATGTAGATCTCCCTCGACCGCTCATCCTGCCAAAGCACACCAGGGCGGTTTTCCTCCGCATGACTGACGAGGATCTTCCGATCGCCCTGCTTCGGCTTCGCCGCTCGTGGCGCGGAAGAAGACCTTGCGGACAAATCGACACAGCCGAGATCGATGCCAGCGGAATCGGTCGCATCCCACAACGCCGTGCAACACCATCCGGTGCGTGCCAGCGGGGCTCCCAACTGTCCCGGCGGTCCCGACCCCGTAGTCTCCTCCACCGAATCCGTCGGCGAGCTCTGGACCAGCGGGTAACGGCTGATAAGCCCCAGGGGATCATCATTCGCAGTCTCGAGGTCTGCACGAATATCAGCCTCGGAGCGTGCGGAATCAAAGATCCGGACATCGCCGATGAACCCCTCGAAGACTGGCGGAGCCTTCTTGGTTCCGGTCGCAGTCGGACCGAACACAAGCGGCAGTTTCGACGATCCGAGGGTCCCGAAATCAGCCAGCTCCTTCGTCCCGACGTTCTTACCATCGAGATAGACAGCCAAGCTTGCACCATCCCAGGTGCCGGCGACGTGGTGCCAGTTCCCATCCTTCCACCGAGCACTGCCGGCGACGAAATCCGTCTCGCCTTGTTGGTTGCAGATGCCGAAAGCCAGCCGGTTGGTGGCGGTAAGGCTGAGGTGGAAGGTCCCCCGCTCGGCAGCCTTGGCATCGTCCTGCCATCGGGAGACCAGCCGGACCCGCTTGCGAACCACGGCAGCGGTCTTGATCCAGCACCCGACGGCGAGCCTGGTGAGGTCCGGGGGCAGGCCCGGGTCCTCAACCCGGACCGAACCGCCCGGTGCACCGAAGTAGAGCGCGTACTGCCCGGATCCGGCACCTGCCAACGCGAGAACCGCGGCCACTGTGGTGGTGGCCATGCGGGTCACATTCGCTGTGGGTTTGGTTCTCAACACGGTCAGCCCAGGGCGAGTCTACAGGGGGCAGGCTCCCGTCGGTCTGGAGGGTAACCGACCACTTGTCCCCGGCGATGGGGAAACACCCACCGGATGGAACCGCGCAGCATTCGTCCGAAGAGCGGCTCCCGCAAGCCTGAACGGGTGCCGACCGCCGGCAGTCGGCAAGCCGGACTGAGGATCAGTTGCGCTGCGTAGAAAGAGATCGGCCCAAGGCCAGCCCATCGATAGCCGGGAACCGGTCGGCCACGAACCACCGGGTTGGCTAGAAACCCCTCACTTGGATTGCGAGTTCGTCAGACTCTGGGTTGAGCCAGACCTCTACTGCAACGTAAGCTACCGGCAGTTGGCTAGGGTGGGGTACCCGCGGGCGCCGGTATTCCTCGAATCTGATCGGAGGCGGGTTACGGATATGCACCAAGACCGTGGCAAGGAACTGCGTGATCGCGAAGTGACGATCACCGGACGCCTCGCCGCAATGTCTCGCGACGAAGCAGTCCGTCAGATTCGTGCCGTCGGTGGTCGCCACGTGCAGGTGCCAACCAGCGACACTGCGTTCTTGGTGATCGGCAGCGACGGACCACCTCTGGGTCCCGATGGCCGCCCCACCCAGGCACTGCGACGCGCCCGTGATCTCCTCGCACTAGGCCGGCCGATCAAGGTTCTCGACGAAGTCGATTTCCTGCCGATGATCAAGTCGCGCGGGGAAGCCACGGCACTGAGAAATCTCTACACTCTCGCGCAACTCAGCCGGATCCTCGGCGAACCAATCGCCAAGATCCGCAGCTGGGTTCGTCACGACCTCATCCGCCCCGTCAAGATCCAGAAGCGGCTTTGCTACTTTGAATTCGGCCAGGTCGCGACGGCCAGACGTCTGCAGCAATTGAGTCTTTCGGGCATCACCCCGAACAGAATCCGGCGAAGCCTGACCCAAATTTCGGAGTGGATCGGAAAACCCGCGGTCGACCTCTCGTACCTGGAAGCGATGGTAAAGGACCGCACCCTTCAAGTCCGACTCGAGGACGGGCGCCTGGCCGACCCCAGCGGCCAACTGCTGTTCGACTTCACCCCCGATCGAGATACTCGCGCCAATATTTCGGTCAGTGCCTGCGCCACCAGTGGTGGCACGGCCTTGGCGGAGCCTCCAATCCCAACCATGAAGCCACGTACGGAAACCGCCGAGAGCTGGTTCCGGATCGGAATCGCGGCGGAGGCAGACGGCGAACTCGACAGCGCAATCGAGGCTTACCAGCAAGCACTGCGCATGGGTTCCCCACAGCCAGAGGTGTGCTTCAACCTCGGTAACACCTTCTACGCCATGGATCGCAATACCGAGGCAGCAGCGTGCTTCATCCAGGCAACTGAGATCGATGCCGATTACGTCGAAGCCTGGAACAACCTCGGCAACGTCTTGGCAGAGATCGGTAAGTACGACGACGCGATCCCCGCCTACCATCGCGCGCTCGCGATCTCCGCAGACTATGCAGACGCCCACTACAACCTCGCCGAGACCCTGGCCGCCCAAGGGAACCTCGCTGGCGCCCGCGAGCACTGGCTCGCCTACCTCAAGCAGGATCCCTCCAGCCAGTGGGCGCTCCGGGTCCGAGAACGCCTGGCGGAACTCCGGTGAACCACGAAGAGTTGATCCTGGACCTCTCGAGACGCTACTGCGAGCCGCATCGGCATTACCACACGCTCGACCACATCGCGTACTTGCTGATGATGGGGCGAGAGATGGACCTAAGCGATGAGCAGATCCTCTCTATCTGGTTCCACGACGCAATCTATGAACCTCAGAGTGCGACCAACGAAGCGGACAGCGCCGCGCTCGCCGTCGAGATGTTAACCGCTCGCGCATACCCAGAAGCCAGCATAGAAATCGTTCGTCAGATCGTGATCGATTCGGAGAAACACATACCGACGATACCCGAGGCTGCCCAGGTCATTGACCTCGACCTCTGCCCGCTGGCGGCACAACCTGATGTCTACGACCAGAATCAGGACAACCTCCGCCGTGAACACGCCTGGCTGTCCAACGAGGAATTCGAGCAGAATCTGCGCAGGTTCCTGACCACCCTGTTGGCCAGTGAACGAATTTTCTGGACGCCCTGGGGCAAGGCACTCGAAGGGCCAGCCCGCAACAACCTCCAGCGCACGCTGGACTCATTGAACTGAACACAGCGGCGAGGCGGTTCGTCGCTCAGAATTCAATCTTGTAGCCACCGATGGCAAGCACCCAGCATCGCATCCCCGTTTGGCTCAAGATCGCCTACACGGCCTTCATGGCGGTCCTGGTGCCGGTCTACTGGGTCAATTACGGGCCGACCAACTTCCTCTACTTCTGCGACATCGCGCTGTTCTTCGCACTCGTCGCGATCTGGACCGAGAGCCGATTGCTGGCCAGCATCCCAACAGTCGGCATCGCGCTGCCACAGTTCTTGTGGTGCGCCGACTTCCTCTGTGGGCTGTTCGGATTTTCCCCCCTGGGCATGACCGCCTACATGTTCGAGCCGGAACGCGATCTGTTCCTGCGCGGCCTATCCCTGTTCCACGGCTGGCTACCTTTCTTGCTGCTCTACATGGTCTACAAGCTTGGTTACGACAAGACAGCATTCCGCGCCTGGTGGATCATCGCCTGGATTGCGATGTTTGTTGCGTTCTTCGTCATGCCCAAGAACGCCGACCCGAACGACATCAACGTGCCGTACAACATCAACTACGTCTACGGTCTCAACGAACCACAGACCTGGATGTCCGAGTGGGCCTGGTTCGCGATGATGCTGCTGGTAATTCCAGTAGTGTTCTCCTACCCCACCCACCTCGTCCTCAAGCGCAGGAAGCCCAGGTCAGCGCAACTGTAGGGTACGGCTCGGCTGCTTACCGACGCCGTTCAATACCAGGCGTGACTCGAACACATCGAGAACGGCGTAGGCGTTGCGCTTGGGGGCTTCCACCATGCCCATGAAAGTCACGTGGTGCACGCCCTTGATGTGGGCATAGCCTCCC
>JAYZDB010000234.1:0-2902 GCA_036338025.1 Planctomycetota bacterium
GTACCTGGGCAGGCTTCTACACACCGGTATCGACCAATCGGCCCGCCCATTTTCAATCTAACCGTTGCCAATACACACGATCCGTCGGACCAGACGAACGCCAGGCTCAGAGTTCGTCGGGGCCACCGATGTAGCCAAGAAAGGCCGAAGCTGCGATGACAAGGGGACTAGCCAGATAGACCTGCCCCGGACCGGATCGCCCCGGAAAATTCCGGTTGATCGCTGACACCGTGACCTGCTCGGGCTGATCCGAAACACCCGGTCCGGCCTTGATGCAGGCGCCGCAACTCGGATCGATCATCTCAACTCCCGCTGCGTCGAACAACTGCAGGTAGCCCATGGTCTCCGCGTATTCGCGGATGTGCTGGCTGCCGAACTGCAGATAGAGACGAACGTCCGCATCGATCACATGCCCGCGGTCCATGGCACCCCGGATCACACTCGCGTACATGTCCATGTCGGCCTTCTTGCCACCGGTACAAGAACCCCCATAGGCGATGTCAATCGCAACCTTCTCGCCCAACTCGCTGAGCGGCACACCGTTGCGTGGGTCACCTGGAGTCGCGACCATCGGAACCATGCTCGACAGATCGATGTCAAACACCTTGCAGTAACTGGCATCCGGATCCGCAGAAACAATGCCTGCACGAATTTCATTCTTGTCCAAGCCCCGCATCTCTGCGAGGTAGTCGACAACAAGCTCATCGGCCTCGATGATGCCAGTGAAGCCGCCCGCTTCGACCGCCATATTGGTCAGAGTTGCCCGTTCATCAAGGGGGAGATCACGGACACCATCCCCACCGAACTCGAGCACCTTGCCGATACCATCGCCAGACTTGAAGAAGTCCTGGCTGAGGAGGTAGAGCATCACGTCCTTGCCACACACGCCTTCTGGCAAATCACCGGTCAGGTTCACACGCGCGGTTTCCGGCACCCGAACACGGACGTCCTTGGTGAACCAGGAGTTCGCCATGTCCGTCGACCCAACCCCGAACGCAAAGCAACCAAGCGCCCCCGCCATGCAGGTGTGGGAATCCGTGCCGACCACGAGTTGCCCTGGCAATGCCAGATCCTCGATCACGATGTTGTGGCAGATGCCTTCCGATCCGGCCTGTTGCCCATCGCGCTCGACCTCTCCGTAGAGGCGGATACCCTGCGACCTGGTGAAGCTCTCCTGCACGGTGGCGAGGCTCGCTGCCTGGTCCTTGAGGCCCAGGTCGATGTGGGCCTGCGGCATGACCCGATCGAGGAAGGTCAGATGATCGCGGAAGGCAAACACCGAGCCGGGATCCTCGACCCTGGCATCCTCGCCGAGTCCCATCTTGAGCAGAGCCTCTGCCATCGCCGTCACGTATTCGTGGGAGAACCGGACGTCGGTCCGAACAAACAGCGCGTCACCCGGTGCCACCGCCGGGATACCGGTAGTTCCCTGTTGGGCGTCGGCAATCGCGCGGTTGGCGATGATCTTCTCGCACAGGGTCATCGGCCGTTTGGCAGTCTCGACAACCGGCGGGATGACTTCGCCGGCTAGCCGCGCCTTGTTGTAGGAGAACAGCCCGCCGTATTCGACGACCGCAGCAGCGATGGGATCCAGGCCCTTCTGAAACTCACTGATCGGGATCTCCTCACCGTTCTCGATGCGCTCGATCAGGCCAAAGTCCGTAGAAGTCAGCATCCCGATGTTCTGACAATTCTGGCCATAGATCTTCTCGATGCTGTGCGCGATCACCAACTGCACACCAGCCGTCAACTCTGAAAACGGGGCGGTTTCCCGGCTGCTTCCACACCCCTTGGAGATTCCGCTGACGATCACTCCAAAGCCACCGCTCTTGATCGCATCCCGCTTGACTACGCCACCGCGCAACCCGACCAGGCAGTAGCGCGCCAAGGTCTCGTCGTAGTAGTAACAGACCCAACCAGGAGTGATCTCATCTGTAGAGATGTTGTCGATCAGCTTGCGCTCGGAGTCACAGGCCAGTTGTTCGCCACCGTACAACTGGGCGGCTAACTGCTCGCTGTCTTCAGTGAGGTAGAGAATCCGTCCGGAAATCTCGACACTCGTTCGTTTCGAGTCGGTCATGGTGTGAAACGCCGTGGTGTTATGCCCGCTCAATGATCATGGCGATTCCCTGACCACCTCCGATACAGGCACTGGCACATCCCAGGGCCTTGTTGCTGTCCTCTAGCTCTCGAACAAGGGTGAGCAACAGACGGGTGCCGGTAGCACCGAGCGGGTGGCCGAGGGCGATCGCCCCACCGTTGACGTTGACCTTGTCGCGGTCGAGTCCAAGTTGCTTTTCGCAACCAAGATACTGAGCAGCAAACGCCTCGTTGATTTCAAACAAGTCTATGTCCCCGACCTCTACGCCAGCCCTCTCGCAGGCCAGTCGGATCGACGGCACGGGACCCAGCCCCATCACATCAGGAGCGACACCAGCAACTCCCCACGAACGGATCTTGGCCCGCGGTGACAGGCCGAGTTCCGAGGCATGCTCCGCCGTTGTCAACACCATGGCGGCAGCACCGTCTACGATACCCGAAGCATTTCCGGCAGTAACGGTGCCCTCCTTGCCAAACGCAGCACGCAAACCGCTCAAGGCCTCCAAGGTCGTGTCAGGCTTGATGTGGTCATCGGTCTTGACCTCGGTCTCCTTACGGCCCTGCCTGACAGTCACCGGCGTGATTTCGGCAGAGAACTTGCCAGCCTGCACGGCCGCTGCACCGAGTTGGTGGGAGCGAAGTGCGAATTCGTCCTGGGCCGCGCGTGAAATCGATTCCTGGCGTGCAACATTCTCAGCCGTCTGTGCCATGAACAAGTCACAAAAGGGATCTCGCAAGGCCACGAACAAGCTGTCCTCGAGTTCCGGTGCCGAGCCGAACCGGAAGCCCTGCCGGGCTCCAC
>JAYZDB010000235.1:0-10950 GCA_036338025.1 Planctomycetota bacterium
ACACTCTCAGCACAATGGGAATCACGCCCGGCCTGATGATCATGCTGGGGATCATCCTGGTGTTGGCATCTCGGTTGGCATCACGACTTCAAGATCTCCAACACGGCGTAGAAGAGCACATCGACTGGGCGTACAAGTCAACCGACCAGAGCACCGCGGATCTCGACTTCCTGGTCGAGTCCCAGGAGCAAATGGACGAGCGGAACGCGGGTTCCGATCGAGACACCGATGAGGTCCTGTCAAACCTGTCACGACAACACGAACAGCTCAATAGCTTGGGTAAGGAGCTGAGGATGTACGGGAAGCCCCTCGCGGAAGTCCAACGGCAGGTGGCAGAAGTAGCGCAGCTCACAAAATCGACCGCCGACGATCTCAAGACCTTCCAAAAGACCATGCAGGCCAAGTTCGACGCAGCAACCCGGAAGATTGTCGACGACATGACCCTGCTCACGGCTCAAATCCAGTCCGATAACGGCGTGACCCACTTCGTCCAGGAAGCTCGCGCCATCGGTACGCGGTTGACCGAGGAAATCTCCCAACTGATGGAGGCCCAGGCAGGCGATTCCAAATCTGAAGACATCGCGGATCTGCGATCGGAAATCGGCGCCATGCAAGTTGCCGTCCGCGGGATGGCCAGCGAATTGGCAAACACCTCGGTGACGAACCGGGCGCCAGACTGGGCTTCGCACAAGACCCCGCGCACTGAGCCTATCTCTGACACCGAATCCAGTCAGCCCAGAAATCTGGACCAGGCGACTACTCGCAGTCGGAAATCGGCCGACGACACCGTGCTCGACGCAATCGCCAGGCTCAAGCAGATGCGGCCATAGTTGCGGCCGGCAAGCCTTGGCTCATCGGGTCCAGGCAGCAATCCGGCGGTGGATCTCACCGACCAGTTCGTCAGCTGACACGCGGACCTGCTCCATCGAGTCACGGTCGCGCACCGTCACAGTGCCATCCTCGAGGGTGTCGCCATCCACGGTCACGCACCATGGAGTGCCGACCTCATCCTGCCGCCGGTAGCGACGTCCGATAGCACCCTTCTGGTCGTAAAAAGTCTTCAGGCCAGCTTCCTGCAGTGGGCGCTGGATCTCCTTGGCACGCTCGGGCATTCCAGCCTTCTTGACCAGGGGAAATATGGCCACAGTGATCGGAGCAATCCGCGGATGGAAGTGCAACACCGTACGGACATCAACCTTGCCGTCCTTGCCTGGCAATTCCTCCTCGTCATAGGCGTCGACCAGGAATGCCATGGCCGTGCGGTCACAGCCCGCGGCGGGCTCTACGACGTGCGGGACGTAGCGGATCTTCTCGGTCTCATCGAAGAAGGACAGGTCCTTGCCACTACCTTCCGAGTGTGCCGTGAGGTCATAACAACCGCGCTTGGCAATGCCCTCGAGTTCACTCATCCCGAAGGGAAATTCGTACTCGACGTCGGTGCAACCCGTGGAGTAGTGGGCCAACTCGTCATCCCCGTGCACTCGTAGAGTCAGTTTGTCGCGCCGGATCCCGTGATCGACATACCATTGCAGCCGCTGATTGACCCAGAATTCGTACCACTTCTCGCCCTCCTCCGGCGGCACGAAGAACTCCATCTCCATCTGTTCAAACTCACGGGTCCGGAACACGAAGTTGCCCGGCGTAATCTCATTACGAAAACTCTTACCGATCTGGGCTATCCCGAAGGGCGGTCGCATGCGCGAAGAATTCAAGACGTTGAGGAAGTTCGTGAAAATCCCCTGAGCGGTCTCTGGCCGCAGGAACACCACATTCGATGCGTCCTCAACCGGACCGGCGAAGGTCTTGAACATCAGGTTGAACTGCCGCGCCTCGGTCATGCTGCCAGCCGCCTGACACTCAGTCGCAAGCCGACCCCCGAATTCCTTGTTCGGGCACGGGGACTCCGCAAGATGATCTTCACGGAACCGCGCCTTGCAGACCTTGCAGTCGACTAGCAGATCCGCGAATCCATCGAGATGGCCGGATGACTGCCAGACCTGCGGGTGCTGAATGATGGCAGAGTCCAATCCGACGATGTCATCCCTCCCGATCACCATCGAGCGCCACCAGGCCTCCTTGACGTTACGCTTCAACTCGACCCCCAGAGGGCCATAGTCGTAGCAGGAGTTGATGCCCCCGTAGATCTCACTGCTCTGGAAGACGAATCCTCGTCTTTTGCACAATGAGACAATTCGCTCCATCAAATCGGGGTTCTTGGCCATGCTCCGCGCACTTCTACGGGGTCCAGCCCCCTCAGGCAACGCTCTCGTGACCTTGAATTCGAAGCCCATCACCCTTGAGCAAGCCCTGAGTCGGCCCTAACTTACCCGCCTCCAATGACGCAGAAAGTCGAACCCCCTGCTGACACAACACACTGCGACGCCATCTGCCAAAAGGCGATCGAAGGTGTAGCGATCAGTTCTCAAGAGGCCTTGACCCTCTATCGAACCCTCGATCTGTCCTCGCTGGGGCTGGTCGCCAATGCGATCCGCCAACGGATGCACCCTGGAGACAAGGTCACCTACATCATCGATCGCAACGTCAACCCGACCAACGTGTGCATCACCGATTGTGGCTTTTGTGCATTCTACCGGCGCCCAGGCGATCCGGAGGCCTACGAGCTGCCTCGCGAGGTGATCTACCAGAAGATCGACGAGACGATCAGCGCTGGTGGCAACCAGTTGCTCCTGCAGGGCGGCCACCACCCCTACCTGAAAACCGCGGATTTCGCCCAGTTGTTCCGCGACATCAAGGACCGCTACCCGAGTCTGTGGATCCACGGCATGAGCCCACCCGAGATCCACCATCTCAGCCTGCTGGACAAGCGCCCGGTGCGCGAAGTAATCGCAGAACTCAAGGAAGCCGGCCTCGATTCGGTCCCTGGCGGTGGTGCCGAGATCCTGGTTGAACGGGTACGCCAGATCATCGCTCCCAAGAAGGCATCGACCGAGGAATGGCTCGACGTGATGCGACAAGCCGCCGGACTTGGACTCCGCGGCACTGCGACGATGATGTTCGGTCACGTCGAAACCGACGCCGAGCGCATCGAGCACCTGGACCGCATTCGACAACTGCAAGACGAGTGCGGAGTGTTCACAGCTTTCATTCCGTGGACCTACCAACCCGAAAACACGGAGATGGCTGAGACGGTTCCCCACAAGACAAGCGTCGCGGAGTATCTACGCACTCTGGCGATCGCGCGCATTTACCTGCACAACGTGCAACACGTACAGGCGAGTTTCGTCACCCAGGGCATGAAGACCTGCCAGGCGGGCCTCGCGATGGGAGCCGATGACTTCGGATCTGTCATGCTCGAAGAAAATGTTGTCAGCAGTGCTGGATGCAGCCACCCAACCTCGGTTGCGGAAATTGAGCGGCACATCAAGGACGCTGGCTACACGCCGCAACGCCGCACCATGCTGTATGAGCATGTCGAGACTCCTGCCACCAACAAGTTCGGCAACCTACCGCGCAAGCGAGGAGTCGTCTCTTCATCATGAAGTTCGAATACAACCAACTCAGCTCGACACTGAGTCACAAGCTCATCGATCAGGCCGGCCTCGGAGATATCGACGACAAACTGCACGCCGGCGAGCGACTGAGCTTCGAGGATGGCATGCGTCTCTACGAAGCCCCTAATCTGGCAGCGGTCGGACTGATGGCAAACCGGGTGCGCATCGCAAAGCACGGCCGACGGACCTTCTACAACATCAACCAGCACGTCAACTACACGAACATCTGCAAGTACTCGTGTAAGTTCTGCGCCTTCGCAGCGAAAGAGGGCGAGGATCGCGCCTACCTGATGCGGGGCGATGACGTCGAGAAAAAGGTGCGCGAACAGCTCCACCGTCCCGTCACCGAGGTCCACATGGTGGCAGGCATCCATCCCACCGAGGGCTACGACTACTACCTCGATGTCGTTCGGGGTGCCAAGCGAGGCCGCCCTGACATTCATGTCAAGGCGTTCACGATGGTTGAAATCGAGCACATGTTCGAGATCTCTGGCAAGAGCGAGGCAGAGGTGTTTCAGGACCTGCGCGACGCTGGCCTGGGTTCCTGTCCTGGCGGCGGCGCCGAGGTGCTGGTGGATCGCGTACACAAGGCGGTGTTCCGCGACAAGATGGGGCCCGACCGATGGCTCGCCACCGCCCGCAAGGTTCAGAATGCGGGATTCAAGATGAACGCGACCATGCTCTACGGCCACATCGAGCGAGTCAGCGAGCGCGTCGAGCACTTGATCAAGTTGCGCGACCTGCAAGACGAATGCGGCAACTTCATGGCCTTCATCCCACTTGCGTTCTGGCCCTACCACACCGACCTCGAAAACTACGGTCACGTGACAACTGGCCACATGGACCTGCGGACCATCGCGGTCAGTCGGCTGATGCTCGACAATTTCGATCACATCAAGGCCTACTGGATCATGCTGACCCGAAACTGTGCGCAAACCGCGCTGGCATTTGGAGCCAACGACATCGATGGCACGGTGACCGAGGAGAAGATCACCCACGACGCCGGCACCACCGAACCTGAAGAGATGCAGGTCGAAGACCTACACCACTTGATTGAAGAAGCCGGGTTCACTCCGGTGCGCCGTACCACCACCTACGAGGACATCGAGGTCTTCGACCAGCCGAGCGCGCTCACTTCAGCGACGTGACGAAGCTACCGGGGCTGGTCCTGATGGCCTGCTCGGCACTGTCGTTTTCATTGATGGCAGTCGTCATCAAGTTCCTACGCGGTGAAATGTCGACAGGTGAGATCCTGTTCTTCCGCGGGCTGTTCTGCGCCCTGTTGACGATCGGCGCACTTCGGCTTGAACGCGCCAGTGTCCTGGGCAATCGACGGGGCCTGCTGGCACTGCGGGGAGTCCTAGGCTTCCTTGGCCTGTATCTCTACTGCACAGCCCTGGGACGCATCCCACTCGCGGATGCGATGGCACTTCAGTACACCCACCCCATCTTCGCGGCGCTGTTTGCGCTTTTGTTCCTGAAAGAACGGATGCCGCGGACCGGCCCCGTCGCGATCTTGATCTGCGCAGCGGGTGGATACCTCATCCTCAATCCTCAGGCTACCGGTGACCTCGAAGGAAACCTGATCGGGCTTGCCTCCGGCTGTGTGGCAGGCCTTGCCTACGCCTGTGTGCGAGCTCTCAGCAAAACAGAAAACCCCTTGACGATCATGCTCGCTTTCCACATCGCCGCGCTTGTGTTCGGCGCGATCCTGATGTTCGGCGAGTTTTCGTGGCCAGCGGGAATCACCTGGCTCTGGATTGCGGCCCTCGTTGTGTTCAGCCAGGCTGGTCAGTGGTTCCTGACCCACGGCCTGGTCAAGGAACGCGCTGGCGTCGCAACGACGGTCGGCTACACCGCGATTGTCTGGGGAGCCCTGTTTGCCTGGGCAGTGTTTGGCGAAACCATCGGGGTACCAACCCTGATCGGAACCGGCATGATGGTAGCCGGCCTCGCTCTGCTTACTTCACGGTCACGGTGATGGTCTGTGCCAGGGTCGGGCCGTAGGACTTGTGCTCCCAGTCACCGTATTGCAGCGTCAGCTTGTGCTTGCCTTTCGGCAATTCCTTCTCGGTGAGGGTCGCCTCCGTCTGCGCTTTGCCGTAGTGCAACCACTTGGGGTTGTCCGCGGTGATGATCGTGCCGTAGGCGATCGCATCACCATCAACGATGATGTGATGATGGCCCGCACCCGGGTCATTGGGTCGCTCACCGGCCGGGACGAGGTCTATGCCTTCGACTCCAAACTTGAGTGTGAGGGGCAAGGTCACTGTCTGGCCATCCGGCGAATCGATGAACCAGACTCGCTTCGACTCAGACGAACAACCGAAGATAACAAACACTAATGGGAGGAGGAGCATGCGCTTCATGGCACCAATGTGCCCGAGGCTGGCAGCCGACTCCACCAAAACGACTTCTTTCGAGACGCCTGGCAGTGAATTTACCAGGCTAGCGGTCGCGGAGAGCCGCCAGGATCAGAGCTGCGTAGTACTGGTGTCCCTCTGCGTTCGGGTGGGCATCCGTAACCGCAATTTCCCATTTTCGCCGCGTCGCCCAGGGCGTGTAGGCCTCGATTCGCTGCACACTGAGATCCCGGCAACGCTGGCGCGTGATTTCTGAGTTGAGAGTGTCGATGACTACGGGCACGGCGGATTTCTCCCGACACGCGCCGACAAACAAGCTGAGCGCGTGAGCCACCCGTTCCAGGCCTTCCTCCGGGAGATTCTCGTAGTGATCGTAGGGTCGACCACTGGTGCCGGGGGTCCCGAACAGATACCGATTCTCGATCGCCCACAACAAGCGACATCGCCGGAGGGGGCCGGTCAAGAAAGCACTCCGTGACTCTCCCCCAGAGGACAGGTGTGCGTCGGTAGAGACCACCAACAACATCACCATGTCGGGCTGCCAGGAAAATGCCTCGCCTTGAAGGAGGCCACCCACTTCCGGCAGCTTCCAGCCCGGTACACCAGTGTTGATCACCTCGACGCGTTTGCCTCCAGCAAAACCACGGGCATTGAGCTCTCGCTCCAGGAGTCGCGGGAATTCATCGCCATCGGCAACTCCCCAGCCGTACGGGACCGACCCTCCAACGACCAGGATACGATACACGCCAGCAGGCTTCTTCGGTTCAAACGGCGGCGAGCGCCAACCCTGCGGACTGATGACAGTCGAATTTCCAAGGTAGGAGGCACGAGCGTTGGGAGACAACCGCACCGCACCGGACGACGCATCCAGAACCTCCGCCCCATACTGCGACCAGTCCTCCTTTTCTCCGAAGTGGTACGGATCCACTTCGTGCAAGTAGACTTCGCCCGCTGCAAGGGGCAGCAGCAAACCAGCAGCGATGATCAGGATGTTGCGTATCACGTCAGAACTGGAAGTAGATGAACGGAACGTCACCAGGGGAGTTAGCCACCAGCATCAGCACGATGGCCGCGCCGTAGACAAGGGAGTTGAGAAACAGGGATCGTGTCAATGGAACTGTGTCGCAACCCTCACGCCGGATGCACACATAGTCCACCGCGGCCGTCAAGCCCACGAGCCAAAGAGAGAACCACGGCACTAGCTCCAAGCCATGAGAGGACCGGGCACAGATACCGGTAATCACCTGCCAGGCGCCTTCGATGGTGTCAGCCCGAAAGAAAATCCACGCCAGGCAGACCAGGTGGAAGGTCACCAAGGTCCCGATCAGGCGCCGAAAGGCCCCAGTGGCCGCCAACTCGGCATCTGTCCGTCGACCGATACAGGACCTGTGCACCGCCAGGTAGCAGCCATGCAAGCCGCCCCAGACGACGAAGTTCCACCCAGCGCCATGCCAGAGACCACCCAGGAGCATGGTCAGCATCAAGTTCCGGTAAGTCAGCCAGGCACCATGACGATTCCCACCCAGAGGAATGTAAAGGTGCTCTCGCAACCAGGTGCTGAGTGAGATGTGCCAGCGTCGCCAAAAATCCGTGATGTTCGATGCGAAGTAGGGTTGCCGGAAGTTGACCATCAACTCGATCCCGAGACACCGACTCACTCCCCGCGCGATATCTGTGTAGCCACTGAAATCCCCGTAGATCTGTAGCGCAAACATGTAGACCCCAAGCAGCAGCGAACCCGAAGATGCTCCGCTCGGGTCGTTGAAGACCACCTCAACGTAGGCCGCTGCAGCGTCCGCAATCACGATTTTCTTGAACAGTCCCAACAGCACAAGTTGGAACCCGGACGCGAACTTCGAGCGCGTGACGACACGCGGCGCCAGGATCTGCGGCAGCAGGCGTGTGGCTCTTTCGATCGGGCCTGCGACCAATTGTGGGAAGTAGGCGACGTACACAGCAAAAGCAACGAAGTCCGTCGTGGCCTTCACTTCCCGGCGGTACACGCTGTAGGTGTAGGCAATCGTCTGGAAGGTGTAGAAGCTGATCCCGACCGGCAGGATCACCTTGAGCAAGGGCATGTTGGCTTCGAAGCCAAGCCCTTCGAGGGCTGACGAAGCGCCCTCGACAAAGAAGTTCCAGTACTTGAAGAACCCAAGGATGCCCAGATTGATGACCACGCTGAGGGCCAACATCCACCTGGGGGCCCGGTCAGCAGCGCTATTGGCAAGGCTACGCTCCATCGCCCTTCCAACGCTGTAGTCCAGAACCGTGGATACTGCCAGCAATCCAAGGAACCGCCAATCCCACCAGCCATAGAAACAGTAGCTGGCCGCAAGCACGAAGAGATTCTGCAGGCGCAGCCGTCCCCATCGCCCCAACGCGAAATACAGCGGCAACACCACCGCAATG
Source organism: Planctomycetota bacterium (assembly GCA_036338025.1). Taxonomy (GTDB): domain Bacteria; phylum Planctomycetota; class UBA1135; order UBA1135; family UBA2386; genus JAYZDB01. Next base: position 8,285 of record JAYZDB010000235.1, read on the forward strand.
AACACCGCGAAGGCCAGGGAATTGAACTGCATTGCGTCTAACGTGCTGCCCGGAGAGTCCTAGAAGCTGTTGCCGAACAACACACGCAGGTTGTAGTCATCCTTGGAGAGGGATTGCCACCCAATAAGGAGATCAGGAGCATTGTCGCCGTTGAGATCACCCAGACCAAGGCTGGCGGCACCATTGCGCAGCACCCATCCCGTCCCAGACTTCACAAGATTGCCGGTCCTCTCCGGGGGGACGACTCCGCGACTGCTCACGCCGCTGAGCTTGCCAGGACTCAAGAAGAAGATCACCTGCTGGTCACGCGACGAGCCCGTGGTGGAATTGGTCACCAACACGACATCAGGCACACGGTCACCATTGAGATCACCACCGAGAAGTTTCAGGGGATCCCCCGAGAAAGGAATCGGATTGGCAGGCGCTTCCTGAAACGCCCCCAGATCCACGTCTACCTGGCCAGACCCTCCCTGCGGAGAGAAGTTGTAGAGCACCCGCAACATGGAGTCGCCGCGCGAGGCAACCGCAAGGTCGGTCCTGCCATCACCATTGTAGTCAGCAGCGAGCGCGCGAGTCGGCCCCACCCCCGAAACCCACACCTTGTACAGGGGGTCCGTCGATGACCGCAGGATCTCATGCGTCGAGGTGTCGTAGCGATATGCGCGAACGTGGTTGCCATCCGCGATACCACCCGGGGAACCGTTGGGAACCACCACCGCAATCTCCAAGGGATTGGGGCTGGTCGTCTGAATTGCAAAGTCACCCAGCGCCAGCGCGGTTGCATTACCATGGGAAACGCCGTTCGGCATGCCCGACGTTGGGAGAATAAGTTCGTAAGGGAACACACCCTGTGCCGGATCGGGCAGGCCCCGCATGAACAGGATCATGGACTCGCCCTCGAGTCCAGCGCCTGAGACCACGGAGAGGCTCAGCAACACCACCAGATCCTGGACGCCGTCCCCGTCCAAATCCCCAGACTGAATGAGAGAATCCGGCATGACATTTCGGATTCGAAGGTGCGGTGGTGCTGAACTCCGAAGATCGATTGGGTTCCCACCACCGGCCCACACGATCTCCGTAGGGTCCACCGGCAAGACCATGCCAATACGACCATCGAGCGTCAGGACACACGGAGCCTCCAGATTGCTGGTCGAATGCCCGGCTGATACCCGGGCCAATGAGGACGGCACCAGCATCGGCTCATGGATGGTCTGACCACTCAGGGATATCTCACCCAGGCCGTCATTCTGGAGGATCTTCAGACCTCCTGCGACCGCCGCCCAGGCATCGGAGGACTCGCCACTAGGCAGCAGGGCACTCCGAGTTCGAAACCGCCCAACGACAACCCCCAAGACTGTCTCCTCAATCCGGCGCGCCGGACTGGGCGGAACGAGAGCCGGAACCTTGCCCGGCACCGAAAAGAACGTCGATACCCGGTGCTCGATCCCGCTTGCAACCTGCGCTTCGTGCGTCACGAAGATCGCCGGGCGGTCTGTGCTCTGGTGATGCGTATCAACAACCGTAGCCAAGCCATAACCAACACTCTTGATACTGAGCACCTGCTCGACGCCGATGTCGACGGCATCCGCCACCAGTTGCAGTTTTTGGTTTTCTTGGGTGAAGACACGCAGAGGTTCTGAATCATCGTCAATTGCCCCGACGACGAGTTCGCGAGATCCGTTGCCGGTAAGATCGCCCGCCGTGGACACCGCGAACAGCCTTGTGCCTCCCGGGAACATCAGCAGGTTAGAACTCTGAAGGGGAGCAAATGCACGAGCCTGGGTTCCGCGTTCCAAACTGGCCACCGCTGGGGCCGAACCGGGCTGCCCCAGAACTCCTGATATCACAAACGCCAGTGCGGGCTTCTGATCGGTACCGATCGTTTGCACATCGACAATCGTAGAGTCTTTATGCAGCACATATCCCGCAGCACTCAGATCGAACGTCGGTTCGATCATGTTCGCGACCTGAAAGCTCCCATTCTGGTCCCCGTATGCGATCAGTACACGCGGCGCCATGCCGGCCGTTGCGAACACGATGTCGCTGTGACCATCTTGATCCAGGTCAGCGATCTCGAGAGCAGTGAACTGGTAGGGCGCACCGGTCTGCGAGAGCAAGACCCGCGTGAATTCACCGGAATTCGATTGTACGTCGGACATGTACAACGCGGGGGTTTCATCGGACCGGTACTTGCCAAGAACCACGAGATCTTCCACCGCATCGGAGTTCAAATATCCGCCCTTGCAACGAGAGCCGGATTCCCGCACCGGCAAGCTCTGGAAAAATCGTAGCGGCGGATTGGTCAGATCGTTGCCCAACACCAGGCTGTGCCGAGCGACCAGGCCGTTGGCGCGGTTGATGATCACGCCAGAGGGAGGTCCATCGGTCCCAAACTGGCCGATGTACAGGTCAACCGGACTGCGTTGGGCGAGATCCTCAGGGTTACCAGCCCGAACGCGATTTCCAAATCGCACAAACATCCCATTGCCACGATTCGAGAACAACCCCACGTAAGGTACTCCGATCGGGTCCTGGGTCAGGGACAAAACGTCAGCGGTTGACACACTACGACTCACGAAGGGAGCCGCACGGGTCGCGATCGGAGCCTCAGGCAGACGTACTCCTCGGGGACCGAAGTTCGGATAGGTATCACCGTAGAAGAACGC
>JAYZDB010000236.1:0-3479 GCA_036338025.1 Planctomycetota bacterium
CTCTTCGAGTTCAGGGATCTCGGTGGCGGATCCCAGCTTCGCACTGAGTTGCTCGAGTGCATCACGTTCTGACTCGGCTTGTTGTCGACGTTGGGCTGCCATCGCCTGACCTTGCTCGAGTTTGCGGGCGCGTTGGTAGAGCTTGTCCGCCTGCACTTGCACGGGTTTGCCTGGCGCCAAGGGTACGACCAGTTCGGCTTCGGGGTCGTTCGGGTCAGGGACGGTGATCGACTCGGCACCTGGTGCTGCGCTGAAGCCGTAAGCCAGCAACAGGTCGGCGTGGCTTCGGAGTTCGTCGATCCGAGCGATCTCGGTCTGTTGCCGAGCCAGCCCGTCGATCTTGTCCGCCAGCTTGCGGGTTGCGCGCTCCAGCGCCAGGGAGAGCCGCCGCTGCAGGGCCTGGCGTTCTTGGTCCTGGTCCGCCGAGGTGAAGAAGGCGTCGATGGCGGCCAGCACCGGTGCCTCGAACCGTGACGGCGGATCTTCTACCGGGGCGTTCCGCCGGGCTGGCGCTGCGTACTTGGCGCCTGGCCGTAGGTCTCGGCCCTTGGTGTTGGGTAGGCGGGAGAGGGCTTGGATCCGGCCCTCGGAGTCGGCCAGGCACCACAGGCCACGGGCGCCGAACAACTCGACGTGCAGGGACCAGTGGGACTCGCCGCTCCGCAGGTCGAAGGTACACATTCGCTCGCCCGGCGGAGTCAGCACATCCGTCAGACGCGCGCCGCGCAGGGTTTGCACCAGCCGGTCGATCCGCGGTCCGGTTTGGAACAGTGCGCGCGGAAACCGTCGCTGTGTGCAACACACCCTCGATCGTGGCCCGCCGGGGACGATGTGCAGGGCGAAGGATTCCTCGGGGGACTCGAGAAACAACAGCAGGTCATCCCGGTCGACAATCCTCGCCACGTCACGGATGGTGGCACAGTCGAGCCTCGGCATCAGTTCGGCGAGGGCTTCGGAAAGCTCGGTTGCGGTGAGGCCGGTGCCGCGGGTCATCGGTAGGTGGGACTGCTACGAGCCGTGTTCTTCGGCGTCGTAGATCCAGCCGGATTGGTAGTCCCAATCGACCAGGCCGTCCGGGAAGAACAGGCTCAATTCGCGCTCGGCGGCTTCCGGGCTGTCCGAGCCGTGGACCAGGTTGAAGGAGCGGGAAGATCCGAAGTCGCCGCGGATCGTGCCGGCCTCGGCTTCGGGACCAAAAGTCGCCCCCATCATCTGGCGGCACATCGCGATGGCCCCGACGCCGCGCAGGGCCAGGGCGACCACTGGGCTGCTGGTCATGAACTTGACCAGGCCGGGATAGAACGGCCGCTCCTTGTGGGCCTCATAATGCTCGGCGGCGAGTTCCTGGCTGATGGTCATCAGCTTCATCCCCACGATCTTGAGGCCCTTGGCCTCAAACCGGGATAGGATGGTGCCGCACAAGGCGCGCTGGACGGCGTCAGGTTTGAACAGGATGAGTGTGGTTTCCATGATAGAGGCTATCGATCGACGTATTGGCTGGCGGAGCGGGCGCGGGATCATAGCAACCGGGCTGGTGATTCTCCTGGGCTTTCCCGCTGGCTGCGCTGTCAATTCCGATTACGCCAACAGCCGGCGGCTGATGAATGCGGAAATGGAGTTGCAGCAGGGCAGGAGTCGACTGCAGACACTCAAGAACCAGTTGTTCCGGTGTCAGCAGGACATTGTCGCGGCTCGCCAACAGATCGTCGATTGCCGGGTTGAACTCGACCGGGTCGATAGCACCCGCATCGTCAAGCTGCGGCAAGTGGCGGACGCGCTAGCCAAGGTGAAGTTGATGGAAGAGGACCTGGCGAAAGCTACTGGCCGACAGGCGGAGATCACCAGCTTACTGGCGCCGCTGCAAGCCCTCGAGCAGCAAGTCGCTACCAGGCAGCAACTGGTTGCAGAGCGGACCAGGCAGTTGACCGTACTGGATGCGGAGATCGCGGCCAGCACACAGGCCATCATGGACAAGAGCACCGAGTTGGCAGGCTTGAAGGGGCAGTTGGCGGAGTTTGATCGAACCCGCAAGCTGATCGATGCGGCCCGGGCGGCATTAGGCCCGCCCGCCGGCGCGCCGCCGACGCCGCTGCAGAAGGCCACCGTGCCGACGCCGCCCAAGAAGACCCCACCGAAGAAGTAGACCAGTGGCAGCGCGCGGTCGCCGCCCGGCAGGTCACAGGTCGTAGGGGATCAGGTACTCGTCATCGGCTGCCTCGCCCAGGTTCTGATCGACCAGGGCGGCGTCGATCACCACCGCTTCGCCGCTGCGTTCCGAGGCCTCGAAGGACAGGTCCTCGAGACACTTCTCCAGGATGGTGAACAAGCGTCGTGCACCGATATTCTGGGTGGTCTTGTTGGCTCGGAATGCGATGGCGGCGAGGCGCTCGATGCCGTCAGGGGCGAACTCCAGCTTTAGACCCTCGGTGGCGAGCAGAGCCCGGTACTGGCGTACCAGGCTGTTGCGAGGCTCGGTCAGGATGCGGACGAAGTCCGCCTCGGTGAGTGCCTGCAGGGCGACGCGTACCGGAAAGCGTCCCTGCAACTCCGGAATCAGCTCGCTCGGTTTGTGCAGATGGAACGCACCAGCAGCGATGAACAGGATGTGGTCGGTGCGGATGTGTCCGTACTTGGTGTAGACCGCACAGCCTTCGACGATCGGGAGCAGGTCACGCTGTACGCCTTCGCGGGACACGTTCGGTCCATCCGAACTGCCGCCGCCGATGATCTTGTCGACCTCGTCGAGGAAGATGATGCCTTCGTTCTCGGCGCGCTCTACCGAATCCCGGTGCATGGCGTCCTGGTCGATGAGTTTGTCGGCTTCCTCGTCGGCCAGCAGCGTGCGGGCCTCGGCTACCGTCATCTTGCGGATCTTGGTCTTCGCGATCGGTGCCCGGCCCCAGGCTTCCTGTAGCGCGCTGGTGTCGATCCCCATGGCGTCGTTGCCCTGCGGTCCCATGATGGTCAGGGGCGACAAGCCGTTGTCGGCGATTTCGATCTCGATGCTTCGATCCTCGAGTTGTCCGGCGTCGAGTTGCTCCCGGAGTTTCTCTCGGGCCTCATGTCGTTGGTCGGCGGCTGCCACTGCCTCGGGATCGATGTCCTCCGCATCCGGCAATTCGCCGGGCTCGGGACGCCACAGTTCGTCTACTTCGAAGTTGAGGAACTCAGCATTGTCTTCGTCCAGGTTGTCCTCCGCCACCAGGCTCTCAAAGATGCGTTGTTCGGCGTACTCGATCGCCTTGGATCGGACGCTGCCGGTGTGTTCCTTGCGGACCAGGGCGACCGATGACTCCATCAGGTCGCGCACCATCGACTCGACGTCGCGGCCGTGGTAACCGACTTCGCTGTACTTGCTGGCTTCTACCTTCACGAACGGCGCGCGAGCCAGATCTGCCAGACGGCGGGCAATCTCGGTCTTGCCGACCCCGGTCGGTCCAATCAGGAGGATGTTCTTCGGGTAGACGTCGGCACTCAGT
>JAYZDB010000237.1:0-13440 GCA_036338025.1 Planctomycetota bacterium
GAGATCGACATGAGCCTGTCGCGCACCGACCCGCTCGATTTCAACCTCGACGTCGAGCAACTCTACTGGGCGCCGTTTGCTCAAAACGCCATCGTGTTCGACGAGTTCGACCAGATGACCCTCTACCTCGGACACGCCGAATACCGTCCTGAGGCCTGTATCCGCTCCGGTAGCGCGTTCCCATCGATGCCAGGTTCGGGTCTGGGTATCTACTTCGAGAAGAACTACTCGAACAACCTCACCGGCCAGGGCAGCACAGTCGACAAGGAACAAAAGCACCCCGCCTACATCGACGCGACGATGACCATCAGTCCGAAGGACGCGATTCTGGAGACCAACAGAGTCAACCGGTATCTGCCCTTGCCGAAGTTCATCGATGGCAGCAAAGCATCAAACCTGAAGGACAAGTACTTCGTCTGGCGCGACGAGCAAAAGCACTACCAGGGTGGCGTCAACGGCCTCACCGCCGCGGAGCACAACCCCTTCCCCTATGTTCTGGGGCCATTCCTCAGCGGCAAGGGGCGTGCCGTAACCGGAGATCCCACATCCACAGCCGGCCTGCAGTTCATCAAGGGTGCGTGGCACAACGCGCGCGACTGGCAGCTTCGCGGCGGTGAAGTTACCGACATGAAGACCCAGGGTTGCACCGGGACCCTCGCCCTGCCGCTGCTGGCGGACTTCTGGACCTACCCGGACTCGCCGGACAAGCCGGTCGGCAACCCCTTCCGTGCGGGTGGGGTAAACGGCTGGCAGGTCAGTATTCCGGTGACATCGTCATCAACCCCGAACTTCCGGGTCTATTCCGCCGGTAAGGGCGGTTCCTCGCCGGTGCTGTGTGACCCCACCAGCCCTCGGTGGCAGACCGCAAGGGGCGGTTTCCAGCCAGGCGGGGCCACCACCATACCATCCGACAACACGCTCTACTGGGTCATGGCTGACTTCCTCAAGCGGACCGCAGTGGTTACTGGTGGATTCGTAGAAATAGCCGACCCGCACCGCATGCCAAGAGTCCAGGGCACCGACCCGAGGCTCGGTCCATTCGATGTCACAGACAGGTTGCCGACCTTCACGTATGACTTCGAACCTCCGCTCTCCAGCCTGCCAGCGGGAACCGGGATCATCACCGAGTTCAGCGGTGCGAGCAAATTGAACCGGGAGAACAAGTACTGGCCATCGGTCCAGACCAACGTCAACAACGTGGACTACTTCCCCCTCGATCCATTGAAGGGCGGTGACTCCCACATCCGCCACTGGGACACCCGCAACATCCAGGGCAAGGGGATTCGCCGCCGTTGGTGGACCTACATGTACAACGAGTCGGTCACTCCTTACACAGAGGACCCCAATGACTTGACGGACCCCGGGTTTACAAACAGCGTCGCCGGTCCCTACGAGACATTCGACCCCGAACACGTGCTGTATTTCAACTGGCGCTTCATCATGAAGAACAACGCAGATTCCACGCCGCCGGTATCCCCGAAGATCGAGTCATTCGCCGTCACCTATCGACTCAGCCAGGTGAAGTAGGTTTCGCAAGACCTACGGCAAAGGGGCTGCGGGGCCACACCTCGCAGCCCCTTTGTGCTTAAGACAACGGGCACCCCGTCAGCGCGGTCTCGAACACACTTGCACATCCGAGTCCTTCGGGGGAGGGCTACTAGTCCTTGAGGACGATCTTCCGGCGATAGATCTTGTTGCCACTGGTTGCGACAAACTGATCTCGGCTGCGCTGCCGACCCTGCACGAAAACCCGGTAATCGTCCTTCGCGAGGTGAGTGAAGACCACCCTGCCCGCCTCGTCTGTCCGATGACTCGCGATCAACTCCCCGCCTCGATGCAACCGCACCATCACGTAGTCCATCGGTTGCTTCCACTTATCCTCGACCCGAACCTCGATCGTCGCGCCGGTCTGCATCTCGATACGAACAGGATTGCCACGTCGGCGCAGGGAATCTCTCGGGATCTGGAGATCGTACGCCCTCGTCGCGAAACCGTCGGCGGCGACATAGATGCGTCGATTCGCCTGCGAGATGCCTCGCGCCATGAACCGGCCTAACGCATCCGTAACATACGCGGTCTTGGCAGCTGGATTGGCAAGCTCGGACTCACGGCCCAAGACTACCCGAGCGCCACCGAGCGGTTTGCCAGTGTGTTCCACGATGAGACCGTGCACTCGCGCACCACGCCGCAGTTTGACCACGCCCAAGTCCTTTGGCGCATTGTTGGCGAGCTCCACCAACACGACATGGGGCAGGTAACCCTTGGCTCGGATCGTCAACTGCATCCTGCGATTCGGGAGATTGTTGAGTTCCAGCAGACCTTGGTCCAAATCGACCCAGCGTTCGATCACCTTTCGCTCATAGCGACTCCACCGAGAAAACCCCTTGTTGAGAGTCTCCAACGCGCGAGCCCAGGCGGGCACCTTGCTCTCCACCTTGCTCTCCGCCTTGCTCCGCTGCCGGACATCGTTGGCCTGCCGTGGGGGTTCCAAGCGAACGACCACCCCAGTCGCCGGCAAATCAGCCGGCATGAACCTGACCTCCGCCTCCAGCCTGGCTCGCGGCGCAATTTGCACAACCACATCTACCGTCTTCTGATCGGCTCTGACCGCAAAGCGTTGGATCACCGGATCACCTTCGCGAAGACGCACGTTCAGCCATGTCTTTGTGCGCGGGATATTCAGCTCGAACGTACCATCGACGCCCGTCATCACAGAGTTTCCCGACGGGGTCTCAACCAGCAAGCTGGTCATGGGTGTTTTCGACGCGTCCAGCAGGCGACCAGCGATCCGCCGACTCGGCAGATCACAATCGACCCCGCCGACGGTCTGGCCTGGCGCTACCTTGATCAGTGCGGGCATATACTCCATCGGTAGCGCACCAAACTTGACGCGTACTGAATGCTCGCCGGGGGGCAATCCGCGAAGGAAGTAGTGGCCGTCCTTGTTTGTCCGAGCCTTGTGAGCAGTGTAAGGACCACGATTGACCATGACCAGCGCGCCCCATACCGGCTGGTTGCCGCGTGTAATCCGACCCCTGATCGTACCCGGACGAGACAATCGTATCTTCGGATCTTGGGCCGAGCGTGGCTTCACGCCAGAGGGTCCGGCCTTGGCAGTTTCCTGTTGGAATGCGAACCCACTTCCCAGGAACCCAAGGGCAACCTCGGTCTGCCCCATTCCTCGAATCATGTATCGTCCCTCGCGATCCGTGACAGCCAGAACCTGCCGGCGGGTCGCGAGTAGCCCCAGGTTGCCGGAGAGCTTCAGGGGCGCAACCACCTGTACTCCAGCGACGGGTTTACCCGCACCGTCCAGGACCGTTCCTGCCAGGCGGGACGCGGCGATTGTAGAGAGGGAGAACTCCTTGTCTTCATCGCGCAGCGACACACGTTGCCACCGCGAACCGGTGGCTGCAAAACAAGCATCGCCTTCCTCGAGTTCGAGAGTCGCAAGGCCGAGCGAGAATCCGGAACCAGGAAATCGAAACGAACCGTCGGGCGTGAGCGTGGTGGAGGCTATCTCACCAAAAAACGAAATCACCCTCAGCTTGGTTTGGAGTGGATTCTTCAGGCCGGTGAGACGTCCACTCAGCTTTGCCCGATAAGGCAACACCAGCCTCAACCCTGTTACGGAGCTTGTCTTCAGCGATAGAAGCCGTGAAGTGGACGAATAGTCCGGATGGTGGATTTCTATCTTGTAGGCCCCCGGCGCAAGGCCGGCGATCTGCACGCGCCCCTTGGAATTCGTCTTGGACTCGTATGGGACCGTGAGCAAGCCGGTCGGAGTGTTGGGGTAGATCCGAACCAAGGCATTCGCAAGCCGCTGGTGGCTACCATCGACGACGGCTCCCGAAACTCGCAAGCCAGACTGATCCAGAAATTCCAGCGTATGGAAGCGCTGCTCCCCACCCGCAATCCGCGGAAGAATGGCCGGTTGGTAGTCGGGATGACGAGCGACCAGGCGGAGGCTCTCCGCCGGAACACCCACAAACTCGAACCGGCCCCTGGTATCCGTCTTGGTTCGACGCGCCCGCATCCGGCCGCCGGAACGCGCTTCAAGGAACACCTCACAATCCACACACGGTGCGTCCTCTGCATCGAGCACATTTCCGACAACCCGATACCCTCGCTGCATCCTGACTACGGAATCTTCGACCTGTGGGGGCGGTAGCAGGGTCTGGGTCGCATAGCCGGCCGCCGCCACCTCCAGTTCGAGGCGCGGGCTCCGGGTAATCCCAAACGTGAAACGACCGTCCGTGCCGGTCCATACCGGCGAGTGCAAGCGCTGCCGATCGGCGCGTGGCCATTCCCGGGTGCGCCGGAAGAGGGTCACCCGGGCCCGGGTGACCGGGTTGCCCGAGCCATCGAGGACCGTGCCCTGCAACGGCCGCCCGCGCAACACGACAATCTTGTGTGGATTGTGCTGCGTGTCGACGTTGCGCAGCAGCACATTGAGGTCTTGCTCCTTGGCACTGATGTCGACAATTTCGTAGGCCTGCTCCCCCTGAGCCTGGGTTTGGGGGTCCGTCACCAGGACCACGAGGTCCTTGTCTTTGCCAATCCCGCGCTTCCGGTCTAGCAGCTGCTTGGCTGGCGCTTCCATTCGCTCGGCAGCCTTCTCGGAATGCACCACCGCCCCATCCGCTTGCGTCGCCGAGTTAGCAGACTCGGAACTCGGGCCGCAACCGCCCAGCACAATGGACATAAGCAGCACGATCAAGATGGTTTGTAGTCTATGGGTCACGTCGAATCGGCAGGAACGGGACGATCTCACAGTGGACGAGAGGGCCCCCAACCCTTTTGCCCCGAACTCGTGTTCCTGTGCGGTTCTAGCCATCTTTTGCGGCGGATCGTATTTCTGTCAACATCTTCTGTAGCCAGTGCCGGGAGGGGTCCTCCTCGGGCGTCCGGCCCAACTGGGCCTCCAGGCGACGCTCCAGCACACTATTCACGCGGTCCGGGTCCAAGGTCAGCTGCAGGGCTTCGGCCCCCGGAACCAGGGCGTCGTTCATCTGCTGCTCGTTCTCCGGACCTTGTCGCACCCGCACGCAAAACGCACAGAGTTGCGCATCTGGGTTCGTCTCGTCGAGCTTCAGCCAGGCATCGACCGCAACCGCAGCATCCGATGGCTCGCCCGCCAGACTCTCGTAGCGGGCCCGTAACTCGACCGCGACCGGACCGGTAGCCCTCTGGGGATCCTCCAACAGGGGTCGAATGAACGACGCCAGGGCGTCGAGCATTGCCTCTCCCTGAACCAAGGGCACAACTCTGTGCACGAGCCTGACGAAGTGGATTGCCCCCTGCCGCTTCGCCTGCTCGTCCAGAGTGCCGGCCACTACCTTGTCACTCCCGAGCAACTGGAAGGTGAATCGCCACGGAGCGAGATCGGAACCGGGTTCCAACATCTCGGAGAAGATCTGTCGTGCCTTCGCCTTGCTCTGCTCCACGGCCACCGAGTTGCCGGACATGTTGAGAATCTGAGTGGCCTCTTGAGCAAGGCTCAGTCCAAGGCCTGTGTAGCCACCGTTGTCCTTGGCCTGGAAACCAACGCCACCACTCATCCATCCAAGCCCCGTTTCCGTCAACTGCCTTCGGGTCTCGTAATTGAGTGGAAAGCGCATCAAGTGAGCGGTCACCGGCGAACCAATGCCAGCATATGCAATCAGGAGTTGCGCGGCGGTTCGCCGTTGCCTGGCGTCTTTGGTCTTCGCGATAAGATCCTCAAGCCCGGCCATGAGTTGGTTTGAGTTGTCTCGATTCTCCAAGAACGTCGACAGTACCTGGGGCAAAAACGCGCCAGGGCGGATGTACTTCGCAATCTCCAGGTCGGAAGAGGCCTGAGCCGGATCAGCGACGGACGCCATCAGACAAACCACCGCGCGCGCCAGGTGTAGGTTGTAGAGATCAATCTCGACTCCGACATCCCGAACCCCCGCCCGGCGTGCCGTGATCAGCGCGTTTGCAGCCGCCAGAGCAGCCCTGCCGTTGCCGGCCTTCAGGACGTTCAGCAGGGTGTTCTCGTTGAGAACGGCGCCACGATAGGCCTCGCGATACCCTTCAATCGTGGCTGCCTCATCCGGCAGGCGTTTAGCCGCCTTGGCGAGTTCATTCAGGAACGAAGATGACTCGAACGTCTCCTGGAACCCAAGCCCCGTCAATGTGCTCAAGACACCGTGAGGCCCAAGAGCCATACCCCGCTCCTGACTCACGACGACAGCGGCGTTGACCAGATGTTCGCGACCCTTGAGCACGACGTTGTCTCGCCAAAACCGAAATGAAAACGCCAGAACGGCAAGGACAATCACGCCTGCGACCACCGACAGCGTCACGATGGGGTTGCGCTTCGCACGCCGATAGAGGCGTACCACGGCGCTCTGACGACGGATCCGGATCGGCTCACCCTCTGCCACGCGCAACAGATCCAACGCCAGGGCTTCGCCATCCTGGTAGCGCTCCTCCGGGATTTTCGAGAGCAACTTCTCGAGTACCGCTTCCAGGTCACGGGATGCCTTCGGCATGCTCGCACGCAGGCGTGGTGCTTCCTCGTGCAGCAAGGCGTGCAGCATCGCCTCAGTGCTGTCACCGGAGATCGGCAACCGGCCGGTGATGCACTCATACATCGTGACCCCCAGGGAGTACAGATCGCCTGCAGGCCCCAGCGGGCCGCCCCGAGCCTGTTCCGGTGGCGAGTAGTGCAAGGTCCCAAGAAAGCCACCCACCGAGGTGAGGTGGACACTGACCTCGTCGATGAACTTCGACAAACCAAAATCTGCGAGCGCCAAGGTGCCGTCCGCATTCACCAGGACGTTGCCGGGCTTGACGTCGCGATGCAGGATCTTTCGGTTGTGAGCCAGAGCCAGGGCATCCGCAACTCCTGCAAATCGACGGGCTGCGTCGAGGGGTTCCATCACCGCCTTGTTGTTGCGGCGTGCCGCCGCGATGTGCTTGTCCAAGCTCACGCCATCGACACGTTCCATGGCAAAGAACATGTGGCCACTGGCCTCGCCGTAATCGAAGATCGGAACGATGTGCCGGTGGTGCATCGCGGCTGTAGCCTTTGCTTCCTTGCGAAACCGCGTACGCATCGTGACATCACTGCTAAAGCGAGGAGCGAGTACTTTCAGCGCCACCTCGCGATCGAGGTTCTCCTGGTAGGCCTGGTAAACCGTCCCCATACCGCCACGACCCAGCACACCGGTAATCTCAAAATCTCCGATCTTACTCGGCATCTTGTGATCGTCCCCGATCACATCATCGATGAAGTCCAGCGCGTTGAGCCGTCCGATCAGGTCCTCGGCTTCTTCAGAGTCCTCATCCTTCAATCGATCGAGCGCCGTTCGCGTGCGATCCTTGTTGCTGAGGATCTCCGCCATCCGCCGGTCCACGCCAGATGGCGGTCCCGCCTGACCATCGTCCTCGGGGGTTGGTGGTTCGTGCAGACTCACGTCAGAATTTCAGGTGCTGCGCCAGGCTCTTGAGAGCGCGTCCGAGCAACAGGTGCACCGCATTCTCGGAGCGATCCATCTCCGCACCAATTTCTCGGGCAGACATCTTCTCGATCCGAGCCATCATGATCACATCCCGGTGCTCGGGCTTGAGCTGCTGGAGCGCCCCCTCCAGAAGGGCCAGGCGGTCCTTACGATCAGCCAGCGTGACTGGACCGGAACGCCGATCAGCGATTGGCAGGTCGGTCTTCATGTTCTTCTCTCGACGCGGGTCGCGCGCCGCAACTCCGACTTGATCCCGCAGGATTCGGGCCAGCTTGCGCTTCGCCAAGGTGACCAACCAGGCCCGGGCATTGGACTCATCCTCAAGGGTATGCCAGTAGTTGATTGCTTCGATAGCCACTTCCTGAAGGACGTCTTCGGGGTCCATTCTCTTGCGGAGATCGGGCCCCATTCGCAACCAGACCAGGGAGAGCAGGTGTTCTCGGTGACTCTCAAAGGCAATTTCAGGGGTCAGGGTCATCGTCAGATGCTTGGAAACGGAAAACGCTTGCGGTAGCAAACCAGCAATGGAACGCAGGAATTCTAGCCCTATGCCGTCGCGGTCGACGGCCCGTTCATCGTATCCTGACCAAGGTTGATCGCAGTTCGTTACGGCAACACGTATCCAAAAAGTTACTCCGAGTTTCCGAGACCCAGGCGTATCCCGGATGATCTCCCCTACCGGTCGTTCTGACCCCAACGAGTTCGAAGAGCCCAGGCATGGATGAGACCACCTCAATGAGGACAGCCGTCGTGGTCACAGCTATCGTCGGATTTCTTGCGGGGTCAGGATGCCGTCAGGAACAACCGGTGCCAACTCCCGAGGTCAAACGGAGCAGCGGTGAACAACCAAATGGGCTCGACCAAACGCCCTTCGCCCCTGCGACGTATGACGGCGTCGAGGTCATCCCGGCCAGGCCGAAGATCGGCTCCTACCTATTCGGTGGTTGCGGCGACGCTCACCTCGAGATCTCTCGCGTGTTCGAAGAGGCACAGAAGCTGTTCGACCAAGGGCTCGCCCAACTCCACGGTCACTGGTACTACGAGGCCGAGCGCTCTTTCCGCCAGATTCTCGCCACGGAGCCCGACTGTGCAATGGCACATTGGGGAGTCGCGATGGCCAACGTCCATAACCCGGACCGCGCATCGGAGGCGATGGCGGAAGCGATCTACCATCGCCAACGCACCAATGCCCGTGAGCGATTGTGGATCGACGGCCTTGCCGCCTTCTACGAAATCACTCCGGCAATGGCCAAGACCAACCATGCACGTATCTGGTTCGACCCCAAGCCCGGTCAGCCACCCCTGCCAGCCCCGAAACGCAAGTTCGCGAAGTCCCTCGAGGAGAGAACACGTGCACTGGTCGCCCAATACGACCGCTTGGTAGAAGACCAGCCCGGAGATATCGAAGCCATCGCATTTCGAGTCAACCAACACTGGCTCAACCGTCTCAATGACTTCGCGGCACTGCCCAAGGCTGATCTCGACGCACAACTCGACCAGGTGTTTGCCCAGTCCCCCTACCATCCGGCCCACTTGTACCGGATGCTCCTCTGGGAAGCAGAAGATCCGAGCCGCGCAAAGGCCTCCGCAAAGCGCGTTACCGAAATTGCGCCAGCAAACGGCAACATGTGGTACTGGGCCGGGCGCATCTTCACGGCATTGAACCAGCCCAGGCAAGCGATCCCCTACCTGGAACAAGGTCTGCGCGCCGACCATGTGCACATGCAACGCTTCTACATGATGCCATACGAGGTGTTCCACTACGGCCGCAGTCTCGAGACTACAGTCCGGACGCTGGTCGAAGACGGGCGTGGACAAGACGCCCTGGACCTCGCCCGTCACGCATTCGCAATGCCCCGCCACCCCAGGTTCAACCGGCTACGCGAACGCTACAGCCTGGCGGGACGGACGCGAGCTGCCGCCAGCCATGCCTGCCGCAAGCTGGGACTGGACCACGAACTCAAGCTCTTGGAATCCGAGGGCCACCTTGGCATCCGCAAGCGCCGAGTCGGGGAGCCAACATCCACCGCCGCAAGACTCGCTAAGGAGTCCTTCTGGGAGCCTCAAGTGCGACGCAACTGGGTCCTCAGGACAGCCGACAACGCGTTGGTCGACTTCCGACGGGACTACCAGGGGAAAACTACGCTCCTTGTCCTGTACCAGGGCTTCGGTTGACTGCACTGCGTCGAGCAACTGAGAAACCTCCGCCCGGTTTCCAGTAGTTTCGCCAACAAGGGTGTCGAGATCCTCGCTATCGGCCCGGGGACCGTTGCGTCCCTGCGTGAGTCTCTCGACAAACTCGGATCCAATGGCTTCAGCTTCCGGATGCTCTGCGACAGCAAGATGCGCATGTTTCGCGAGTGGCTGGCCTTCGACTTCCTCGGGCACGTTGGCATGCACGGCGTCTACCTCGTCGGCCCAAAGGGGCGCATACTCTGGCAGGATCTGAGTGACCTCTCTTTCGACCATCCTCGGTGGCTAGTCAACGAGACAGAGCGCATCCTGCGTTTGCAAGTCCGCTAGTCAAGAGTTCGCGCCTACGAGAAGTCAGGCAGGCGACAAACTCGGCCCGCACGGTCAATACAGGCAAGGCGAGTACTCGCAGTTGCGACGCGGCGACCGGAAGCGCCTTCGGCAAGTTCGTAGACGAGATCGACAGAGGCACGCTTACGGCACTCCTCCGCCACCGAGATTATCAGTTCATCATCGTAACGGGCTGGCGACAGGTACTTGATCTGCAGCTCCGTCACCACCAGGAACTGCCCCTCGGATTCGATATCCCGGTAGCTCTTGCCGCTTGCACGCATCCACTCCGTACGGGCTTGCTCGAGCCAGACAACGTAGCTGCTGTGGTGAGCGACTCCGCCAGCATCGGTTTCCGAATAACGCACACGCAGGGTATGGGTGAAGGGGACAGCCTTGTTCATGTCTGATCCGTCATTGTTTGCGGCCAGGTAGAAAGGGATTGCTGCTCGATTGTTTCAGCCGCTGTCTCGCCATTTCTCTCGCCAGAACTTCGGGCGGCGAATCGTCGACTGACGATTGAGAGAATATCTCTGTCAGTCGGTCTCCAATCTCTTCGATCCTGGTCGAAGGAGGCGCTTGACCTTCGAGATGGAACAGCGCCCCATGCACCAGGCCTCCCGAGTTGATGACGAAGTCCGGGGCGTAGAGCAAACCACGACGAAACAGGTCGACACCGCAGTCGGCCGATGCCAGTACATTGTTGGCCGAACCCGCAACCGCTCTGGCGCCAAGCTCAGGCAAGGTCTTGGAGTTGATCACGCCACCCAGCGCACAGGGTGCGTAGATGTCGCAATCAACAGTGTGAGCAATCTCGGGAGCGATCGCCACCGCATCCCATTCGACACACGCCGCATCGACGCGGTCCGCCAACACATCACAAACCGAGAGCTCCGCGCCGGCCTTGGCCAACAGATCACACAGACGCCAGCCAACTCCCCCCAGGCCCTGGACAACCACCCTGACTCCCTCGAGAGTCGAGTAGTCGAGCTCCTTCGCCACCGCACGCACCCCGGCGAAGACCCCGAGCGCCGTCGGCTCGGATAGCTCGCCGGGTCCGCGCTGGTCCGGCAGTGCGACATAGTCCGTAACCTCCCCCATGGTGAGCAGGTCGTCTGCCCCGGTGCCGACATCGGGTCCAGTGTAGAACCGCCCGGACATCTCCTGGACGAACTCACCCAGGCGAAGGTAGGCCCGACGCCGATCCAGCTCCGGACAGTCGAGCAGCACCGCCTTGCCACCGCCACCCGGGACACCATGGATCGCACACTTCAAGGTCATGTGCTCCGCCAAGCGCAGGGCGTCAGCCAGCCCGGCGCCAGGGTCCGGGTAGGACCAGCGTCGGATACCCCCGAACGCCGGGCCCAGGCGCGTGCTATGGACCACCACGAAGGCGGTCATTCCAATCTCTGCGTCACGAAGGATCTGCACCTGTTCGCAGTCCGATGCGACCAAAGCCGCTATGTCGAGGCCAGATGTGTCGGAAGACGCGGAGTCCATGGATTGGCGTTCTGTCGCACGGGCTCCTACAATCGGCCCCCGCTGACCCCGAAATCTAACGGGCCTTTTCCCAAGATCCATGGGAAGGATCCCGCATTCCGGGCATCTAAGCGCCACTACGTCATGAAGTACCCACACGTCGCTCTCGGGACCCTCCTCAGCGTGCTCACAGCCTGCTCCACAACTCCGACGCCACGGGGAGTCTCGGATGACGAAATCGAGGCTCAGTTCGCCGAGCGCGCCAAGAAGCGGAAGGCATACGACGCCATACTCAACGAACGACAGCGAGTCCTGTTGGATCTGGACAAGGCGCTCGACAAATTCTACGAGTCCGTACACCAAGGCGCTGACCACCGCGTCGTGTCACGGCGCGAGGCCCTCGAGAAGGTCATTCGCGACAAGACCCGGCGCCATTTCGATTCGCTGGTGGCCACCGCCGACAATCCCACGCACGTCGGCAACCGAGGGATCGCCCTCGCCGCTCTTGGCTTCGCGGACGGACTCACGGGCCCTGAGGGGGCCAGGAAGAAATCAGATCGCGACTACGTCGAAACGGCCCTGAACTCGTTGGTCACCGCCCTCAATGATCCTGACAGCCACATCGTAAACCAGGCAGTACACGGGATCGGCATGCTCCGAGCGCCGAACACCCCGACCAAGGCAATCGCCAGCATCCTGGAGGACTCAAAAGAAAGCCAAGGGATCCGCCGCGCTGCCGCCTGGACCCTGATGTCGGTGCAACCCTACCTGGCTGGTGACCGCAGGAAGGCACTACGGCCGATCTGGCTGCGCTTGCTGTCGCAACCGGTCGGCGAACTCGAGCCCGAAATCTCGGTACAAGCCTTGCGCGGTCTCGGGCTGTTTCGACTCGCCGAGGATGCTCGGTCCGTCGAGCCATACTGTGATCACCCGATGGCGCTGGTACGCATCCACGCTTGCGTGGCCTTGGGTCGACAGAAGAACCAGAATTCTCACAAGAAGCTCTTCCAGCTACTGCAACCCAGCGAGAGCAACCGCAACGTGCGCCTGGCAGCGCGCAAGGCTCTGAAGGCCCTTGCCGGAGGCACGGATCGGGGCTACGACCTGAAGAAATGGGAGAAGCTCTTCCAACGCGGTTAGGCCAGGCCACCACGCGCCTGATTACGCCAGTCCTGCTCACGAGCCTCGTGCCTACCTGGTGCCTCGTGGGATGTGACGATCAGTCCTCGCGCCACGCCAACCCGCAGAGCGCCGTGCAGGCCGGCAATCCCCAGCCTGCCGCCCTCCCAACGGACCCCCGAGCCGCCATCACCACCCTCGTGGGAACATGCCACGGCGTCCTGCAAGGCGAAGCCAAAATGACGAGCGCGCTGCTCAACCTCCGCCACGGCGAAGACGATGACCTGCCCGAGCAGGTCATCCTGTGGACGAAGGATCGGATGCGCATTGTACGCCGCAACCGACAGGTCGACATCCGCCTGCCGCAGGGTGCCTGGCATCTGACACCACACGCCAGTGCCCTCGAACACGAATCAAGCAAGATCGAGCAACTCGATCGGCTGCAAAGTCTGCTACGCGCCGCGCTGCTCGAGCCTCTCTATCGGGCGAAGAATGTCGTGCAGGTTGGCCCGAGTGCCTACGACTTGACCCTCACTGACGGCACCGTCTGGAAACTCCAGGTTCAGTCCTTCAAACCGGCTCAAGGTGATGCGGTATTCCTACCGTGGAAGCTGGCGGGGCCAGCTGGCAGGCTCACCTGGCACAGCTACCTGCACACCGGCGTCACCCACCTTCCCAAGGAGATGGGGCTCGGAGAATTCGGCAAACGCCTCGTGTCCCTGGAAGCGAGTAACCTCACCCTGGACGACGGTTGGTTCAGCGACCCTCTCAATCCGGACTACGTCACGCCGGACAACAAGCAAGCGGTCCTGCGCGACGGAAATCCTGG
>JAYZDB010000238.1:0-2903 GCA_036338025.1 Planctomycetota bacterium
TGAGGATGCGCATCACCCCAGCCTTGACTGCCTTCAGACGGTCAACCACCGCAACTTCCTGGTCGAACTCACCGAGGGCCTGCCCGACTCCATCTTCGCGACCACGATGGACCAACTGACGGAACATCTGCGGTGTTGCCCGCCGCCACCGGGCGGCTGGCTCCTGAAGCGGGCTTTTGGGTTCAGCGGGCGCTGGCGCAGGCAAATCACCGACCTTGGCGATGTCGCAACCCGTCGATGGTGTGAAGCATCGATGTGTGATTACGGTGGTGGCTTGCAGGTTGAACCCTTCGTTCCGATTCTCGCGGAATTCACTCTCCACGGTCTGCTCCAAGCCGACGGATCTGTACTGCGGGGCGAGCCGACTCGTTTGTACAGCGACCAACGCGGAGCGTGGATCGACAACCAGGCCCTCAGCGAGGACCTTTCGGTGAGCGAGCGGGATTCCTTCGAGCTGGCGTTCTCCACCACCACCGATGCGCTCCACAAGTCCGGATACTCGGGCCCCTTCGGGATCGACGGGTTTCGCTGGCAGGACATCGAAGGCAAACCGAGGTGGCAGCCTCTGAGTGATCTCAACGCGCGGTTTACGATGGGCTACTTCGTAGGAATGCACCAACACCACCGCGACGTTGTTGAGACATGTGACTTGTCCAGGGTTCTGGACCAGGACGCGAGGCGACGCGGTGACTGAGATGCCGTACGATGGGGTCTTGTCATCATGAGCAGAATCATGAGCCACCTTCTCAAGCGCGTGCCGATCAGTGTTCTCGCTCTGCTCCCGACGCTGTCGGGCCAGGCCGGTGCCGCCGATAACAAGATTCCCACGCCAACTGGTGCGGAGATCCAATGCGCGGGTGGCAAGGTCGGGGTCCGTTACTTTGCCTTGCAGCTCGGACGCCGCACTCTCGAGTCCACGCAGGAACGCGGCACGGTCTGGTCGATGAGCGATCAGGAAGCCGCGGTGCTCGAGACTTCGGTGGCCCTGGTCGCCGATGGCCACAAGCTCATCCCGCCTGGTCGGTATCGGATGTCGACCTGGTTCGAAAAGCGTGGCGTGTGGCACTTGCTGGTCTTCAGCAAGGGCAAGAATTACCGCAGCGGCACGCCTTACACCGATGTCGCGCTCCGTCTCGATGGCCTGGATCGGCCGGTTGAAACGCTGAAGATTGATCTGAAGATGCAGGGCAGCACACTCGACTTGACCCTGTGGGCGGGCGGGAGCCGGCTCCGGGCGACGTTTGTGCCACTGGCTGTGCAACGGCAAAAGACCCTGGTGGTGGGACATCCCGCGACCTACGAGTTCTATGGCTGGCCAGCAGCCCCGGAGATCCAGGCTCGTATCCGCGCCTTCGAACCGATCCAATTTGGACGGCTACGGCACGACATGCCGTTTGGCGTCGTCTACGAGGTGTCGTGTCGTAGTGATGGCAAGGGTGTCTTCATCGACGCCAAGACCAGGACCCTGCGCGACAACCGTGATCTGCTTGCCGAGACAACCCGGCAACTGAGCAAGGCGGGTGAGAATGCCAAACTCGCGCGCAGGATTGACCTGTTGCGCAAGGCCATCACGGTGCAAGAGGCGCTGCAAACCAATGTGATGATCGCTGGTGATACCGTCACCAAGCAGCCGCGGATCCCGAACCTGCGAGTGCAGGCGATCGAAGTACCACCGAAGGCCGAGACGCCGATCGGGGCGAAGAACCCGGGCAAGGCGGTGGTCCCGATTCGCGGCTTTGTGCTCGGCTATGGCTTGCGCAGAGTCCGCTTCTCGGTCTCGGATGACTCGTTCAAGCGACTCCGGTGGCGGTAGAGTGCGTCACTTCTGACGGAACAGGAGTTGCACGTCCGGGTCCAGTCGCAGGTCGTCGATGCTGCCCGCAATTGCGACTTTCGTGGTCCGTTCCCGAACCCTTACTTCCTTGTTGTGAACCGTGCCGTCGGCGTCGGTCCATCTGAGTTGCAGCCAGAAGGTGTATGGATCGCCTTTTTGGGTCTGCTCGATGACCAGTCCTGGCGGCTCTGCATCGGTAGAGCGGCGGACACGAAGCTCCGGGCAGCCGACCCGGTCCAGCCACTGGCTGAAGAACCAACGCAGGTCCTGCTTGGCGGAGATCTTCACGCAGGCAGCGAAATTTTCGGTCAGGACCGATTTGTCCCTGCATTCGACGTAGTACGCCCGTAGCGCTGCGAAGAAGGTCTCATCTCCGAGTTCTCGGCGCAGCATGTGTAAGATCCACGCTCCCTTCGGGTAGGTGTTGGCGTTGAGGGCCATGTCGGGATGTGGAAATGAGTCATCGCGGACCGTCTTGATCCGACCATCCCGACTGCGTCGCCAACGATCTCGTATCCGAATCATGCTGCTGCGTAGATCAGGCCCACCCACTGCTGCGTTGAGCCAGGGCCCGAAATAGGACGCGAAGCCCTCGGACAACCAGACCTCATGCCAGCGGGCGTAGCCCACCCCGTCGCCGAACCACATGTGCACGAACTCATGGGCTAGCGTTCCGACGCCGCCGTCAGCTCCATCAAAGATCCGCTCGCTTAGCTGGACGTTTCCCGGTGCCTCAAATCCTCCCCACCGGGTCGGACATTGGGCGGTGGTGTATTTCTTGTAGCTGTAGACTCCGAAGGTCTGCTCCATGATCTTCATCCACTTTGCATGGTGACGGAGTGAGGATCGTGCCTGTTTAGCGTCCTGCTGGTAGACCAGGTGTGGTCGTAGTCGTGGGTCGCCAGTTTCAGGGATCAACACGAATGCGCCGACGATCAGTGCGAACATGTAGGGCGGGACCTCGGTATCCGACACCGATTCCATCACCTCGAAGCCGTCCGGCACGGGGCCCCTGGGGTCGTCCAGTCGCCGGCCGTAGGCAGTCGCTTGTAGCCCCTTTGGGTAGACC
>JAYZDB010000239.1:0-7280 GCA_036338025.1 Planctomycetota bacterium
GCAAATTTCGCGTCTACACGCAGAAGAACATGCATGAGATCCCGCAGATCCAAGGGCTTTCAGAGTCCGAGCGGGTTGCCATGCAAGCAGTTGCGGCGGTTTTGCCTTTCCGTGTCAACGAATACGTAGTCGACGAACTGATCAACTGGGACAACATTCCGGATGACCCGATATTCCAACTGACGTTCCCGCAGCCAGGCATGCTGTCATCGGAGGACTTCTCGCGCATGACGGAGCTGGTCTGCACCGGCGCGAAAAAGGAGAAGATCGCAGCGGTCGCCACGCACATTCAGCGTGGGTTGAATCCGCATCCAGGTGGACAGATGGAACTCAATGTTCCCCAACTGGGTGATCAGGCGCTGCCGGGGCTCCAACACAAGTACCGTGAGACCGTGCTGTTCTTTCCCTCCGCCGGACAGACCTGCCACGCATACTGCACCTACTGCTTCCGGTGGGCACAGTTTGTCGGCCTCGAGGATCTGAAGTTTGCCAGCAAGGACAGCGAGCTGCTGGTGAAGTACCTCAAGGCCCACCCCGAGGTCACCAGTGTGCTGTTCACCGGTGGGGACCCGATGGTGATGAAGACCAAGGTGTTGCGTCGCTATATCGAACCGCTCCTCGATCCCAAGCTCGCCCATATCGAAACCATCCGCATCGGCACCAAGGCGCTTGGCTACTGGCCGTTCCGCTTTACCACGGATGAGGACTCGGATGACCTGATGCGCTTGTTCGAAGAAGTGCGTGCCGCAGGCAAGCACCTGGCGCTGATGGCGCACTACAGTCACCCCCGTGAAATGGAAACCGAGCCGGCCCAGGCGGCGATCAGGCGCGTGCTGAGTACCGGGACGGTCATTCGCTGCCAGGCTCCCCTGATCCGTCACGTCAATGATTCGGCAGCGGTCTGGAGCCGTATGTGGCGCTTGCAGACCCGGCTCGGCATGGTGCCCTACTACATGTTCGTCGAGCGGGATACCGGTGCCAGACACTACTTCGAGGTCCCGCTGGCGCGGGCCTACAAGATCTTCAACGAGGCCTACTGTCAGGTCTCTGGCTTGTCGAGGACAGTGCGTGGGCCCTCCATGTCGGCCACGCCGGGCAAGGTGGTGGTCGATGGCATCACCAAGTTGCAGGGCGAAAAGGTCTTCGTGCTGAAGCTGTTACAAGGCCGCAACCCGGATTGGGTGGGGCGACCGTTCTTCGCGAAGTTTGACGATGAGGCGACCTGGCTCGACGATCTGGAGCCAGCCTTCGGGCAGGACGAGTTCTTCTTCGAGTCCGGCATGCGACGTTTGGCCGGGGTTTCGACTGAGAGCAGCACGCTACACATCCTGCCGCCGAGAGACCGGTCGGTGTCGGCCAGCTGATCGCGCCTCAGCGCGTGGCCTGACGTGGTCCTTGTCCTCGCTGGTCACGCAGGCCATTGTGTGGCGCATGGCATGGATCGAGACCATCGAGCCCGCGGCGGCTACCGGCCGACTCGCTGAGCTTTACGCTCTGGTCGTCGACCCGCATAACGCGCAAGTCGACAACATCATGCAGGTCCATGGCCTGAACCCGGATGGCCTGGCGGCGCATTACCAGCTGTACCGGGCGGTGATGGCCGGTACCCCGGGCCTGCCGCCGGTCGACCGTGAACTGATCGCTTTGGTAGTGAGCCAGTACAATGCTTGCCACTATTGACTGGCGCACCACCGGCGTGGTCTGCGTCGGCTCCTGGGTGATGACGAGCTACTCGCCCGGATCGAGAAGGACCCGGAGAGCGCCGGCTTGCAGCCGCGCCGACTCGCGATGCTGCGTTACGCGCTGAAGCTCACTGCCGCACCAGCCGAGGTGCAGCCGGTGGACCTGGATTCCCTGCGCCAGGCCGGATTTTCCGACGCTGACATCCTGGCGATTGCGGAGGTGGTGGCCTACTACGCCTACGCCAACCGGATCGCCGATGGCCTGGGCGTCCAACTCGAGGACTGAGGCTTCGCGCTGTCGGTACAAAAAGAAACCCGGAGGCGCACCACACACCTCCGGGTCAAGATCCCTGCCACAGGTCCAAAAGTACCCGGTGCAAATCTTTCCACCTGCCCGCTCTAAAGCACGGACCGTGCCAAGCCCGGGCATTTCCTGGCAGAAACTCCTAAACCTCCACTAACATGGTGGTTATAGAATTCTCGTGCAGGTGCTGGAGAATCCCCTTGGGTCTGAATTCGTCGGCAAGCTGACAACTGGGGCGGTGTGGGCCGTCGGATCCCGACATCGTTGGGAGCTGTTGGGGGTACAAAAAACCCGGAGGCGCACCACACACCTCCGGGTTGGATCCCTTCCCTAGTGGGTTTTAACCCACAGGGTTTCTTTCCACCGCCACATCCCTAGCACACATCGTGCCATCTTGGCTCTATGTACCGCCTCGATCGTAACGCAAATGCTCTGAACAGTTTAATGTTGACGGTTGAGCATACGAGCCGGTCCGCCGTCGGACAGCTTGCCGGATAACCACCGATTTTCCGTCGGATTGCCGACGATCCATCGGAATCTCGACGGCAAACCACCGGTGGCGGCGCATCACGATTCCAGTCGCTGCTTTGCGGTCTCCCACGCGGCTTCCTTCTCAGCCAGCGTGGACTCGGGCAGGCGATCTCCCAGGGCCTCCTCGACCAGCCGAAATCGCGATTTGAATCGCCGGCTGGTGTTGCGGAGTGCCATTTCGGGGTTGATCCCGGCGTGTCGGGCGACGTTGACCAGGCTGAACAGCACGTCTCCCAATTCGGCCTCGATGGCGGCCTGGTTTTCAGACGCCAGCGCCTCGTCCAATTCTCCGAGTTCTTCGTCCAGCTTGGATCGTGGACCGGCGGCGTCCGGCCAGTCGAAGCCGGTCCGATGGGCCTTCTCCCCGATGCGGTAGGCCAGTTGCAGGGCAGGCAGGCTGGCTGGGACACCGTCGAGGGCGCCCCGGGCCTGGCCGCCTTTCTCGCTTTTCTTGATCTGCTCCCAGTTCTGCAGGACCTCCTCTGAGTCGGCCGCGGTGACGTCTCCGAAGACATGCGGATGCCGCCGCACCAGCTTGTCGCTGATGGTCCTGGCGACGTCTTCGCTATCGAAGCGGCCTGCCTCGCTGGCGATCTGGGCGATCATCAGGACGTTCATCAAGACGTCGCCGAGTTCTTCACAGCTGTCTTGGACGTCGGTTGTCTGGATCGCTTCGACGGCCTCGAAGGCCTCTTCCAACAGGTGCGGGGCCATCGATTCTTCGGATTGCTCACGGTCCCATGGGCAGCCACCAGGGGCGCGCAATCGTTCGATGATGTGGAGGAGTCTGTGAAGTTCGGGTGTGGGCTGTTCTGTGTTCACGGGTCGTGGGCGGCAATTCGGGGTCGGTGGTAGGCTGGATTGTTCAAGGTATGGCAGCGCTTCGATACCATCTACCCCGGTAGGATACCGCCGTTCCCTTCGAATCGTGACATCCCAGCGCAAGTTGAACAAACGGGCCGAATCCCTGGGCCGGTTGAAGATGGAAATTGTGAACATCCAGCAGCGCGTGGACGGCCTGCGGTTGGAGTCTGCCGGCCCTGCTGCGCAGCGGCGAGAACAAGGAAGCGCTTGAGCATGAAACGGGATCCACACCTCGGCGGGTCGATAGCCTCGCCGGACGGGCTCGTCCCGGATGCCGACGCTGGCCCGGATCTCGGGCGGCGCGGTGCGCCGCCCGAGATGCGGGCCCTGCACCTGTTCTCAAACTACAAGTGGACCGGTCCAGCGGACCCGGCGATTCGTAGTGCCGCCGCCCTGCGGGATCTCGGCGTGGACGTCATGTTCGCCCAATCCGGCCACCAGGTTGGCGAGACCCACTACATCGGGGACAAGGTGCGGGCCAGGAACCTGCCGCTGATCGCAGGTCTGCAACTTCCCAAGCATCACAGCATGGTCTCGCTGTATCGGGATAGCGCAGTGTTGGCGCAGCGATTGCGTCGCGAGGATTTCAACTTGCTGCATACCCACCTCCTGGGGGATCACCTGCCAGCGGTGGTTGCGCGCCGCCGGGTGCGGACTCCGACGGTGGTGGTGCGCTCGCTCTACGATCCTGAGCCACCTGCCCGGTTCCTGCGCAACAGGTGGGCGTTTGCGGGCACCGATGGAGTGGTTGTGCCGACGGACTCTTGCGCGGAGGCATTCGTGCGGCGCTACAAGTTTGCAGAACAATGCGTGCTGGTGCAGGAGCCGCCCACCGATGGGCGGCGGTTGCAGAATCTCACCGGAGACCAGCGGCAGCGTTGGGGAATCGGACCGGCAGATCCGCTGATCGGGATCACTGCGCGAATACAATCCCACCGGCGCTTCGGCTTCCTCTGGCAGGTTGTCCGACGGGTGGTGGACCAGGTTCCCCGGGCGCGTTTCGTCCTGCTCGGGCGGGGTAACGCCACCGACGTCGAGGAACAGGTCAGCGCGCCGATCAAGGCGCTCGGGCTGGGTGATTCCGTGATCCTGCCCGGCTACCAGGAAGACCCCGACTACAGCCTTTGGCTTCGGAGTCTGGACCTGTTCACTTTCATGGTGCCGGGTAGTGACGGTACGTGCCGGGCGGTCCGGGAGGCGATGGCCGCGGGCTTGCCGGTGGTCAGCAGCAAGCGCGGAATCCTGCCGCAACTGCTCGGCCGCCGCGCCGGGTCGTTGGCTGAGGATGCTTGTGGATTGTTGATCGAGGATGACGTGGAGTTGATGTCTGCGGCGCTGGTCGGATTGATCAAGAACCCGGATGCTTGCGCCCGCTTGCGTACCGCCGCCCTCGATCGGGTCGCGAAGCTGATGGACGAGCGCATCGCCAGCCGTCGCTTGCGCGACTTCTACCACCAGCTGATGGGAGGGTCTTGATGGACCTGTCCGGCGCCGACCAGACACGATTGGCGGAGTGGTGGCAAGCCGCGCTCGCTGGTCCGCAGCAACTACCGTCCGGTCTGGAGCTCGTGCACGCCCGGCTCGTGCGATCGGTCGGTCGCGGGGTGTTGCCTGATTGCGGCCCGGTGTACGTCAAGCTGATGTGGTTTCCGCGAGCCAAGGATCGGATGCGTTACGCCACCCGTCCTCTGCCGGGTGTACACGAGGCCAAGATGTTCCAACATTGTCGGGCCCACGGTCTACGTGTGCCGGTCGTGGTGGCGGTTCGTGCACGACGGCAATTCGGTTTGCCACGGCTGTCGATGTTGGTGACTGCGAGTCTGACGGTCCGATCTGAGCCCCCGACGGTGGAATCAATGGTCGAGGTCGTCCAACAACTGATTGCCGCCGGCCTGTTCCACCCCGACCTTCATGCTGGCAACTTCCTGCCGCTTGAAGACGGTTCGGTGGCGGTCATCGACCTGCAATCAGCGCGCGTCAGGTCCGGCGGACTATCTGACCGGGACCGCCAGGCGATGTTCGCCAAGCTCCTCGACCCTACGCAGGGGACCCGCGCCGACCGCCTGGGCGAGGCACTGGTGCAGCAGGGGGTGTGTTCTACCGACGAAATTAGCCTCGCAACGGCGGAAGGCGCCGCCCTGAGCCGCCGGGAGTTGGCGAGGCGGATCCGTCGTTGTCTGCGGGAAAGCACCGAGTTCAGCGTGCGGTCGAGCCTGTTCGGGACCCTCTACCGACGGCGGGTTGCCGATACTTTGGGCGAGTCGGTTGAGGGGGGGAGCGAGTTGATTCGATACTGGATTGGTGATCGCTGCCTCGAAACCCTGGACTCTCGCACCCCGATCTGTCGCGCGCTCTATCGTGGCCGGTGGCCGCGGCGGCATCGTTTGTATGTCGGAGATGGCGGAGGGGTGGCCCTCGCTTCGGCAGCGGACCGACTGCATAGGGCGTACGCGCGTTATCAGGAACTCGATCATAACTAGATCATGACGGAGTCAAAGGAAGCGCCTGTCGACAGTGGCCCCGCGGTGACCCGTGTCCTGATCATCAAGGTCGGGGCGTTGGGTGACGTGATCCGGACCACGTCGGTGCTCCCAGGGCTCTCTGCGCGCTACCCGAATCTCGCAGTGTGTTGGGTAACAGCGCCCGGCGCGCGGGCATTGATCCAGCACCACCCGATGATCGATGAGGTAGAGACCCTGGCCATCGAGGATGTAGATCAGGTGCGTCGTTTGGCTGCGAAGCTGAGCGAAGGCGGCCCTTGGGACCGAGTGCTGTCGCTTGATGATGAGCTTCCGATGTGTGAACTGGCGAGCCTCCTGCCGTGTCGGGCCTTGTCCGGGGCGACCCTCGACGCCAGCGGTGAGCGCGTCTACACGGATGACGTGGCGCCCTGGTTCGAGATGGGGCTGCTCTCCCGGAAGGGCAAGGAGTCGGCGGATCAGCTCAAGATCGCCAACCGGCGCACGCACCCGGAGTTGTTCGCCTCGATGCTGGGAATCGAGCCTGGTCGACCGGGTTTGTTCCTGAGCGAGGAAGTCCGCGCGCAGACGCGCGCATTCGCAGACTCAAGCGGGCTCGACGAAGTTCGTCCCTTGATTGGGCTCAGCACCGGCGCCGGCGGACGTTGGCGTACGAAGGAGTTGCCGGTTGATAGGACCGTCGAGATGGCCCGGCAGATCGCCGCCGCGCTGGATGGCGCCTGTTCGTTCCTGCTGCTCGGTGGGCCCGACGAACTCGCCCGCAGTCAGGCCGTGCTGGATGGGTTGCGCGCGGTCGAGCCGGGAGTTCGAGTGGTCGACGCGGGGAATGACAATGACCTGCTTGAGTTCGCTGCGAGGCTCGAGCTGGTGGACCTTTTGGTGTCCAGCGATTCGATGCCGTTGCACATGGGGATCGCGCTCCAGCGGAAGATCGTGTGCTTCTTTGCGCCGACGTCGGCTGCGGAGATAGAGCTGTACGGGCAGGGGGAGAAGGTCTGGAGCACGGCGCCGGACTACTGCTCCTATCTGCCAGACGCGGACAACGCAAGCATCACGCCGGAGCGGCTCACCGAGAAGGTGTTGCAGGTGTTGGCGCGATCAGACTAGATACATCGGGACACGGTCTATTGGCTCATCAGGAACCGGTCCGTCATCCCCGCCAGGTAGTCACACACCAGGCGCCGCGGAGTACATCCACGACCGCGCCTTCGCATGGTGTCGGGAATTTGCTCCGGGTTGTCCATCAAGTGCGCGAAGTGGCGCCGGATCTTGGCTCGTCCGACTTCCATGTCGTCGAGGATCCGTTTCGATTGGTAGAACCGGTCCCGTAGGAACGCGAGCAGTTCCTGGCTCCGCACCGTGATGGCGTCGCTGTGCTGGATCACGGGACGGGTCGTGATGTCGGCGTCGGGGCCGTGC
>JAYZDB010000240.1:0-10022 GCA_036338025.1 Planctomycetota bacterium
GCCGTTGATGACCGGGGAACCGGAGTTGCCGCCAGTGGTGTCGCCGTCGGACAAGAAGCAGACCGGGACATCGCCGATCTTGGCGTCAAAGAAGGCGCTGGTCTTGCGGTTCTTGGCTGCCTTCTTGAGCGCGGCAGGGACCTTGAATGGCTCTTCGCCGGTGTCTTTTTCGAGGATGCCTGCGACCGTCGTGTGCGGCGGGTAGTAGATACCGTCGCGTGGTTGGTAGCCCTTGATGCTGGCGATCGAGACCCGCAGGGTGCTGTTGGCGTCGGGGTAGAAGGACTTGCCGCGCCAGTCTTGCTGGGCTTCGATCCAGCGGGGGCCGAGCATCAGGCGCGCCGCCTTGTCGGCTTCCTGCCGCTTGAGGTAGGCCGTCCACTCTTTCGACATCCCGGCCGCGAGGTGCACGAGCGGGTCCTTGCTCTCGGTCACGGATTTCTTGCCACCGCGCAAAAATTCGACGCGGCCCTTAGCGGAGGTGAGCTTGCTGGCCTTGAGTACCTCAAGCAGCGTTGCCAGGGTGTCCTGTTCCGTGGTCGGAAACTCGCGGGCGCCCGGCAGCCCCAGAATCTCCGGCAAGTTGCGGTTCTCATCGATCAGGTAGGCGAGAATCGGTGCCTGGATGCTGTGCAGGTTGTCGGTCAGTCGCGCGCTTCGCGCGGCCGACATCAAGCGCGGCGGGTAGTTGGTCTTGTCGCTGTCTTGCCTGGAGGCAGCCCGCACCATCTCGATCACCTGGCGGAAGAAGGGCCCGGTGCGGCTCGACATCATGGTGACGAACATCAGATCTCGCAGCGAAGATTCTGCCGCGGCTGTGTCCAGTGTTTTTAGCTTGCCGAGTACATCACCGTATTTCTTCCGACGTTCGGCGGTGGCGTCGACCCAGTCCGTGAAGGCCTCTTCACTTTCGGACTTCAATTGCACGGTGGCGTTGCGGGCTAGTCCCGCCATCATCCCCTCAGCATTTTTCTGCACGTTGGCGAGGCTCTTGACCGTGCTGGAGAACTGCAACTCGAGGGCCTCGTCGCCTTCGCAGCCGGCGTTGATCCGCTCGATGATGTTGGTGAAGAGCGCATAGCGCATCGGGTAGTAGACCGCCTCGCGGTCGGCTACCGCCACCGATGTCAGGTAGCGTTCGGTGCGGCCGGGGTAGCCCAGGATCAGGACGAGGTCCTTCTCGTGCACGCCGGTGCGCGACACGCCGAGGTAGTGTTCGGGTTTGAACGGGACGTTGTCCTCATGGTATTTTTTCGGCTTGCCGTCCGGCGATACGTAGGCACGGAACATGCTGAAATCGCCGGTGTGGCGCGGCCACTCCCAGTTGTCGACCTCGCCGCCGTATTCGCCGACACTACGCGGTGGCGCGTAGACCAGGCGTACGTCGGTGATCACTGTGCGGTAGTAGAGGTGGTACTCGCGGCCCTCGAAAAACGACGCGACCATGCAGCGGGTGTTGGGATCCGGTTGGCCGGTCTCGGCGTTGATCTCACCTTTGCGGGCGATCTGCTTCATGACCGAGTTGGTGATGCGGACCCTCTCGATCGGACTCTTGGCCCGGTCCTGCGCAGCCTTGACCTGTGCGCTGACGTCTTCGATGCGACGCACCACCGACACAGTCATGTTGGTCGGCAGTTCGGCGTCCTTGTCGGCCGAGACGAAGCCGTCGCGGAGGTAGTTGGTCTCGACAGTGCTCAGGCGGTTGATCGCGCCAAACCCGCAGTGGTGGTTGGTGATGACGAGTCCTTCATCCGAGATGAACGAGGCCGTGCAGCCGCCGATCTGCACCGCCGCCGACAGCACCCCGCCCTTGGTCGGATGCCAGAATTCGTCCTTGGTCAGCTTCATGCCGCGAGCGGCCAGCTTCTTCCAGTCCATGTTGCGGACTTGGATGGGTAGCCATTCGCCTTCGTCGGGGAGGGTGGTAGGCAGTGCCAGGACGAGGAGGACGGCGAGGGGTTTGAGGGGGATCATCGGAGTGCTCGGGGGTGGTTCGGTTGGGTGGCTTTCTACCAGATGCCGCGGGCTGGGCCAAACCGCCTCGGGGCCCTAGACTCGTCGGCATGCATAGGTCTGCTTGGCTGTTGGCTTTCGGTGCGCTGGTATCAGGAGCAGCGCTGCTGCCGGCGCAGAACTCCAACCGCAAGATCCGTCCGAAGCCCTCCGCCATGGCGGCCCGGGCCGGGACCGCCGTCAAGTGGCGGGAGGACGTCAACGCCGCCCTGGCTGAGAGCGCGCAGACTGGCAAGCCGGTGTTCTGGTATGTGCAGACCTTGGCGGGTTCGCCGATGGATCGCAAACCGGAGATCGATCGCTACATGATGAGCGGGCCGTTCAGCTGGCCGCGCACCATCGCGCTGCTCAATACCGGGTTCATCCCGGTGCGGGCGGTGGCGCGCGGAGCGCTGGCGAAGAAGTACCAACTGCTGCGCGGCAAGTTCATCGAACCCGGCTACCTGGTCTTGGATAGCAAGGGCCGGGAGTCGGCCCGCAAGGACCAGTTGACGACGTTCCACCAGGAGTGGTTTCGCCGCCCGCTGGCCAAATTGGTGGCGGTGGAACTGCCAGTGGTCGCACCGAGCCCGGCCTTGAAGGCCTACCTCGAGGGCGTCGAACTGTTCCACGCCGGCCAGTCCGGCAAGGCGATCGCGCACTGGCAGAAGATCGCCGAGAAGTACCCCGAAGATCCGATGGCTTTCAAGGCGGCGGCGGAGGCCGAAGGCCACGGCCCGTTCCGCTTCGGTTTCGAAGTCTACACAAAGCTTCCGGAGCCGGCGCTCACCAGGTCTGCAGAGGTGCCGGGATCACGGGCACCCGATGGCGTCTACGATGAGCCGGCGGTGCGGGCTCGTAGCCTCGACTTCTTGTGCCGCATGCAGCTCGACAATGGTGGGTGGGAGGACAGTCGCTACGAC
This sequence comes from Planctomycetota bacterium, assembly GCA_036338025.1. GTDB lineage: Bacteria > Planctomycetota > UBA1135 > UBA1135 > UBA2386 > JAYZDB01. The sequence goes on from JAYZDB010000240.1 coordinate 2,916, forward strand.
TTTGGTGGCACCGACAGTCTGCCCAACGTCTACACCGCGTGTACGGCATTGATCGCCGAAGCGCTGCTCGAGGAGTTGGAGGTCGAGCAGCCCTTGCTGGATCCGGCGCGACTGGAACAAGCCTTGGCGCGCGCCATCACCTACCTGCGCGATGACAAGCACCTCAACCCCGAGGATCGTGATGAGCTGGTCTGGGCGCATGTCTACCGGGTCTACTTCTTTGCGCGCTACCTGGAGCTGCGCGGGGGTCGGAAGCAGCCGGCGGTGTCGCGCGAGGATCTGGCCGGTGTCGTTGCGAAGATCTTCGCCATGCAGCCGGGCAGCGGCGCCTGGTTCCACGAATACTCCAACCCCTTCGTCATCGCCGAGGTCTTGGTGGCCCTGCACCAGGCCGAAAAGGCCGGTGTCGAACTCGACCAGCCCAGGATGGCGCGTGGTTTGCGGGCCTTGCAACAGTGTCGCACCCGGGTTGGCGCCTATAGCTATGGCTTTAGCCGTCGCCGGGCCCGCGGCTCGATCGAGGGTTCCGCCGGGCGCATGCCTTTGTGTGAATTGGCCCTGCTGCTGCGCGGCAAGTCCGACCAGCCACAGCTCAGTGCTGCGCTTCGCGCCGCGTTTACGCACCACGACCTGATGGGCGCGGTGCGCAAGTACGACGACCACGCCAACTCGTACGGCTATGGCGGGTTTTTCTTCTGGTTCGACATGCTCGGCCGCACCCGCGCGATCCAGACCTTGACCGACGAGGCGCGGCGCCGCCAGTTGGTGGCAGCCCAGCACAAGTTGGTGATGAGCCTGCCGGAGTTCGACGGTTGCTTCGTCGACTCCCACGAACTCGGTCGTACCTACGGCACTGCCATGGCGCTGCTCTGTCTCGCTCACCTGCGCCGCTGAGGGACCCGCAGCGGGAACTCTGTGTGCAGGGTCGGCGGGGAGGTCGCCTGCACCTCGATATGCCCGACCAGGCCGGTGTGCAACACCCGGCAGCCAGCCTTGCGGGCGATGACGCCCTGCACCGACAGCCCGTCGGTGGCCTGCGAAGACACCAAGGCCAGCCCTGGCCGCACCGCCGCCAGCAGCGCGTCGATGCTGCGATGTGGTCGGCCGTGGTGGGGTAGTACCAGGATGTCGGCGGTCTCGGCCAGGTCGCTGGCCAGCCATGCGGCGACCCCGACCTCCAGGGCATCGCCCGGGAAAATGGCGCGAAAGCTGCCGAACTCGGCGTGGATCCAGGCGCTCTGGTCGTTGCGATCGCCGTGGGTGGCTGGCCGGTGGGCGAGCAGGCCAGCGCTTGGCCGACGGCGTTGGCCCGGTGCCAGGAACTGCACGTCGCAGCCCTGCCGCCGCAGGCTCTCCGCGACTTCGGAGTCCCGCATCTCGCTGGGCAGCAGGGCACGGTGTACCACCACGCGATCGAGCAGACCGGTGATGCATCCGATGTGGTCATGATCCCCGTGGGTCACGATCAACCAGTCGAGGTGCCGATGTGGCAGGTTCGCATCGGCTACCTGCCGGGTTACGAAGCCACGCGCACCGAGCGTGCCGCAATCGACCAGCGCCCGGGTGCCGTCCGGCAGGTGCAGGAGTGCGGCGTGTCCGTGGCCGACTGCGAGCAGGCGCAGGCCTGGTCGCACCGCGGAGAGCGGGTGCGGCAGGAAGTGCGGTATGGCCAACATCACACACAGCGCCGCGACGCCGCGCCGGTCGCGCCAAAACAGCAGGCCCAGGCCACCGATCAGGCCGGCGGCCAGCAGCAACAAGGGCTCGGGTTGGGTACTGGCGAACACCGGCGCCAGCGGCATGGTTGCGAGTTGCCGGACGGCCGCACAGTACAGTTCTGCCAGGAGTGTCAGGGGAAACGACAGCAACCAGGCGAGGCCGGGCAGCAGTGCGGAACAGGATCCAACCAGCAAGGCCAGTCCGAGCAGGCCGGCGACGACCGGACTGAGCAGCGGTGTGGCGAGGATCGCCCAGGGTGCGACCCGTCCGAAGTACCACAGGGTGAGTGGCATGGTGCAGAGGCTGGCCCACACCGAACAGACCGCCGGTCCCCTGACCCAGCGTTGGTAGGTCGACCGGCCGGTCAGGCCGCCGGACAGGAACAGGCCGATGACGGCGGCGTAGCTGAGGTTGAAGCTGACGCCGAACAGGTCTTCGGGTACCAACAGGGCGGTCAGGATGGCTGGCAGGCACAGCACCGCCGAGATCGGGACCCGCCGCCCCTGACCGACTCCCATGAAGAACACGCTGGCGGCGACCACCGCCCGGAACATCGGCGGTTCGAGCCCGGTGATGGCCCCGTAGAGCAGGAGGATGCTGATGCAAGCGCGGCGAAACCACCGACTGCCCAAGGGAGATCGGCGGGTGCAGGCAAACGCCAGGGCGCCGAGCATCCAACCCAGCATGGTGAGGTGGGCACCGCTGACGGCGAGCAGGTGGCTCAGGCCGGTGGCCCGGTGGGCGGTGGGCAGGTCGCCCTCAAGCCGTGGTCCGCTGCCGAGGGTCAGCAGGCACAGCAGACGGCCGGCTTCGCCGGGCACGACGTCGAGCAGCGCATCCTGCATGCTGAGTCGGCAGGCGGTGGCGAGACGCACCCAACCCAGCCCACCGAGGCCTCCGTGGGTCACCGTCAAGGCGTCGTGACTGGTCCGGACCCGCGGGATCCGACCGCGCAACAGACGCATCGGTTGCGCCGAGAACCGTGCCGGGCCCTCTACGTGGTCGCCGGGTAGCAACTGGAAGTCGCGCCGGGCATCGCCGATCACGCACTGAAACACCTGGCCGTGGTGCTCGATGCGGAAGCTGCAACTGCCTTCGATCGGATCGCGGTGGATCGGCGCCCGGACGGTGCCGTCGATGCGGATCGGCCCCGGCCGCGGCGGGTGGACCGGGATCGGCGGAAGTGCGGCCGCGAAGGCCGCTGGCCAGGCCCAGATCCAAGGGCCTGCACGCTGGTGCCAGAGTGTTGCCAACAAGGCCAACAGCGCGACGCCGCAGGCCGGCAGGAGACCCCAGGTGCGGCCCGCCATCGCTGCCGCGACGGCCCACACGCAGGCGAGCCACAGGCTCTTGTCGGAGGGGCCCATCGTTTCCCAGTGTGGCGGGGCGCAGTTTGGGATCCCTCAATTCCTGCCGTGGTTCGGACTGTTCGCTATAGTCGGGGCGGAATGCACGCCCTCTATCCCGGTAGTTTCGATCCGGCCACCTTCGGCCATCTGGAGGTCATCCGGCGTGGTCTCGCAGTGTTCGGCGAGTTGACCGTTGCGGTGGCTCGCAACCTCGACAAGTCGGCGATCTTCGACCTCGAGGAGCGGCTGGCGATGCTGCGCGAGAGTGTTCCGCCAGCCGATGGACTGCACATCGTGGCGTTCGACGGCCTGGTGGTCGATTACTGCCGCGAACATCGTCACTCGGTAATTCTGCGCGGTTTGCGCAACGGCTCGGATCTCGACTACGAGTACCAGATGGCCAACACCAATGCGGAACTCGCCGACGATATCGAGACCGTGTTCTTGATGGCCGGTGCCGAGCATTCCCACTTGTCCTCATCCCTGATCAAGGAGATCGCCCGCTTCGGCGGTGACCTGTCGGCCTTCGTGCCCGAATCGGTTGCGGCCAGGCTGGCCGAACGACTGCAAACGGACTGAGCCGGGCCCCTCCACGTTCTGCTTCTTTCTCTGCTCGCACCCGATGACCAAGACTCCGCAAGCTGTGCATACCGACTCGGCGCCTGCCGCGATCGGTCCGTATTCCCAGGCCGTCGTCCTCGGAGACCTGGTGTTTTGTTCGGGGCAGGTCGCTCTCGACCCGGAATCCGGGGAGTTGGTAGGGGAGACCGCCGCGGAACAGTGCCACCAGGTGATGAAGAACCTCACCGCGGTGCTCGTCGAAGCTGGTTCGAGCATCCCACAGGTCGCGCGCACCACCATCTACCTGGCTTCGATGGATGACTTCGTCGACGTCAACGAGGTCTATGCCGGGTATCTCGGTGATCACCGGCCGGCCCGGGCGACGGTTGCGGTGAAGACGCTACCGAAGGGCGCGTTGGTCGAGATCGACTGCATTGCGGGGCTCTGATCCCGATGCCGGTGGCAGTACCTTGAGGCTGCGTAGCAGCGCGGAGCAGCAGACCGCTCACCCGGCCCTGCGCAAGCTGGTGGGGGTGGTGGTGATCCTGTTGGCGATCAGCTTGCCGGCGCTGTGGGCTTTCGCTTCGATCGACGCTCCACTGCATCCCATCGAAACCAGGCGGGTCGAGTGTGCCTTGTTTCCCGATGCCGCGGGCTGTGACCTGAACGAGGTCGCAAGGACGTTCTACGCTGTGACCGTCACGGATGCTGGGATCGCCGCATGGCCGAAGGCACGGGCGCGGGTTGTCACCGGTGCCCGCTTGTCAGGAATGTTGGCCTTGTTTGCGATCTCGGGCCTGGTCTACCTGGTCCTCGCCCAGGTGCGTGGTCGCGCTACCGGCGTGATCGGCAGCCTCAGCCTGGCGACGCTGGTGCCGGTTGCGCAACACGGTTTCCTGCTGCGGCCTGAGCAGGCGGCGACCGCCTTCGGTCTACTCGGTGTCGCCTTGCTGGTGGGATTGCCGGCGGCGCTGCAGCGGCGCGGTTCGCCTGGCAGGGTGCCCCTGGTTGCACCAGTGTGCTTGACGGTATTGGTGGGCGCGATGTTCGGCCTGGCGATGGCGCTGCACCAGCAGGCTTGGATCTACCTCGCCGTGCCGGCGTTGGCCTTGATGGTCTCGGTGTTGGCGCTGGTCTTCTTGCTGCCGCGTGCGACTCGCGGCCGGCAGGTTGCGCTCTGGCCGTTCCGGGCCGCGTCGCGTCGCTACGTGCCGTGGATGCTGGTGGTGTTGCTCTGCAGTGTGATGTCATACCTGATACTCATGCAGGTCGAAGGTGAGACCGAGCCGTCTTCCTTGGTGCCTGTCGCCGAGTCCCGTCTGCTGCCACGGCAGTGGTGGTGGTCGGCGCCACTGCTCCTGTTCGCCGTGCTGGGCGGGTTGCGGATGGGATACGGCGTTAGCCTGCGTTTACAGCGGCTGCGTCGGGTGCGTCCGGAGACAGTCCTGTTCCTGTACGTGGCGGCGATGTTGATGCAGTATTTCCTCAGCGACGATTCTCGCGATCAGCTGCCAGCGGCGGCGGCGATGGCCTGCTTGTTGGGAGACGGGGTGATGACCGCGGTGGTGGTGTTGACGCCGCGCTTGCTGCGGCGCTAGCTCAGTCGTCGCCGAGGGCTTTCTTTACCGCGGTGGTCAGGCGCTGCTGGCCGGATTCGTGGATCAGCAGGTAGTTCATGCCCGCGATCTTGCCGTCCCGGCCAATCAGCAGGCAGCGCGGCGCATTCTCCATCCGGAATCGCAGCGCGAGGTCGGAGTCCCAGCCGCCGGCCGGGGTGACCTGCGGGAAGTTCAGCTTCAGCTTGCCGATCGCGGCGACGGCTTGCGCCTGCTCCTCGTCCAACCAGATGCCGAGTACTGCCAGTCCCTTGGCGCCGAACTTGTCATGCAGGGCCTGGACGGTCTTGGCGGCGGTGGTCGAATCCGGAATCTCGGCGGCCAAGAAGCACAGCAGCACCGCTCGACCTTGCTTGCGTTGGGCAGCCAGTTCGAAGACTCCGCCTTCGAGTGTCTTGACTCGCAGCGGGAGCGGATCTCCGCCGACCTTGAAGTCCATGGCTTTGATGCGGTCGGCGGCGATGTCGCCGTAGCGGGTGCCAGGGAAGTCCCGCGCCAGGTCCCTGAGCGCTTCTTCGTAGGCTCCTTCCGGCAGATCCTCACGTTCGCGGGTCGCCTTGGCGATGTACCAGGTGACCTTGGCCTTGCCCGCCTTGTCCGGGGCGCTCTTGAGTGCGGCGCTGAACAGGCTGTCGGCCTTGCGGGTCTCGTTGAGTGCGGTCATCAGGATGGAACCGAGTTCCATCCGCTCCTCGAAGGTGCCGGGTTTGCTGAGGGCGGCGGTGATCCAAAGCGCCTTTTTGTCCGGGAGTTGCAGGTCCTGCGCCATCGCGGCGGCCTGCGCGCACAGAACCCCGGACGCGATCGCGACCTGGAAATCCCCGAGCGTTGCCTTGGCGGCCTCGATCCGCCCCGAGTACATCAGCAGGGAGACCAGGGCGAAGCGGGTGCGGCACTTCTCGCCCCGCTTGGCCTCGTGTCGCAAGAACTCTCGCAGAGCGGTCTCGTAGTTCTTGACCGCTGCTTTGTACGCAGCGGGGTCGGCCGAGGCTTTCGCCATTGCGGCCTGGTGTTGGGCCATGATGCCGTCCAGCGTGCGCTTGGGGGGCTGGTCTTGCGCGGCGAGGAACGTCGACAAGGCGGCGGTGGTAAGGATCGCTTTGAGCTTCATTGCATCGGGTCTGCGCGGGGGGTCCCGGAAAGGCCTATCATGGCCTCGTCGGCGTCTTGATACGACAGGAGGTGTGCGGATGTTGCGCACCAGTCTTGCCGGATCAGGAAAAATCTGGTGGGTTCCGCAGAACGCCGGCCGGAGATCGCATTGATACCGGTTCCTGCTAGTCTCCGTGATCGTCCTGAGGGCGGCTCGCCGTGGCGCCGCCGACTGGATCGTCCGTTTCATGCCCACAGCCAATTGCTCTGTCGATGCTCTCGCTGCCCTCGCCTTGCGCGACGTGCGGATCCAGCGGAACGGCGGCTTCGAAGTCTCGCTGAAGGACCTGACCCTGCGGGACCGGGAGGTCGCCGCGCTGGTCGGCCCGTCGGGCTGTGGCAAGACCACCTTGCTGTGGGGAGTCCTCGGATTGCTGCCGGGAGTTTCAGCCGCTGGGGTGCGAGAGGTGCTCGGTCAGGCCTGGCCAGGGACCGGTACCGTCGCCTGGCGGAAAATGTTGGCCGGGCCGGTCACCATCGTCATGCAGGACGCCAAGGCCGCGCTCGATCCCTTGCAACGTATCGGCGTGCAGGTCGAGACCATCACCGGTCGGGACTCGAACCAGGTCGCCGAGGCTTTCAGCCGGTTTGGTCTGGCGGATGCGCGACGGTTTGCGCAGGCCTGGCCGCACGAGATTTCCGGTGGGCAGGCCCAGAAAGTCCTGCTCGCCATCGCCCTGCTGCGCGCACCGCGGCTGTTGGTCATGGAT
>JAYZDB010000241.1:0-3058 GCA_036338025.1 Planctomycetota bacterium
ACGCTGCTACCGACACCACCACCATCAGCCGTAGCCGGAGGTTCGACAGCCAGCCCAAGGCATCGTTGAACAAGAGCAGAAGGAACGGCGCAGACAGCAGGCTGAGCACTGCGCCGAGCAGGCTGAAGAAGCGCAGTTGATGGCCGAACCCGGAATCGACGGCCCACACCCCGAGTACCACGTTGCTGTCCCCCTGCATCGGAAGGAAGCCTCCGAACACACGGGCATCGCCTTCGTCAACAGTGTGTCGGTAGGTGCCCCCAGGATCCGTAAGGCGTTGCTTGCGCACCGCCGCCGGAATCACGGCCCGACGTTCTCGGCCGGCCTTATCGAGACTGGAGCGCGCCAGAGAACCGTTTCGATAAACCGCGAAGTGCATGTCCCGAAGCTGGTCGAGATGGTCCTTCTTCAGCAAGGCCTTGCCGGCAGCCAGTTGCAGCGGCGAGTTGGCCAATTCCGACGGCTTGACCCTACGTTCAGAACCGAAGATCACCGAGCGGAACCGGATCGGGTACGGCCCGGTGTTCTTGAAGTGGATCGCCTGAACAGTGACTCCTCGTGGCAGATTCAGGTCGGCGAGGTACACGACGTTGATGCGCTTGTCCTGGTCATCACTGTCACCAGCACTGCCGACTTCGACCTGCACCGCTGGTACCCCCTCCGGGACGTCGCTGTTGCGCGACGCCAGCTCGTAGAACATCGAGCGCTGGTGCTCCAGCGGGATCACCCGGTCGTCGCCCTTCGACAGCTTGATGATCAGTTGGCAGATGTCGTCCCCCTCAGACAGATCTGGTGTCACGCCCTCGCCCGGGTAGGCAGCACAGTAGACGAACCACATCTTGTGGAAGGTGCGTTGGCGACCTTCGGGGATGGTGACCGCGTGCTCGTTGCCGTAGGGCAACAATTCGAACCCGGCATCCTCCGGATAGATTCCGCGCAAGTCGGATTCGATCTCGCCAAGCGGCTGCCCGAGGGACAGTGGCTGATCCAAGGCATCCGCGTCCGTCGGCACAACGGTAAGGCCGACCAGTTGAACCTGATCCCCACCCAGGGCCGTGAGGCTCAGGGACTCCACCTTGCCCGGGATCTCGGTGATGACATAGAACATCTCTCGGTTGGCCTTGCCGAAAGCAGCCGCCGAGACCTTCTCACCCGGCAGCAACTCGATCGCGGTTTCGTCCTCCGACTTGTCACGCAATCGATACGACAAGCGCAGGGCCATCGGAATCGGCTCAGTCAGGAAGTCCGTACGGGTCGGCTCCGACAAGACGATGGCAAGACGCCCACCATCGAGCGGCCGCTTGAATGCAAAGAGCTGCGGCTGCGCGTCTGGCAATGGAATCCAGTACGGCCGCACCCTGAAAAAATCATCGTGGTAGGAACGCAATCGCGTCCCGAACCTCGGCACCATCTCGGTGAGGAACTGGTACGAAAAGAACTGCTTGCGCTGGATCTCCTCGCCCTGCAGAACCGCCAGTAGCGGTTCATCGCGAGCCTCACCGACGTAGCTCTTCAAAGTACCCTGCTCCATCTGTGGCAGGTCCTTCTCCAACTGCTCAACGGCGTTCGCGAGGCGGTTTTCGGCCTGGCTGGCGTGGTTGTCCGCCAACCAACCCGGTAAACCCAGACCCACCAGCAGCAACACGACCCCCAGCACCCTGGCCAGGCGAGCCGACCTGGTGGACATGTGCAGCATCGGAGCGCGCCTGGCGAACAGACGAAGCGTAACCAACACGAACAAACCGACGAGGACCCACGGTAGGAGGCGCATCAATCCCGCTCCGAGTCCCATGCCGGTCTCCGGTTCGAGAGACAGCGGTGCCCGGCCGACGAACTTCAAGCGCCGGTAACTACGCGTGTCGTAGGTCGGGTTGTTCCCATCGAGGGTCATGTAATTGGGGACCCTGGAGTCGGGATCACGATCATCGAGCGCCAGATGGAAGCCGATGTCGCCAACCGACTCTCCGAGCACGTCGAGGAAGTTGTGGAACGGGATCCGGGCTTCGAAGGTGTAGGAGTTGTCACCGTCTCGGCGGGCCTCCAACTGCATGCCGGTCAACTCGGAGCCGGTCGGTGGCAGGGTCCGCCCGGGCGTCTCATTGTCCCAGGGGCGCCGGATCCACTTGCCGGCAAGCGGTAGCAAGAACAGTTGGACGTCCTGCTCGGTGAGCCGATGGCCAGGATTGGCGCCACCATCCGGTTCCGGGTCCGGATCGATGTCCAAAAACAACTCGATCGCATCGGCACTCTCGGGATACTCCCCCTCGCCAGCCTCGATGTGGTGGTCATCCTTGACCCAGCCACCAAAATACAGGTATGCAGCGTCGTAGCGCAGGTAGAACGCGGCCGACAGATCCGCCTTGCCGCCCCAGCTTCTCCGACCGTCCTGGGCGTCCTGCCAGACCTGCTCCTTCTGACCGAACTTGAAGTCCGGGCGCGTGCCCCACTCCGCTTCCCGCAATTCGCCATCGACCTCGATGCCGCTTTGGTATCGAACCTTGAGGGGTGCCTGGGCGCTGGCCAGGCCGGCAACTACCAGGGCCGCCAGCCACCCTGAAATCCGGCTCGCCCCGCGCCAGTAAGATTTCGCCATATTCGCCAAAACCGTGAGTCGTGGAATGGCGGAATCCTAGCGATTCGGATCCGGACTCAAAGGAGATTCCCCATCCGAACTATCGGCAGACCGTAATTGCATGGAAGTCCCCACTGCATCGATCCCGCAACACCACTGCATCTCTTCGCCGCGGGGCTTTCCCAGGCCGGTCGAAAAACTACCCCATGCACAACAATCCCGGCCAGGGTCTAATCTCTATGTCTGCCAGAACAACGCGATTTCATGCGCATCCTCCCAATCCTAAGTGGGTTCGTCCTGACGACCCTCACGACAGTGCTGGCTCAGGGCCCATCGGGCGACCCGACCCTGCCACCTGCCGGGCTCCGGATCGTATTCCTGGACGTCGACCAGGGCGATTGCACCATTCTCATCAGCCCGACGGGCACCTGCATGGTGGTCGACGCCGGCGGCAACGGGATCGGTCAGTCGCGAGTGATTCCCACG
>JAYZDB010000242.1:0-16203 GCA_036338025.1 Planctomycetota bacterium
GGGGAAGGCGGTGCTGAAGTTCGTTTGCTTGCCCGATTCGGTGGTCTTGAGACGCTTCGCCTGGGAGTCTGCAAGTTTGAAACTCTGGCCATTGGCGCGCCAGTAGAGGGTTGTGGTGGCGTAGAGAAGTGCATCCTGGGCTGCTTGTGGCACCAGTGCCGCGGTCAGTTGGTCGTTGTGTTCTTCGGCGAGTGCCAGCAGTTCCTGGCCGTGCTTGCGGGCGTACACCGCCATAGCCGGCGATGGTACCGGAGTACCCTTGGAGACAAGGTGAATCGTCATCCGTTGGTGGCTCGCGATCTTGAGGTTGGTGCGGGCGATGTGGAGCTTGTTGAAGTTGATCGATGGTCGACGCGAATAGACCCGGAACCCGCCGTTTTCCTGGGCTATCCCATCCAGCATCTCATCGCTCAGTGGAATGCCGAGGGAGCCGCCGTCCCATTCACAGGTCAGGCTCAGTTGTTCGAAGTGGCGATAACTGTGGACCGGCAACCTGAGACTGAAGCTGGTGGCATGCAACGGCAGTTGGAATGTGAGGACTGAACCGCCACCGGTCGCGCGGGGCACCAACCATGCGGTCATGTGCCGGTTGTCCAGCGCCCCCTGCGTCCACTTCAGCGTCCAGACATTGTTCTGACTGCGCTGGAATGATCTCAGATGCACCTGCCAACCCTCGCCTACCTGGCCCTCCTCGGCCAGAAGCTCGGCGAATGGCTCGGTGAAGGTGTGGTGCATTGGGAATTTGTGATGCCAGTCGCGCAGGCCGGTGATCGCTTCCGCGCGGCGCGCAGGAGTCTTGGCCATGTAGCGGTACATGTTTGCGCGCACGCTCAGGTCCTTCTCATCGATGGTCAAGAAGTCCTCGAGGACGGACGCGGCGGCTCCGTAATGACCGTTGGACGCGTGAGCCTTGGCGAGCCGGACCAGGGCTTGCGTGGCGACCTTGGCCTGTCGATCCCCCTTGCGGTACTCCGCCAGGTCCTGGACCAGTGCGTGCAGTTCTTGGGTAGCGGTTTCATAGTCGGTCCCCAGTTTGTCTCGCGCCGACAGAAATCGGTCGAGGCTGCTACCGACATAGGTCTTGAGTACTCCTCGATCGACCCACCGCACCCAGTTTGGCGCGTAGTTCCATACGAGGTAGGTCGCGACCGCGCCGGCTGAGATCAGCAGCGGCAGCAAGCGGCTGAGATTCTGCAGTTTTCTCAGGGTGGTTTGTCGCACTGCTGGTCGGTGGCTGGGAGAAGGTGGCCAAGAAACCGCAACTATCGGCCCTTGCTGCTACTTTAGAGGTTTATCGAGGTCGATTCGGTCCAACAGTAGCAAATCACCCATGGCAGACAATTGGAGACCCGAATCCAGCCTTGTCATGGGCGTTCGTCATCGGTGGGGCGCGGGCATTCGCGGATGAAGAACTTCGGCACGCGCTAGCTTCCACCGGCGACGGAATCTCGCAGGAACCCGGCTGACTTGTGGGCTTATTCGAGCCAGACTTCTGCTACCTGGAGACCGAGGACCCGGTGATCTCCGACTTCCTGCAGATCGCTAGGACGGAACGTTGAACAGTCCAGACGGATCTCGATCAGTTGGTCCGCGTGTTGTTCATGCGGGAGCGGGAATTCCATGATGTGCAAACCGTTGGCGGAGACGGGTTGGGAGCCGAGATCCTGCCGTCCCATCACGACTCCAAGTTGCGTCTCGACAGGTCCCCGGGCCAGACGGATCTTGATCGACCTGACTGGCTCGGTGGCGGCGAGATAGGCCCAGGAGCGTCCCTTGTTCCAACGCAGACAGTAGTCTTCACCTGCGACCGGCTCCGGCCCGTACCAACCTGGACCGAGAGACTGCTGGTCGTTCACGCCCATCGAGAGTCTTGTCGCACCCTTGGCGCAGTGCCGGTCGTGGATCACCTCCAAGTCGCCAATGTGTGCGGGCTCCGTTACCCCGGCGTCGACGAAGCCTGATAACTGGCTGTCGCTGACTACGCGACTCCGCTGAATTGTGCGTCGACGTTTCCACAAGGAGAACGCCCGCCGCAAGTTCCAGGTCCAGGCGCGACGAATTGCCTGCTTGACCATGTTGAGATACTCGCGGTTTTCGCCGCGGGCTATTGCCTCATCGGCCCAGCGACAGCGTAGGCGGTCGTATTTGCGCAGCTGGTTCAAGACCTGGAGCAGGTGACCCCACTCGAGATTCTTCAGGATGCACTGCATGCGGTTGCGCTCGCACAGCGAACGTCGCCGCAGGGTCTTGGCGTTGAATGCTTCCTGGCTCTCCTTTGTCTGCTCCGCGTTGTCGTCGAGGTCACCGAACCAATCGTGATGGACCACTGCCAGGGGTGCATACATGACCTGCTTGCCCGCCAGGCGCATCCGCCAGCAGAGATCGACGTCTTCGCTATACATGAAGAAAGTCTCGTCGAATCCCCCGACCTCACGGATGGTGGAGGAACGCAGCAGCTTTGCTCCACCGCAGACGCCGAACACGCTTTCTGGCACTGGTGTGGGATCCTCGTCCTTTTCACCGATCTGACGATCGACGGCGAATCCGCCCTCGTTCATGACGACACCGGTCGAATTGAAGATCGTGGGGCAGCGTAGCATCAGCATCTTGCCGCCGACCGCAGCGACGCTGCTGTCGCGCTCCGCTACCCGAACGAGTTCACGTAGGAAGTCGGGGCGTGCGATCGCGTCCTGGTTGAAAAGCACGACGTATTTCGCGTCACTGTGTTCTAGCACCAGGTTGTTGCCGCCAGCAAAACCGAGGTTCTCGGGCGAGTCTATGACGTGGACATCGGGGAAGTTCGCACGGACGAAGTCGCCGGTGCCATCTGACGAGGCATTGTCGACCAGCGTGCACTTGAAACTGGGGTAGTCCTGGGCCGCGATGGACTCGAGCGCAGGGGTGATGATCCGCTTGCAGTTGTATCCGACCACCAGCACCTCGACCGAGGGCCAATCGACACGAGGCGGGGGGGCGATGGTGCGCGGCGACGCGAGTGCTTTCTCAGCCGCCGCCAGGACTGCTTCGACTAGCGAGTCTGGATCATCGAGATCCGGAATTGCGTCGAATGGTACGTCCGGATAGCGGGCCCGCAGTCCAGCGAGTCGCTCGGGTGGTGCGAGGACGCCGAGGCTTCGTTGGCAGAGGATGCCGTCGAGCGTCAGCCGAGCTTGCACTCTTGCCCGGTCGCTACGCCAGGCGAATCGTTCTGGCCATTCGCGTGCGGCAGCACCGTATTCTTCGATCAGGAGATCGCGGTAGGAGTCGATGTCCCCGGACTCTTCGGTGATCCGGGCCAGGGTCCGGTGCATGCTGGGAGAGAGCAGCAGCAAGAGTCCCGGAAATTCGCGGATGTAGCGGATCTGGGCGGCGTGGTGGTCGTTATCCGCAGCGAAGTAGATCGGCAAGTCGATTTCGCCCGCAGCCAACATGCTGGGGAGGTCGGCCTGGGGGCGTACAGGATGATTCTTGCTGTGCGAGTTGGCAACCTGTTCGGGGGCGTGCGGCAACAGGTGGATCTCTACCCGCCGCGTGAGTCCTGGCAGCAGCCGGTCGACGAGCGTAGCTGCCGGACTCGCCAGCGGACTCAGAGCAGTGACCAACCCGAGCTTCATGTCGGCGGCAGTGGTACCGGCGAAGCCCTGTTGGAGCAAGGATCAGACCGATGGTGTTGGTCTTCCTGGGCGTCACCACGAGTCTGGGCGCCTGGCGCGGGGATCGATCGGCTCAGTCGTTGGCCTTTGCCGAATAGGACCCGTCTTCGGTGGCGATCTTGATCTTGTCGCCGACCTTGATGTGGGCCGGCGCCTTGAGTTCGTAGCCGGTACTGACCTTGACGTTCTTCTGCAGGTTGGTGGCGGTGTCGCCCTTCACGACTTCTTCGGCTTCCACGACTTCGAGAACCACCGATGGCGGGAGGTCGAGCAGGCGGGGTTCGTTGTCGATGAAGCAGACTGTGCAGTTATCACCTTCGCCGACGAAGTGTAGGGCTGCCTCGACCAGTGTGTCTGGGAGATGGAACTGGTCGTACGACTCGACGTCCATAAAGACGTGCCCGTTGCCGTCCTTGTAAAGGTACTGACAGGGCTTGTTGTCGAGGTAGACGTTGTCGAGCGTATCGCCTGTGTTGAGGCGGAGTTCTTTTTGTCTACCTGTCAGCAGGTTCTTCAGATGAATGTGGTTGATCGCCTGGCCTTTGCCAGGAGTTGTGTGGATGTACTTGGTGATCTGGAAGAACTCGCCTTGAATGCGAACGACCATGCCTCGCTTGGCATCGGTGACTTTGACGGACATCGGAGTAATGGAAAGTTGGACTACGGTAGAGTCGGGGGATACGGCTATTTGATCGAGGAAGAAATCGGTTGATTACCTAATACTGCCTGCGTCGGGTTGAAGATTCTATGTCGAGGGCCTTGCGGTACTTTGTCACGGTGCGACGTGCGATCCGTACCCCCTCCTTGCTCAGGAGTTCGACGAGTTGGTCGTCCGAGAATGGGTGTGCCTTGTCCTCTCCCTCGACGATCGACTTGAGCATCAGCTTTACCGCCTGCTGGCTCATGAATTCGCCGCTGTCGGTGACGGTGCCGCCGGAGAAGAAGCGCTTCAGCTCAAGGATGCCCTGCGGAGTCTGGATGTACTTGCCGGACACCGCGCGGCTGACCGTCGAAATGTGCACGCCGACTTCATCGGCGACGTCTTGCATCCGCATGGGGTGGAGCGACTTGACGCCGTCGCGGAGGAAGTCGTTTTGTCGCCGGACAATCTCAGTGGCGATTCGGGTGATGGTGTTCTGGCGTTGGTGGATCGACTCGATGAACCACTTGGCAGCGTCGATCTTGCGTTTGAGGAACTCCGCGATCTTGGGATCGTACTTGGCCTCTTTGAGCATCCGTCTGTAGGTGGGGGAGATGCGCAACTCCGGCAAATCGCCACGTTGGCTGCGGACTTCGAACCGGCCATCGACATCCTCTACGATGACGTCTGGCGTTACGGTGCCGCCGCTTGAATCATTGAAGATGGCGCCTGGATGAGGGTTGAGATGGCCGCGCAGGAACTCCCAGCACTCCTTGATGTCTGCAATGGTTGCGCCAGTGTCCTTGGCGATCTTTGGCAGTTTGTTGAGGGCGAGGTCGTTCAGGTGGGTGGTGACCAAGGTGCGTGCCAATTGTGGCACATAGCGGATTCGGTCGAGTTGCAACAGCAGGCTGTCATGCACGTCCCTGGCGCCAACGCCAGCTGGATCGAGTTGGCGGATCAACTCGATGGCTTCCTCTGCCAGCGGGATCGGTACCAGTATGTTGTTGGCGATCTGCTCGGCGTCTTCGCCCAGGCGCCCATCATGGTCGAGGGAGAATATGACGTGCTCGATGACCGCCAGGAGTTCCGGGCTTACATCCATCACGCCGACCTGTTCGAGTAGATGCTCGGCGAGCGACGGACTGTCTTCCGCCGTATTCATGAACATCTCGTAGCGTCTGTCTGCTTCTTCCTGGTTGGGGCGGAGACCGGGCCCGGTGTTGTATTCAGTTCGCTCCTCGAGCTGGTCGAGCTCCTTGGAGATCTGTGCTTCGAGGTTCTCCTCGAAGGATTCGGGAGTGTCGTTGTCGCCGCCGGATTCGCCGTCGGGTCCCACGGAGGTCGAGTCATCCTCGACCACCTCGAGGAAGACGTTTTCTTCCAACTCGTGCTCGATCTGGTCCCGCAACTCCTGCATCGGGCACTGCAGGATCTTCATCGCCTGGATCATCTGCGGCGACTGGATCAGCCGCTGCTCAGTGCGAAGGTGTTGGGTCAGGCCAAGGCGCATCGGTTCTTGCTAATGTTGGGAACCCCGGCCGGGACCTGTCGCGGCAACCCTGATCGCACGGGGGCGGCCAACCTAACGGAAGCCACGGCCGAATTGTAGACGTTGCTACCGTTCCCGCTAGCCCATCCCGATGGCTTGGACATAGTCAGAGCAACTGACCGGATCGGGGCTTGACCTGTGACTGCTGGGTCAGGTCACAGCCGGCGGAACCGCATGCTCTGGTGCATCCGGGCTCCCTCCTGATCGTTCTGCAAGCGTGGCCCGAATCCCAATGGGAGGTCCTGATCGAGGGCAATCCGACCATGGTGTTGGAAGTGTGCGCGGCGGACCCGGGCATGGTAGAGATTCCCTCCGCCGCTCTGAGCGGTGGGTTGGTGGCGCGGTTCGGGGAGGTATTGCAGGTCGACGGAGAGTTGACCGGTGCTGTTCTGGCCCTGCTGCGCGCCGCGGAATCCGACTGCGAGACCGTTGAAAGTCGTCTGCATCATCGGATTGGCGATGGTGGACTTCTTGGCGATTTCAACTTCGAAATCTCGGATCAGCCTGGACTCGATGCCCTTCATGACGATCGCTGCGTGGTCGTGCAGGCTTGGAAATGTGACCGCGTGGTAGGTTGGAGTCGGCTGGTTCGTGGATGGGGTGATTTCTGAGAAGGTGGTGGCGGTCGCCGCCGTTGGTCGCAGGACCGTGCGCAACTTCACTTCGGTGGTGCCGAGCCAGAAGTCCTGCATGGTCATCAATAGCCGGGTGATCTGGACCTGAACGTGTTCTGGAGCGTGGAGCAGGATGTAGCCGCTGCCGTGGCCATTTTGGGTCAAGTCGAGGGAGACGTCGTCGCTGTCGAGGATGGCGCCCAGGTTCTCGTTCAAGAGGTTCACCAGCAGTTCGCCCAAGTCATCCTCAACCTCGTCATCGTCGCTCGCCGCGGTGGTTGGATAGGCGCCGCGTGTCCCCTCCGATTCGTAGACTGTCCTGGGATAGCGCAGAAACTGGCTGGCGATTGCGGAGACCGGCAACAGCAAGGTGCCGCCCGCTGGCGTCTGTTTGCCAGCCGGCAAGCCGTTCTTGGCGGCTTGCACGACCAGCAGCAGATTGCTGCCGGCGTCCGCACGACTCTGCAGGCTCAGGAGCAGGGCGCCATCGTGATTGACCCGTCCGGAGAACACCCCCGAGTTGGCGCGCAGGTGCGGAATGCCGATCTGCGGGAGGTTCTCGACGCCGGTCGAGACGTCCTCGATGTCCTTGTCTTTTTCTCCGATCGCGAACTGGCACTTGAGCACCCGGTCCGTTGTGCCGATCAGGGCGTGCGGTTCCACGACCAGGCGAATGCCCTCGAACATCGTCGTGGTTTTTGGCCTTCCGACCTTGGCCTCCTCCGCGACTTCTATATCGACGTCAGCGATGTAGCTGGTGAATCGCTCCTGGCTCAGCGCGACTTGCTGGCCGGACATTGCCGTGCTGTGTCCGCTCCAGATCAGTGGCAGGTTCTTGCACAGAGTCGCGAGGCGGGCGGCATCGGCAACCGCCGGGTATTCGTCGGTCGGCTTGATGCGGTACAGCCTGGCCTGAACGACGATGCGCTGGGTGATTGTTCGGCGTAGAGCCTCGACGATTTTTTCGGCTTTCGACACATTGTCGGTGTTGCCAGTGACGATCAGCGTGCGGTTCTTCAGCACGACGGTGGTTTCTGCGCCTTCGTCGCCGAGACCGTTGCGGACCAACTCCGCCAGCTGGTCGGAACTCACCAGGCTGAAGGGATCCTGACTGGCCAGTTCGATGGTCTCGTCTTCGGGCCACTTGCTGGTCAAGACCCCGAGCCGGGGACTGCGTACTGCTGGGATGCTCATCAACATGTCCGAGACGGGGATTATCTTGAGGGTGCGGGCCTCGGCCTTTTCGGTCTCAGGCTGGGCGGGCAAGGCCATGCAGAGCATGGAGAATGGTGCGATCACGAACAGGCTACGGAGTTTCATCATTGTCTCGTGCGGTGTTGGGGTCAGGGGCATCTGGGTGTGCTAGTAGGCCAGCAGTTGCCGTCGCTTACACATGCGTGCTGCGATCGAGAACTGGGATTCGGTGAATCGGCCGCCGCGCAGAAAATCCGCTTCTTCTCGGGTGAGTTCTGCGGTGCGGACGTACTCGTGAGCCAGCGGCGACCGCATGCCGAACAAGGCGGCCAGCACCACGTAGGGCCTTCGGCACTTTCGCAGTGCTGCGTGCAGCAGGGATGCTGCCGTGTAGCTCGGCAGTTGGCTCATCACGAAGCCGGCGGCCAGGGAGTTCTCGTGGTGGTTCTCGTTGACGAGTTCCAGCATGTAGGGCAGCGCATCGATGTCGCGACGCCAGGCCAGGGCGAGCAGGCAGCGCCGCCGCTCGGGTTGGCTCGGGGTCGAACGCGCCATGGCAATCAACTGCGCCGTGGCGTCGCCGCTCAGCTTGTGAAACCAGCTACGAACGCTCGTCGGATCGGTTTCGGCTTGCGCTTCGAGTGTGGTCCAGAGGTCGAGCAAGAGCCGTGCCCCGGACGGGCGCTTGCTGGTCCGATGCACGGCATCGACAACAGCTGTGGCCAGGCTGGTGTCCCGGCGAATGGCGTCCTGCAGGGCCGCATCGATTCGTGCCGTGCCGACGCGGGGGGCCCCGATGACCAGCAGGCGGTCGGGCTGCCGTTGTTGCAGGCGTCGCAGGAGCCACTGGGTGTAGAGCCGGTCCTGGCGCACCGCGTTGAGGAGATCGATGACGGCGCGGTCCTCCTCGGCCGACGCGAGGTAGCTCAGGAGGTTACGCCGATCAGACTCGCGCCGCGAGCGCAGGGACCGCAGGCCCACTTCGAGGCGTACCAGGCGAGACAGTTCGCTGGTTTGCTGGCGCAATTCGACGATGTCGGGCAGGTGGGGTGCCAGCGGACGGGACAGCACCCGGAGGCCTGCAGCGAGTCCGCTACTGATCATTAAACCAATGTCGAATCCTGGCTGTCCCAACAGATCGACTGGGCTGCGGGGTTGCGGGCGACGCCACGTGGAGCGACGCCGGCTGGCGCTGCGCGTCACGCGGTCTGGTAGTTCCATCGTGTTCGTATCGGCGGCCAGTGCGGTGTCCTGCAACTGTGCCGGAACCTGGGTCGGTTCGGAGTCGCGGTTGTGATGGGCCAGCCAGAGTCCGAGTCCAAGTCCCAATACCAGCATTGCCGTGGCCAGCACGGCCATTGGCCAGGCGGCTGGCCGGGGCTGGCTGGTGGCGGTGGGGAGAGCGGCGGCAAATAGCTGCTCTGCGAATTGGTCATCAACCGGGGTGTGCGAGTGCCTGGCCAGCACTGCGTCGAGGCGCCGGCTGCGCCGAAGACCTCGCTGGCAATCGCTGCACTCGCGCAGGTGGTCACTGGCACCATCGGTGGCGCTGACGGTCCCGTCGAGGAACATCGCCAGCGTAGCGTCAAGGTTTGGGCAGCCGGGTCTCATGGTTCCAAGTGCCTCCCCATCCGTTTCATCACATGCCGACGGGCGGCGAGCACCAACATCCGGGCGGCGGCAACGGAGCCGTTCAGGATCACCGCGATCATCTGGTAGTCGAGGCCTTCGACGGCTCGCAGGTGCAGGGCGGTGCGTTGGCGCGGGGTCAGCCGCTCGATTGCCTCGGCGAGCCTCTCGGCGAGTTCGCGTTCGCGGGTCTGTTGCTCAGGTTCGCAGGACAGTTGGTCGGGAATCTGCAGGTCGCGGGTGGTCTGGGCGCTGGGCCGGTCGCCGCGGTACCAGCGCGAGGGTCTTTGGGCCAGACGCATCTCGATGCGGAACAACCAGGTCCGCAGACTTGCCTCACCGCGGTAGGTGTGGATCGCCGAGTAGGCCTGCGTCAGGGTCTCCTGCAACAGGTCTTCGGCGACGTGGTGATCCTGGGTCCAACGCCGGGCCAGGCTGAGCATGGCCCCGAGCAGCGGTCGGACGGCGCTCTGGAACGCTTCCCGATCGCCGGTCCGCAGGCGCTCGACCAGGGTCTGATCGAGTGGGGTGTCCAGGTCGTTACGGACGTGGGCGGGCGGCGTCGTGTCGGGGTCCATCTGGTCTGTTGGAGGCCGGGAGGGCACCTGGCGTCAGGGCCATTCTGGGGTTTTTTCCGAAGTTCTGGCAGCCCCGTCAGGGGGGCTAGCGCAGCAGCCCGATCCCCGCGTAGTAGGATAGCCAGAAGTTGATGATCAGGTAGCCCGCGAAGCCGTAGACGAACACCTGGATGGCCACCAGCCCGATCGTCATCAGGCGCCGGGTGGTGAGGTCGGTGGCGTTCTGACGGCGTTCGACGGCGCGATCGAGGGCATTCTCCAGATCCCCCGCAGCCTCGGCCGAGGCCAGCATCTGGCGGGTTTCCGGGTGCAAGGCCGTGCACAGGTGCAAGGCTTCGCTCAGCGAGCTCCCGCGGGCCAGGGCCCGTCCCGATTCCTCCAGTCGCTGGCGGACGCTGGCCACCGGAGAGGTCTTGAGCGCCAGTGCGTGGGCCTCGTGGACCTTGACGCCGGCCCCGTACAGGCCGTGCATCGACTGCAGGTAGGGCAACTCCCCGAGGTCGAGGACCAGCCTGCGGACCGGCGGGATCAGGCCGCGGTCCGGGTTCTGGATCGTCTGGCGTACGACGAAGATCGCGACTCCCAGGGTCCCGAGCACGAACGCCGTGGCGGTGATCATCGGCCAGGGT
Source organism: Planctomycetota bacterium (assembly GCA_036338025.1). Lineage (GTDB taxonomy): Bacteria > Planctomycetota > UBA1135 > UBA1135 > UBA2386 > JAYZDB01. The sequence continues at coordinate 10,490 of JAYZDB010000242.1, forward strand.
CCCTGGCTGAGGGCCCAGGACGAAACACACCCGACAAGGCCGGCGAAGCATAGCAAGAACACCGGATAGGCCAGCCGGCGACGGATCTCGCGATGCCGCTCCGCCCGCCGTGTGCGTTGGCTGGCCAGGATGCGCAGGACCTTGGAGAGGTTGCCGGCTTGTTCGGCAGTTTCGAGCATCAGCATCTCGTGTGGAGCGAGCTGCAGGCCCTTGGCGACAAGACCTTCGGTGAGGGTCTCGGTGTCGAGGGACACGCCGGGCAGCGAGGCCGTCGACGGGCCGTTCAGGATCTGCTCAGCGCTGATGCCGGCGTCTGCGGCGGACGCGATGTCCGCGAACAGATAGGCTTCTCGTTCGTCCTGGCTGGGGTTGCTTCTCAGCATCGATACAGGCTATGTCTCTGAGGAGAGGATGCCATAATGCTGGTTACGATCGAGGCATCATGAATCCAGAGACTCCCCAGCCAGACCCAGTATTCTCCCGTATCTGTGAGACCTCCGCACGCTTGATGGGCGGAGTTGTCAACCGCACCGCCATGAAGGAACTCCAGAAGCTGGTGCGGTCCGAATCGACTTCCTACCCGTGGGAGGAGGTCGTCGATCGGGTCCTGTCTTCGGGACCGCCAGCCGCCGAACTGGCCACCGCCGCCCTCAAGTCCCAGCGCGACTGGATCGTCCGTGGCGGCCGGCAGACACCGGGCAAGAACGTGCGTCATCGGGCCAAATCCATGGTGGCGCGGCTGATGGCCCGCCTGGTCTTCATGGCGATCCTGCTGGCCTCTGTGGTCGCCCTGTTGATATTGTGCAAACTTCGTTGGCCCGGGGTTGATATCTACCTTGCCAACGATTGGCTGGCGGCCGCGTGGCCTGCGGGTTTCGGCCCCAGGTAGCTGCTCTGGGCCCGGACTGCGGAATTATTGTGCAAAGGCTGTTGAAACCCCCTGGAATTGGGGCATGATTCAGGGTCCTGTCCCGCCGGGGATAGGGGACCGGCGCGGTACGCTGGATTGGCTATCAGCGGACGGTTCGACTGTTCCCTGCTCTATTTATAACCACGGTCAAGTGTCCGAGGCGTCCGCTGAGAGCGGATATCGCCTCGGAGATCTCGGCAGCGACACTCATTGACACAAGCGGTGAGAAAGGCTGTGGGGTGGAGACCTGATAATTCCCCCTCCCTAACCGCCCTCTCCATTCCAGAGCTTTTTCCCGCATCGAGGGGCTCCAGCACTGACCGGCTGGAGCCCTTTTTTATGCACTCTCCTGGGCGTGGATTGCTGCCGGGGGATAATAGGTGCAAAGCGCAGCAACCCGTGGCGCACCGTTTGGGGGTTGATGTCAAGCTGAGGTCTGGATGGACCGTAATCCCCGGTTTCCGGGGCAGACACAATGGCTAGTTTTCGAAGTTCGGAACGCGGCGGTGGGAAGTTGTCGGGGAGGTTTACCTCCGCTGGGCCGGTGGCTGGCTCGCCGTTTTCCCAGGCGCAGATCCTGCACCTGATGAAGACCGAATTTGCCCGGGCACGTCGGTACGGTTTCCCGGTCGCCTGCATGCTGGTACGGGTCGACCGACTTGAAACACTGGTGGACCTGCACGGCGCCGCGCTTCGCGACACCGTCCGAGAGGAGTTGGGGCGGTTGGTGTTGGAGAAGACCCGCGGGGCAGACCATCTCGGCCTGGCTAGCGAGGACCGTTACCTGGTGGTCCTGCCACACACTTCCGGCGAAGAAGGCTTGTTGGTCGGCGACCGCTTGCTGGAGGCATTCGAGGTCCTTGAGATTCGTGTCGGGACCAATGTGCTCGCGTTGCAACTCAGCGTTGGCGTCTCCAGCAGCGACGATCAGGAGACCTTGTTCTTCGACACCTTGTTGGCTCGCGCCGAGGCGGCGCTCGAGCACGCTGCCCGTGATGGTGGCAACTCCGCGTGTCTGTTTCACAAGGACCAGGTTTCAGGTGCGGACGAGTTGTCAGACAATCCCAACGCACCTGATTCATGAAGGTCTTGCTGGTTGAAGACGAGGAGACCATTGCGGTAACTCTCGGTGATGACCTGCGGGAAGCAGGTCACGAGGTGACCCATACCCCCGACGGCAAGCAGGCGATCCAGATTCTGAGGGACCAGGTATTCGATTGCGTGATCACGGATGTGCGCCTGCCCGGCGCGGATGGCATCGATGTCCTGCAGGCTGCCAAGGCTGCCCGTCCAGATACCGAGGTCCTGGTGATGACTGCCTTCGCGACGGTCGAGGCGGCAGTCGATGCGATGCGCCACGGGGCGGATGACTACATCCAAAAGCCGTTCCTCAACGAGGCGGTGGTTGAGCGCCTCAAGCGGATCGGGGACTACCGTTCCCTCCTCGACGAGAATCGCAAGTTGCGTGAGGATCTGCGGGGCGACGATGGGCTGCCCGGCATCGTCGGCTGCAGTCGTTCGATGCACGACGTGTTCAAGATTGTGCGGACGGTGGCGAGCAACGATGCCAGTGTGCTGATCACCGGTGAGAGTGGAACTGGCAAGGAGTGCATCGCAAAGGCTCTGCATGGGCTGTCCGATCGTAGCGAGCATCCGTTCGTGGCCCTGGGGTGTGGGGCTCTGCCGGACACCTTGTTGGAGACCGAGTTGTTCGGTCACGAGAAGGGGGCCTTTACCGATGCCGCCAAGATGCGCAAAGGCCGGTTTGAACTAGCCAACAACGGCACGCTGTTCCTGGATGACATCGACGACATGCCGTTACAGGTGCAGGTCAAGTTGTTGCGGGTGCTCCAGGAACGCGAATTTGAACGGGTCGGAGGTGAACAGACCCTGTCGGTTAATATCCGCGTGGTGTCAGCCACCAAGGTCGATCTGCTGGAGTTGATCAAACAGGGCAAGTTCCGTGAGGACCTCTACTACCGGTTGAATGTCGTTCCGATCAAGTTGCCGGCCTTGCGCGATCGCGATGGTGATGTGCCCCTGCTGGTTCAGCACTTCTTGCGACGCATCGGTAGTGCTCGCAGTTACACAGTCAAGACCGATGTACTCGAGGCGATGTCGACCTACACCTGGCCGGGCAATGTCCGTGAGCTAGAGAATCACGTTGCCCAGGCGATCGCCATGGCCGGTAGTTCCCGTGTGCTCAAAAAGGAGCACCTGCTGCCCGTCGATAAGTCGCGCCGTGCTGCTCTCAACCCGGCTACAGATATCCTCACGCTCCGCGAAGTGCTTGTCGATGCGGAGCGGAAGCACATCAGGAAAGTGCTCAACAGTGTTGGCGGTCATCGTACCAAGGCGGCTTCCGTGCTTGGGATCTCGCGCAAAGTGCTGTGGGAAAAGCTCAAGGACTACGCTATCGAATGAGGCACCGGGGCATAGGCCGGCTGGGGCTGATGACCTGCCTGGCAGCCCTGACCACTCCCGTAACGGCGCAGGCTCCAGCCGGTGGCTTTGAGTCGATCCTGTGGTTGCACGGCGGTCCGCCACGTGATGCAGCGTTCTTCGCGGCCGTCAAGGCCGCCGGCTACTCGGCCGTCAGCGTTTCGGGTGGCGATGACCCGACGCTACCGGGCGCTCACGGACTGGGTTATTACCACGACCAGCTATGCGGCAAGGGCGTTCTCGAGTTGCGCGCTGCGCAGTATCAGCCGGTTGTGAAGGCCTACTCCGAGGCGCGTGATGACTCGACACTGGTTCGGCCGGCGTGCCTGTCCGAGTCCGAAACCCTGGCGCGACTCCTGGGTACCGCTGGCAAGCGCCTGGCGGCGACCTTGCCGCACCGGCCGTGGGCGATCAGTCTCGGTGACGAGATCAGTGTGACCAGTCACGCCAATCCTCTCGACCTGTGCTTTGCCCCGGCCAGTCTGGTGGGTTTCCGGAGGTTTGTCACAGCGCGTTATCGAACCATCCAGGAGTTGAATGTGCGTTGGGGGACGGACTTCGCCAGCTTTGGTCGGGTGCGCCCGTTCACCGCCGACAGGATCCGGCGGCGTGAGTTGGTCGGTGGGCGTCTGCCACAGTCCTTGGAACCCTGGGCCACCCACCGCGAGTTCATGGATCGCGAGTTCGCCCAGGTCATCGGTGCGCTGGTCAAGGTGGCGGGTCGCCACGAGGACGCGCCGCCGATCGGTCTGACCGGCGTCCAGCAACCCTCGGCGTATGGTGGGCATGACTACGCGCGCGTATTGCCGCTGTGTAGCTTCTATGAGGTGTACGACATTGGTGGAGCACGCGACCTGGCCATGTGTCTGGCGCCTGCCGACGCGGTCCAGGTGGCGACCCTGTTTGCTCCCGAGGGGCGACTCGATCCGCTGATCCTGCGCGCGCAGCTCGCCGATCTGATCGCTCACGGAATGTCGGGGGTGGTCGTTTGGAGTGCCGGCCTGGCTTTTGACACAAAGGGCCGTCCGACGGCGTATGGCAAGGCGATGAGTGAGGCGCTGCGGAAACTCCAGCCGGTGGCGAACCGGTTCGCCGGGGCCACGCTACGGCGGTCGGATGTCTGGATGCTTGAGTCGCAGGCATCGGTGCGGGCCTGGTGGATGCTGGACTCGCGTGCTGACGGAGATACCTGGATCAAGCGCCTGTCCTCATATGAGGCACGCCACAGTACCAGCCTGGCGGCGCGTCGCGGCTGGATCCGATTGCTCGAAGATCTCGGCTTGCAACCACTGCTGGTCTCGTCCACCAGGCTGCTGGCAGCCTTGAGAAAATCCAGACCTCGAGTGTTGATACTGCCAGCTACGATTGCGCTGTCGGACGCGGTAGCGGACGCCATCAAGAAATATGTCGAGGATGGTGGAGTACTGCTGGCGGACCATTCGACCGGACTCTACGACGAGCGATTGGCCCGCCGGGAACGACCAGCCCTCGATGACCTGTTCGGAATCCAGAGTCGTGGAACCGGCATTGCCAGTCAGTTCGTCATCGGTGGCCGCGCCGTCAAGAAGGCTCGCCTGCGGAGTGGGGCGGCGGTCGCTGAGCACGGACTGCGAGCGGCGGTTTCAGACGTCAAGTCTGGTCGCCACCTCCAGATGGAGAACGAGGCCGGTCGCGGCCGGACGTGTTATCTGAACATGGCGGTGTGCGAGTACGGGTCGGTTCGTCTGGATCCCAAGGCGATCGGTGCGGCGCTCGATATCCGACGGCGGGTGCGGTTTGTCCTGCGGACAGCCGGGGTCACGCCGCCGGTCTACATTCGGGCCAAGGGTATGCCGACCTGCCTCGAACGCATGGTATTGCGGGCTCGAGATGGCCGCCAGCTGCTGGCCGTCCGGGTCAATGCGCTGGAGTCGCCGGAGTTGCTCGCCAAGCTGATCAAGCGGGGTCCGGTCGAGATCGAGCTGTCATTCCCCAAGAAGACGGTCTTGAAGAATCTTCTTACCCAGAAGACGACTGGCAGTGCTACCACTCACAGTGTCTCCCTGGATTCCAGCTTGGGGTTGTTCCTCGAAGTTGAGAAAGGTAGTTGATGATCGAACGCAAAGTAGTCGGTACCTCGATTGAATCGGCACGCGACGATGATCGGTCCTGCACCATCCTGGTCTCGGACCTGCACATCCCTGAGGGCGGTGGACCAGCGAAGGCGATGTTCTGCGACCTGCTCGCCGGCATCGAAGATCCTGCACGAACGCGGGTCATCGTGCTGGGTGACCTGTTTGACGTCTACATCGGTCCCAAGCAGAACACCGTGGGGGTTTGGCGCCAGATCGCCGAGGCCTTGGCAGAATCCGCCGATCGTGGG
>JAYZDB010000243.1:0-5879 GCA_036338025.1 Planctomycetota bacterium
AGCGGCTTGATCACCGCCTGCAGGTCGGGCTGGATTCGGCGGCTGAAGAAGGCATCGCGACTCGCCAATGCGAGCGCAGCCTGCACGGTGGGGACGTCGGTCTTGGCCTTCAGCAGGGGCTCGAGCGCAGCAAAGATCTCCTTGCCGAACTCGGTGCCTTCGGTGATTTCCTGCAGCGCGGCGGCGGCGGCCAGGCGGGCGTGTTTGCCGGCACCTTCCAGCTGGCTGTGGATTGCCTTGGCGAGTGCTTCTTCGCGTTCTCCAAGGTCGCTCATTTGCCGGCCGATCTCCCAGACCCGGCTGAGCGGGGCCCGGTCCGCGCGTTGCATCATTTCCTTGACCTGCTCCGTCAGGCCCTGGGCAGTGCTCGGAGCGATGACGAGGGCAGCGGTGGCCAGGCTGAGCCAGCTACGTGACAGCAGATGATGCATCGGTATCACCGTTGGGTGGGTCGGGGAATGCGAACAGTATTAGATGGATCTGGTCCCGAACGGGTCTCAGATAGTGTCCGTTCGCCAGCGCTTCGGCTTGATGCCATGGATTCCTATGGGGGGTCCCCCCCAGGGTATACGGGGCGTCGGGGTGAAGCCTCAACGAATTGTAGCTTGAGCCCCTCCCAAGTCTGGCTGGTAATCCGGAAGCGCGAAAACCTCCGACTAGGCTGTGGGGTCAGGCGGCGTGGCCTCCTAGACTCGTCGTCCTGCTAGCAGAGACCCATCGTGAACGACCCTGACGCAGCCCCTGACCGGCCGGACCTTACTCACCTCGATGCTTCGGGGGCGGCCCGGATGGTGGACGTTTCGGGCAAGGACCAGACTGTGCGGGTGGCGCGGGCTCGCGCGGTGGTTGAGATGACGGCCGCCGTTCGCCAGGCGGTGTTCGATGGCGAGTTGCCGAAAGGCGAAGCCCTAGGCGTTGCCCGGCTGGCTGGCATCCAGGCCGCCAAGGAAACTGGACGTCTCATTCCACTGTGTCACCCGCTCGGCCTCAGCGCCGTTGAGGTGCAGTTTTCGCCGTGCGGTGAGAGTGATATCGAGGTCCGGTCGGAGGTCAAATGTGTGGGGCAGACCGGCGTCGAAATGGAGGCCATGTGTGCTGCCGGCGTCAGTGCCCTGTGCCTGTATGACATGTGCAAGTCGGTCCACAAGGGCATCCGGATTTCGAACCTGGAGCTGTTGTACAAGTCGGGCGGTCGCTCCGGTACCTGGGAGCGCGAGGACCTGCGATGAGCATGGACAAGGCCGTGGCTGTGGTCGGCGCGACCGGTGCGGTTGGTGTGGAGTTGTTGCAGACCCTCGAGCGTCGGGACTTCCCGGTCAAGAGCCTCAGGTTACTGGCTTCCTCGCGTTCTGCCGGCAAGGACATGACCTACCGGGGCGAGAACGTGCCGGTCGAGGTACTCGATGAGCGAGCCTTTGCTGGAGTTGATATCGCCTTGTTCGCGGCGGGCGGTGGTGTCAGTCAGCGGTTTGCTCCGTTGGCGGCCGACGCCGGTGCGGTTGTCATCGACAACAGTTCGACCTTCCGGATGGACCCGCAGGTACCCCTCATTGTGCCAGAGATCAATGTCTCCGCGCTGGCCGATCACCAGGGCATTGTTGCGAACCCGAACTGTTCCACGATCATCCTGGCGATGGTGTTGAAACCACTACACCTGGTCGGGAGCCTGCGTCGCGTGGTGGTTTCGACCTACCAGTCGGCTTCGGGTGGGGGTCAGCGAGCCATGGATGAGATGTTTGAGATGAGCCGGGCGGCCCTTGGAGGGCGGCCCTATGACGCCGAGGTCTTGCCGCACTCGCTGGCGTTCAACCTCTACCCCCAGGTCGACATCTTCATGGACAGTGGCTACACGCGCGAAGAGGACAAGATGTTGTTCGAGAGCCGCAAGATCCTGGGACTGCCGGAGCTTGCGGTCGACGTGACCTGTGTGCGGGTGCCGGTCGCGCGGTGTCACAGTGAAGCGGTCACCATCGAATTCGAAAAATTGGTGACTCCCGAGCTGGCCAGGGAAGTCCTCGCGGCCTTTCCCGGCGTGCAGGTCCAGGACGACCCCGGTGCCGAGAGCTTCCCCCAGCCGGTCTCGGTCACGGGTCGGGATGACGTGGTGGTAGGGCGGATCCGGCAGAGCCGGACCTTTGATCCAGGGCTGACCCTCTGGGTCGTTGGAGACCAACTGCTGAAGGGCGCAGCCCTCAATGCAGTCCAGATCGCCGAACATCTGTGAACACCAGGGGATTCCTTTGTAATGGCCTCTGCAAAACGGTTTGCTTGGCGCCCGCATCTGGCATAAGTCCAGAAATCCCTGTGTCGAGGACCTGATCCCATGGCTGCAAAGCGCTCCGGCAGAAGCAAGAAGAAGTCCACGTCCAAGCCGTCACGCAAGAAGGCGCCGTCGAAGTCGGCCGCCAAGCCACCGTTGACGGACCAACGGGTGGCCGAGATCCAGCGCATCATCGACGTGATGGTGGACGCCGGTGCGGTGGAGGTTGAGATGGAAGATGCATCGGGCGGTCGCCTTCGGGTACGTCTGAAGGAGGACCAACCGACGATTGTGGCCTCAACAACGCCATTCACGCCGGCGACATCCTCCGCAGAAACCCCCGATGCGCCAGGATCTCCACCAGCTGTTTCGGTCTCCGAGGTAGCTGCGCCCGCCGATCCCGAAGGCGAGGAGTTCGTCTCACCGATGGTTGGGACCTTCTACCGGGCCGCTTCCCCGGAGGCTGAAGTGTTTTGCCAGCTCGGTGATTCCGTCAACGAGGACTCGACGATCTGCATCATCGAGGCCATGAAGGTGATGAACGAGATCAAGGCGGAACTCAATGGTCGGATCGTCGCCATCCTCGTCGAGAATGGTGAGCCGGTGGAGTTCGGCCAGCCGCTCTTCAGGGTTCAAAGAGGCTGATCCGTGCTACGGAGAATCCTGATTGCAAACCGTGGTGAGATCGCCCTGCGCATCATGCGTGCCTGCCGCGAACTCGATATCGAGACAGTGGCGGTCTACTCGGAGGCAGACAAGGGCTCCCTGCATCTCCGTTACGCGGACGAGACTGTTTGCATTGGATCTGCGCAGAGTTCGGAGAGCTACCTCAACATTCCGGCGTTGATTGCTGCCGCCGAGATCTCGGATGTCGATGCCATCCATCCGGGCTACGGTTTCCTGTCCGAGAACGCGCACTTCGTAGAGGTATGCCACTCCTGTAACATCAAGTTCATCGGACCGTCCGCGGAGACCATCGCGGTGGCCGGTGACAAGGTGGCGGCGATCGAGATGGCTCGTCGAGCTGACGTTCCGACCGTGCCGGGTAGCGGTGGTCCGGTCGAACAGGAGAGCGAGGTATTGCGGGTCGCCAGCGAGATTGGATATCCGATCCTCATCAAGGCGGCGGCTGGTGGCGGTGGCCGCGGGATGCGGGTCGCGAACACCGACGAAGAGGCCATCACAGGTTTTCATTCGGCGCGGCAGGAGGCCAAGACCGCGTTTGGTGATGACACCGTCTATATCGAGAAGTTCATCGAACTGCCACGCCACGTCGAGGTGCAGATACTGGCCGATCAACACGGAAACGTCGTGCACCTTGGACAGCGGGACTGCTCGACCCAGCGCCGGCATCAGAAATTGCTGGAGGAAAGTCCCTGTGTCATTCTCGATGAGAAGACCAAGGCGGCGATGGGGGAGGCGGCGGTGCGGCTTGCCCGGATCTCCGGCTATCACTCGGCCGGTACCGTCGAGTTCATCCTGGACCAAGAGAACAACTTCTACTTCATCGAGGTCAACTCGCGGATTCAGGTCGAGCACCCGGTCACCGAGGAGGTCACCGGAGTGGATCTGATCCAGGAGATGATCCGGATTGCGGCTGGTGAGCGCCTGGCATTCCGCCAGGAGGACATAGAGATCCGTGGACACGCCTTCGAATTCCGTATCAATGCCGAAGATCCGGATAAAGACTTCCAGCCCTCCCCCGGGACTGTCGAGGTTTTGGTCACTCCCGGTGGGCCAGGGGTCCGTTGGGACTCCCACGTCTACCAGGGCTACCAGGTCCCGCCCTACTACGACTCCATGATCGGCAAGCTGATCGTCCACCGTAGCACCCGCCAGAAGGCCATTCAGACCGCCAAGCGGGCTCTCGCGGAGATCCAGGTGGTCGGCGTCAAGACCACCATCCCCCTGTTTCTCCGGCTGCTCAACCACTCTGACTTCGTGAAGGGCGAGATCGACACGGGCTTCGTGGAGCGGTTCTTCTCTAGCCAGGGGTGACCTGCCCTCACGGCAAGGTCGGGAGTTTGCCGATTAACCTGGTGTGGATGAGGTTGCCCGAGCAGGGCAACTGGGCGACGATGGCTCCAGCCTGGAGGGGCCCGTCGGCTGGAGTCCTTCTACGACCTGAAAGATTGCCATGAGATCGACCTGCGTGTTCTTCATTGCTTGTGTGCTTGCTTCGCTGTCAGGCGAGGCCGTCGCACAATTTGAACAGGGCCAGACTGCTGGTGAGGCAGCCCGACGCCAGCAAGCGCTGGAACAGCTGCGGCGCGAGGCTGAACAGCGGCGTCGTGAGGACATGCTGATGTTCCCGCTCAGCACCAAACCGAGAGATGTGCCGACGCTGTTCCATCTCGGTTATCGATCAGGTTTGCAGCAGCTGTTCCCGCGTTATGAGGGCCTGCCGACGTATCCGAGTAACGTGCCTGGATACGGTGGCTACCCAGGTGCTGCCAAGCAACCGGGTGGAGTTGGAGCCGGGGCGCCGGGTGCTCGACCAGCGGACAAGGATCGCTGGCCATCGTGGATCGAGACTGGCACCGGTACGAAGGGTCGGATGGTGAAGTCGACGCAGGCTGTACTGGTTCGCCTTACCGACCGCGTCTGGTTGCGTGCTACTGGCGAGCGGGCATTCGTGCCCTTGGCGTTCTACGACCGGTTCCGATTCTTGGAGACTGGTGGTCAGGTTGAGGTGCGCGGCAAAGGCGAGTTTCAATTGGTCTTGCATGATGGCGGTGGGGTGCGATCCCGTGGACCTTGCAGTCTGGAGGTCGCCGGTCTCAACGACCACACCGCCGATTTACAAATCTCCAACGTAGAGAAGGTCTGGTTGACTGCAAAGCTGCGGCCCCTACGCGTTCGCTTACCAGATGGTACGCAACTGGAGTTCAGTAGTAGTGTCGTGCATCTTGAACGGCGAGGCGATCGTATCCGGGTGTCCAATGTCGGCAGCGGTCCGATCCGCTTCTCCGGCGCCGTCGGGGCTGGCGAGATCACCGGACCCAGGTTCATCAGCCTGTGGGTCACCCCAGCGAAGACCGCGCCGCTCAGCGACTCACTTCAATTGAAGGGTCGTGTATCGCAGTCCAAAACCGGTGGCGTCACTACGATTCGCGGTGGTGATGACGGCCGCGTGATCTGGTCGGGGGCGAGTTTCGCATTGGGTAAGGGCAATTCCCTGCAGATCCAACCCCTGAAGTCGGCGAAGCGACAACGATAGAGCCCGAATGTCCGAAAAGAAACGAGTCCTGGTAACTGGCGGCGCAGGCTTCGTCGGTTCACATCTCTGCGAACGATTCCTTGCCGATGGTCTCGAGGTCATCTGCATGGACAACCTGATTACCGGTGACCTCAAGAACATTGAGCACCTGATGGGTAACTCCGAGTTCTGTTTTGAGCATCAGGACGTCACCAATTACATCCACGTCTCTGGCTCGCTTGACTTCATCTTGCACTTTGCGTCGCCTGCCAGTCCGATCGACTACCTCGAGTTGCCGATCCAGACCATGAAGGTGGGTAGCCTCGGTACTCACAAGGCACTCGGATTGGCCCGCGAGAAAGGCGCGACCTTCCTCCTTGCCAGTACCAGCGAGGTCTATGGTGACCCCTTGGTCCACCC
>JAYZDB010000244.1:0-9046 GCA_036338025.1 Planctomycetota bacterium
CGCCGCCCCCCAAGGCTGATTCTCCCCGCGCTGTGCCGCACACAATCCAGTTGCCCGGTGACCCCGAACACTCCACTATGGCGCCATGGAAGAGCCCAAGTGTCCGCAGAAACTCCCGTATGTTCTCGAAGTCGAGCCCGGAACCTACCACTGGTGTGCGTGCGGTCGCAGCGACGGCCAACCGTACTGTGATGGAAGTCACGCCGGTACGTCTTTCTTACCGGTGACCGAGAAGGTCGAGGAGAAGAAGATGGTCGCGTGGTGCGGGTGCAAGCGATCGGGCAACGGGGCGATGTGCGACGGCAGTCACAGCCGCGTGTGAGACGTCCGGTGCGTGCGGCGATTGCGGGCTGCGGTCGGGGGTTCGGCTGTGCCCGCCGATTTTTGACGGTCATCGGGCTGGCAGCCTGGACGTCGGGACTGGGGGGGTGCTCGCTGGTGACCACCATGTGGGGGCCGCCGCCGGGGTTCGTCGATCGCACCGACCGACCGCGGTCGGCTTCGGGTCTGCATGACTTCAAGGGCGTCATGCACTGCCACAGCTTCCGCTCCCACGATTCCACCGGGACCATCGAAGAGATCCACTCGGCTTGCCAGAGTGTCGGCCTGGACTTCCTGGTGATGACCGATCACCCGAGTCCCTACTCTGTCGCGCGTGGGCAACGCGGGATGCGCGGCGATACGCTGTTCATGGTCGGCGCAGAGTTGCGGGTGCCAGGCGGCACCCTGCTGGCGTTTCCGCTGCGACACTACGTCCGGCCGCACGCGACCCTGGCGGAGTACCTGGCTGACATCCACAGCCAGGGGGGCCTGGCGTTCGTCGGGCACGCGGAGCAGTTTTCTGCCTGGCAGACGTCGGGTATCGATGGGGTCGAGGTCCATAACCTGCACGCGGCGGCGACTCGGGCGTCGAAGTTGGCGGCGGTGTTCGGGGCAGTGTTCACCCCGCTGTCGATGTTGTTCGAGCAGCTGGTGAAGCCCGACCCGGCGGTGCTGGCGCACTGGGACGCGATGGCGCGGTATCCCTCGCCTGCCATCGGCGGCAGTGATGCTCACGCAAACATCCGGGTCCTGGGGCCGCTCGGCTGGGTGTTGGGGAATTACCGGGAGGTGTTCCGGGTGCTCTCGACGCATGTCCTGGCCGAGCGCCTCGACCAGGATTCGATCGTGGCTGGCATCCGGCAGGGCCGTACCTACGTGGTGTTCGATCTGTTGCGCGATGGCAGCGGCTTCCAGTTTCACGCCACCCGCGGCGCGGAAGTGTTCGAGATGGGGGATGTCGCTCCGACTACCGCGACCCTGCAGGTCCGGACTCCGGTCGAGGCGGAGATTCGGATCCTACGCGCCGGCGAGGAGGTCGCGCGGCATGTCGGGACGGCGTTCTCGCTGGCGCGCCCGGGCCCGGGGGTCTATCGCGTCGAAGCCTACCTCGAAGGAGAACCCTGGATTCTCTCCAGCCCGCTTGCGCTGCGCTGAGGAGGTCCAAGCCGTACTGTTGCAGGCGGCGACGCGGAGGATAGCCTTGTTTGGCGATGACGGACCCAAGGTGCAGCGTGCCCCTGCTCGATTTCCAACGCGTCCCGGAGGCCGACAAGGCCGCCTACCGGGAGGCCTTTGCGCGCGTACTGGACAGCGGCTACTTCATCCTCGGGCCCGAGGTCCAGGCCTTTGAGCGGGAGGCTGCCGACTACCTCGGGGTCGACCACGCTCTCGGTGTGTCCTCGGGCACCGACGCGCTCTTGTTGGCGATGATGGCCCTGGGAATCGGTCCGGGTGACGAGGTGCTGTGTCCGACCTACACCTTCTTCGCCAGCGCCGGCACGATCTGGCGGCTCGGGGCCCGGCCGGTATTCGTCGATAGCCAGCCCTGTTGCTACAACATGTGTCCGCTTGACCTGGCGAGCAAGATCACCGAGCGCAGCAAGGCGATCATGCCCGTCCACCTCTACGGACAGGCTGCCGACATGGCGGCGATCCTGGCGGTCGCCAGGCAGCACGATTTGCCGGTCATCGAGGATGCGGCGCAGGCGATCGGTGCGGAGTGCTCAGCTGGGCGGGCCGGTGCGATGGGGACCGTCGGATGCTTCTCGTTCTATCCGACCAAAAACCTGAGTGGTTTTGGCGACGGCGGGTTGGTCACCACCGGTGACCAGGACTTGCTGGAGCGGATGGACAGTCTGCGGATTCACGGTCACGGTCCGAAGTACTACCACAAGCAGGTCGGCGGCAACTTCCGCATGGATGCGATCCAGGGCGCGCTGTTGCGGCTGCGCCTGCCGCAGATCGATGCAGTGGCGGCGCGGCGTCGTGACAACGCTGCCTTTTATACCGAAGCCCTGCTGGCTGCCGACGTCGGGGTCGTGCAGCCGTCGATGTGTAACGGCGCCAGCGAGTTCGAGGTCGGCGGACGGATTGGCCTGCCGGTTACCTGCACGGTCGGGCATACCTTCAACCAGTTCGTGATCCGGATCCCGGAGCGACTCGGCCGGGATGCCTTCAAGTCGCGCCTCGCCGAGCGGAACATCGGGTCGGAGATCTACTACCCCCTGTGCCTGCACCAGCAGGAGTGCTTTGCGGAGCTCGGCTACGGGGTCGGTGATTTCCCGGTCGCCGAAGCGGCGGCGGCCAGCACCCTGGCTCTACCGATCTTCCCCGAACTCCGGGAATCCGAGTTGCAGGCGGTCGTCGACGCCCTGGTCGCGGCGGCCCAGGAATCCTGAAGCAGGCGTTCTACGGCAGAATTCCTGGCGGAGTTTGTTGAGAAGTCCCCGGTGCCTTGCCCAGAGGTGGATGCGGGTGATCGCGTCCGGTCTTTATCTCACAGGCAGGAGGATCCGTGGTTGATTACGACTTCGGTCATCTGGCGGGCCCGCTCCGCAATGACCTCGAACCGCCCGGCCGCCAGGTCGTCGCCCTCGAACAGGCAGTTGACGAAACCCAGGCCGAAGGCTCCTGCGTCGAGGAACGCCGCCGCGTTCTCCAGGGTGACCCCCGAGGTCGGGAAGATTCTCAAGAACGGCAGCGGACCGCGGATGATGCGGACGGTGGCAGGCCCGTCGGACGGGCCCGGAAAGAACTTCACGATCGCTGCGCCCGCCCGGTGAGCGGTCAGCATTTCGGTTGGGGTGAAGGTGCCCGGGATCGCCACGACTCCGTGCTCGACGCACCAATTGATTATTTTCGGATCGCACACCGGCGAGACCAGGAAGCGGGCGCCAGCTTCCACCGCCGCCGCCGCTTCCGAGATCTCGAGCACCGTGCCGGCACCGACCAACAGGTCGGAACGACGTGAAAACTCGTGGATCGCATCGAGCGCGCCCGGTGTGTTCAAGGTGCATTCGATGATCTTGAAGCCTCCGTCGACGGCTGCCTGCAGGGCGGGTACGACCGCCTCGGCGTAGGGCGTGCGGAGGATCGCCGAGCAACGTTCGCGTTCGAAGACGGCGAGGGTGTCTTGCGGGGAGTCTGCCATGATGTCGGTGAGGATAGGCGCCACCCTCGTGGGGACCTAGCCTGTGGATTGGCTGCGCAGCAGATGTAGTTGGCCGGTCAGGTAAGCCATCGCGGTTTCGACCCGGAGCGGGTTGGGGCCTGCATGCACGGCCTGAAACCCCCGTCCCAGCAGGGCATCGATCTCAAATGGGATGAATCCGCGCTCGGGACCGATCGCCAGGGTGAACGGCGCCGCGCGGCCGATCTGCAGGCTGGCGGTGGCAGTCTCGGCGCCTGGGTGGCCGACGAAACGGTGGCCGGCCGGCACCGCGCTGTCGAGTCGATCCTCGACGAAGGGCTTGAACAGGTCGAACCGCTGCAGCTCTGGCAGGTGGGTCCGCTGCCCCTGCGACAGGCCGTCGATCAGCAACTGCTGCAGCGCTGACTCCTCCAACACCTTGCTGCTGAGGTGGCTCTTGTCGACGCGCCAACTCCGGATCAGCAGGATGCGTCCAAAGCCCAGCGTCGCCGCCTGGGTCAGGCAGCGGGCCAAGACCGATGGTCGCGGAATCGCTAACACCAGGGTGTCCAGGCTGGGTGGTGGAGCGGCGTCCTCGAACTGGCATTCGAGGGTCACGGTCGAAGATGAAACCGAACGGATGACCCCACGGCCCAGCGCGCCGTCGAGGATGCCGACCCGCAGTTGGTCTCCGGGGCTGGCGTGCAAGACCTCGCGAATATGGCGGGCGCGGTTGTCGCGTAGACGGATTGGTTGGTCGGAGGCTTCGGCGGCCGTGAGGAGGAGGAGATTCATCGCGGCGGAGCAGGCGATCAGTGACCCTGGGCCAGGTCTCAGTTGGCGGATTCTTGGCTGGTTGATTCGGAGGTGTCCGAACTGGCGTTCGGCGACTCCGAGTCATCGGACGCGGAGTGTAACCAGACCTGGTCCTTGCCGCGCAACTTTGCCTCGTGCAGAGCCTTGTTGGCCTGATGCCGCAAGTCCTCGAGAGTGATCCGGCTGCGTCCATCGAAAGTACTCACGCCGATCGAGACCGTGACGTGCATGGAATAGCTACCGTCTTCGACCTGCAAGCTGGAGATTGCGCGCCTCACACGGTTGGCGGTCAGCACCGCCTCTTCCGGGGTGGTGTGGGGGAGCAGTAACGCGAACTCATCGCCGCCGAAGCGCGCGGCATAGTCGGTGGTCCGGATCGTCTGCTTCATGCTGTGCGCGACGTGGATCAGTACTTCATCGCCAAATGCATACTCCGTCGAATCGTTGACGGCCTTGAAGTCATCGACGTCGACCAGCAACAAGGACAGCGGGGTGGCGTGGCGCTGGGCCCGTTTGAACTCGATCGCCTGGATCGACTTGAAGTGGCGGTCGTTGATCAGGCCGGTCTTGAAGTCCTCGAGGACCTGGCCCTCGAGTTCGGTAGCACGCTGTTGAAGTTCGAGCAGTTTGCTGCGAGACAGCAACTTCAGCTCGATCCGGTGCATGAGTTCCTCGATTGCGAACGGCTTGGTGATGAAGTCCCGGATCGGAATCTGGCTGCGGGCGGCGGCGTGGACCGTGTCGAGGTTCTCAAGAATCATGATGACCGGGACCGGGTCATCGTCTCGTTGGACGTCCTCGAGCAGCTCGAGTTCGATGCTACCTGGCTGCAGCACTAGCGGGTTGAGCAGGATGAGGGAGGGGCGGACCTTCGCCAGGACCCGGTGGGTTTCGATGATCGACTGGGTCTCAGTCACGCCGTAGCCCTGCTGGCGTAGGGTTGCCAGGGTCGACTTCATCTCGTCCCGATGGTGGTTGAGCACCAGGATTTCGGTCTGCAGGGACCGGCGGTCGTCGGCGGGATCTTGGGCTGTCAAAATGTTGCTGGACCCGGGTTTGGGCCAGTCTGGCGGGGGTGCCATGGATCTAGTGATAAACCCTCCTTGGCGGGCTTGTCGATTGGCTCGGGGAGCAAAGATTTCCCAATTCCGCTGGTCGGATGGTCTTATTCGGAACACCGTCAGCAGCAAGGAAGCCTCCAGGCCTCCTGGGTTACAGCCCGGCAGTTGGCCGGGTTGGCCGCTGTGGCCATTGGAGGGAGATCTGTCGTAGGTGAATGGTAGCATCCCAGGGCGATCTGGAAACCCGGGGTTGAACCTGGGGAGGCCGTTCATAGAATTCCCGCCCTTCAATTCACCAGCATAGTCCCTAAATCCCCATCAGACCTACCTACCAGTGCCACTAGTCACCGTTCAAGAACTCATCGACGCAGGCGTTCATTTCGGACATCGGTCCGCCAGGTGGAACCCGCGAATGGCGCCGTTCATCTACGGCAAGCGGCACAAGGTTCACATCATCAATCTGAAGGAGACGATACGGGGTCTGTACCAGGCGACGCACTTCCTGCGTAAGCTCGCTGGCTCCGGGGCTCAGATCCTGTTTCTTGGCACCAAGCGCCAACTGCGGGTGGTGGTCGAAGCCGAGTCACAGCGCTGCAACATGCCAGCCGTCACCGAGCGGTGGATCGGCGGTACGCTGACCAACTTCAACACGATTCGTGATCGCTTGGGACGTCTCGAGGAACTCGAGGGTCTCGAAGCCGACGGCTCGATTGAAAACTACAAGAAGAAGGACCAGGCGACGATGCGCCGCGAAATGCGGAAGATCCGTCGTAACTTGGAAGGTGTTCGCGAGTTGCATGGGATGCCAGGTGCGATCATCGTGGTCGACCCGCGGCGCGAGGACATCACGATTCGCGAGGCTGCTCGCATGAACGTTCCGGTCATCTGCATCCTCGATACCGATTGCGATCCCCGCGAAGCGGACATCGCGATCCCGGGCAACGATGACGCGATGAGTTCCGTGCAGCTTCTGCTCAGCAAGCTGGCTGATGCGATCCTTGAGGGCCGCTCTGGGATGACCGAAGACGACTTGGCGCAGAGCCAGCGGGCCGCCGGTGACGACGCCCGCACCCGCGTTGTCGAAGGCCGCAAGCAAGAGCGTGGTCCGCGCCGCCAGCGCGGCCCTCAGCCCGGCGGTCGCCTCGGTCGAGCCTCGACCGGTCGTTTTGCCGACAAGCACGGTGGTCACTCTGATCAAGTATCGTTCGGAGGAGGTAAGGACGAGGCTGCGGCGGCGCCGGCAGATGGCGCTCCGGCAAGCGACGCTCCCGCCGCAACCGACGCTCCTGCAAGTGACGCTCCCGCAAGCGACGCTCCTGCAAGTGACGCTCCCGCAAGTGACGCTCCCGCAAGTGACGCTCCCGCAAGCGATGCTCCGGCAAGCGACGCTCTGGCAACGGATGCTCCGGCCAACGATGCCCCGGCGGCACCCGCACCTGATGCGGAAGCGCCTGCCGATGAAGCACCGCCAGCGGAAGCGGCTACGGACACTCCTTCCGAGACGCCTTCGCCGGACTCCGACGATGGCAACAAGACCACAGACGAGTAGAACGCAACGTATTCTCCAATCCTAATGAGCTCCGGCGTGGCGGTGGCTCAGGATCGGGACGGACGCCCGTCCGTTCCGGCTTTCAAGATCCGGGCGGAGCCCGACGAAATCGATTCCTACCGAAATGGCTGATATCGAAGCAAAGACTGTGATGGCACTGCGCAAGGCTAGTGGCGCTCCGATGATGGACTGCAAGAAGGCCCTCATCGAAGCTGGTGGCGACATGACAAAAGCCACCGAGATCATTCGCAAGAAAGGTCTGCAATCCGCCGACGCCAAGGCGTCGCGGGACGTCAAGGAAGGTGTGATCTTCCACTACCTCCACCACGACCAGAAGCTCGGGGTGTTGACCGAGGTGGCGTGCGAGACGGATTTTGTGGCGCGCAACGAGGAGTTCCAGGCGTTCGGCAAGGACCTGTGCTTACACATTGCCGCCATCAAGCCACGCTTTCTCGACCGCGATCAGGTCAGTGAGTCGGACATCGAGGAGGAGCGCAGGTTCCTGACCGAGCAGGCCGCCGAGCAGATGACCGGCAAGCCCCAGGAAGTGATCGATAAGGCCGTTGATGGCCGAATGAAGAAGTTCTTCTCCGAGCACTGTTTGATGGACCAGCCCTGGGTCAAGGAAGACAAAAAGACCGTCGAGGAGATTCGGCGCGAGCTTGTCGGCCATATTGGTGAGAACATCCAGGTGCGTCGGTTCGTCCGGTTGCAACTCGGAGAATAGCTTGCCCAACGCCCCGAAGATCCGCCGGCTTCTACTCAAGATCAGTGGTGAGAGCCTCACCACGAAGGGCGAGTTGGGGATCGATCCGCAGCAGATCGATGGGGTGGCGGAGCAGATCCAGGCACTCAATGCCGCTGGTGTCGAGGTGGCGCTGGTAGTCGGGGGCGGCAATCTGATGCGTGGCAAGGCACTGGCGGACGCTGGCGTCGACCGTGGTACCGCGGATCACATGGGCATGCTCGCGACGGCGATCAACTGCCTGGCGATGCAGGATGCCCTGGAGCGTTGCGGTCTCGATACTCGCGCGATGTCCGCGGTCGATATGAACTCATTCATGGAGCCATATGTCCGACGGCGCGCAGACCGCCACCTTAGTCGTGGGCGCGTGGTCCTGTTGGCCTGCGGCACCGGCAACCCATACTGCACTACGGATACCGCCGCCGCCCTACGCGCAACGGAGCTGCACGTCGATGCCCTGTTCAAGGCAACCAAGGTCGATGGCATCTACACCGGTGACCCAGAGGAGGATCCGGCCGCTACCAAGATCGAGCATTTGACCTTCCGGGAGGCCTTGGACCAGGGTCTGCAGGTGATGGATCTGACCGCCTTCACCATGTGCATGGAGAATGAAATGCCCGTCCTGGTGTTCGATCTGTTCCAGCCCGGTAACCTGATGAAGGCGATCGAGGGCGTCGAAATCGGTACCTGGGTCACCATGTCCAGGGATTGAGATCGTCAAAACGTAGATCTGGATGCGCGTGAGCCTTGAGACAGTCTGCCGGATATGGCAGCCTCTCGGTTGGCTCGGCGAGTTGGTTGCTGAGTCTGGCTTTTGTCCGTGCCGGCAGGAATGCCGTTGGAGTCGTTGATGCAAGACGCTGTGTCCGTGATCTTGATGGAGTTCGAGGAGAAACTGGAGCGGGCCATGCAGCACATGGCCGACCAACTCCGGACCATCCGCACCGGCCGGGCTGCGCCGGCTCTAGTCGATCAGATCAAGGTGGACTACTACGGCAGTCCGACGCCGCTGAATCAGCTTGCCCACATTTCGGTACCCGAGGCCCGGCAGTTGTTGGTCAAGCCTTTCGACCCGTCGGCGATCAAGGAAATCGAGCGGGCGATCCTGGTTTCGGACCTCGGATTGACCCCGAGCAACGAGGGCAAGCAGTTGCGCCTCGTCCTGCCGCCCCTGTCCGAGGAGCAGCGCGGCAAGATCTCGAACCGCTGCAAGGAGATCAGCGAGGCGGCCCGGGTGGCAATGCGAAATGCCCGCCGGGACGCCAACAAGGCCGCGGATGGCGCCAAGTCCAGTGCCCACCTCTCCGAGGACAACATCTCGGACCTCCATGACGACATCCAGACCAAGCTGAAAGTCCACGAGGAGTCGGTGACCGAGGCCTTGGCGAAGAAGACCAAGGAGATCATGGAGGAGTAGGCCTGAC
>JAYZDB010000245.1:0-8755 GCA_036338025.1 Planctomycetota bacterium
GTCCTGGCGGTTGAGTGCGTAGACAACGAACTCGTGGATCTTGGTCGGACGCGACGAGGTGAAGCCGGGGATTCCGCCTCGTCGGCCACTGCGCGCACCGCCGCCTGCCGCCGCAGTACCTTCTACGTCGGTCTCGACCGCTGTCGTCAGGTAGATCTTGTCGCCCCAGATGATCGGCGAAGAACTCCCCTTGCCGGGGACCTCGACCTTCCACTTGATGTTCTCGTCATCGCTCCACTTGACCGGTGGATTGCTGCCCTTGGCAGCGACGCAGCTGCCGTCGGCCCCACGCCAACTCGGCCAGTTGCCAGCGGAGGTCTTCTTCTTGCCCTTGCCCTGTGGAGGTACGATCTTGCCGTACATCTGCCCGCCGTAACCAACACCAGCCCAGGTACCGGCGTACTCACCGCGGTAGACAACCACCCGCGCCGTGTAGGTACCGAGGAACGGGATCTTCAGGTCGGTCACCTGAATCACCGGCGTATCTCCTGCCCACTTCACATCGACAACCAACGGCACCGTGATCGGCTTTTCCTGGTACTCGACGCGGGCCACAAACTGCCACTTGGAGTCGCGCAGTTTCTTGACCTTGAGGATCGTGTAGGAATCGCGCTGCGGTTTCTTCTCTGGATCCCGCGTAGTGAACAAACCGACCATCCGACAGCCGGTCATCAACTCGGTGAATTGTTGCTCGAGCTTGACCTGGTCGAATTCCTCGTCCTGGCCTGGCAAGGCCAAGGTGCTAGCGGTCGTCAGCAGAACGGCGAGGGCATGGAGGGCAGTACGCTTCATTGTCTTGAAAGGATAAGGGCTAGTGGGAAGCGAAGAGTCTAGACCCCAGTGAAGTTTCACAAACAGGTAGTTTTGACGCACGGGACGATGACACGATCCTGCGACAGATCGCGGTGCCCCTAGGGTCTCTCAGCCACCGCGATCAGGTGGCCGCGGGTACGAAACAGGAGCATCCCGCCCGAGATGGCAGGGCTGGCCATGGTGATTTCACCCAGCTCATTCATGCCAATCTCATCAAATTCCCGGCCGCACTTCACCACGTAGACCTCGCCCTCTTCGCTCGGGAAATAGAGTTTTCCATCAGCCGAGACGCCGGACGGGGTAAATCCAGTACGTCCGGGCCCCAGGCGCTTCTTGTAGAACTCCTCGCCGGTCTTGGCGTCACGACACGTCAGCACGCCGTTGTCACGACAGGAGTACAGGAGCCCGCCTACCACCACAGGCGTCTGCATGTAGTTGCCGCCCCGGGTGACGCTCCAGACCATGTGATCACTCTCATCGGCGTCCATCGAAAACTCGCCCTCGGCAGCCGTCGAGATCGCGAGAATCGGCGCGGCGCGACCATGGGCGTTGGTGATGTAGACCATACCGCCCGCGACCACCGGCGTCGGCACGGGGATGTCTCCCCCGCCTACGACCTTCCAGAGCTCCTTGCCAGTATCGAGATGGTAGCCGCCGATGTGCTTCCAACCGTTGACGATGACCTGTGGTCGATCGCCGACCGCATGGATCGTCGGCGTACCCCAGGTCGGCACCTCCTCACGATCTGTCCGCCAAATTTCCCTACCGCTCTTGACGTCGAACGCCGCCAAGAAGCTTTGGTCCTGGATATCGCATTGCACGAACACCCGACCCGCGTGGATCACCGGCGAACTCGCAAAACCCCACTGCGCGCTCTTGACCCGGAAGAACCCTGAATCGAGAACGCCGAGGTCCTTCTTCCAAAGCAGCTTGCCAGCCACGTCGTACACATAGAGACCCTCGGATCCAAAGAACGCCGCGACGTGTTGGCCGTCGGTCGCTGGGGTCGAGGCAGCGTGACTGCCCTTTGGATGTCGTGCGATCTTGGGGATGCCCTTCCATGCCGTCTTCGTCCACAAGACCTTGCCACTGCGCTTGTCGAGGCACAGGACCTGGAGAGTATGCACGGTGTCGTTAGCGACCGGCTGGATGCTGCCGTAGCGGCCTACTTTGAGCGGGGCCTTGCCTTCACCGTCTCGCACCGCGTTGACCAGGTAGATCCGGTCACCCCAGACAATCGGGGAGCCATGCGAAAGCCCGGGCAACCTGGTCTTCCACGCGATGTTCGTGCCCTTCTGAACATCCCACCTGGCCGGAGTCTTGTGCCCGGTGGCAAATCCACAGGCACCCGGTCCGTGGAACGATGGCCAGTTGGTGTCAGTCGACTGCACACCCGCTGCGGGTCTGGCAGCCTGGGCATGATCCTGTGCAGCGAGGTGTGGAGCAGTGGCCAACGAGCCGACCAAGCAGATCCAAAATCCGCGGCACATGATCTGAAGACCAAGCGTCGAAAACTCGAGGCCGGAGGTGGTTCGCTTCATGACATTACTGAAATCGTTTAAGGGGACCGCATCATAGCCACAGCCCAGGACCATGCGAGTTCTCATCCCTGGCCTACTTTCCCACCGAATACCGTGCTTCGACGATCGAGGCGTGCTACCTCTATCCGCTGCACATCTGACCCTTTATCCGAGACGCATGCTACGAATCTCCCTCTTGTCAGCCCTGCTGTTTTCTGCCTGCGTGGCGCCACGCCAATACACCAGCGCCGCTGATGCGAACCTTCCGTTTAGTAGCGGTGTCCTGATCGGTGATACGTTCTACGTCTCGGGGCATCTGGGCCTGGACAAGGAGACCAGTCAGGCGCCCGCTGACCCGACCGTGGAAGCCGGCTTGTTGATGGATGCGTTCGCCGCCACCCTGGCCAAGGTTGGGATGAGTATGGACGACCTGGTCCAGGTGCAGGTCTACTGCACAGACCTCGGGCTGTACAAGACCTTCAACACCATCTACCGCGGACGGTTCAACGACGAGTTTCCGTCCCGCGCCTTCGTGGGCTGCGCCACGCTGTTGCGCGGCTGCCGCTTTGAGATGCTCGGCATCGCCAGGCGCTAATCTTCGTGCAAGGCGCCGCGCAATTCTCCGCGCGTCGCGTAGGCCGTCGCCAGCATGACCCAGACAGCGCCGCTCAAGGCTACCAATCCGATGAGACCCAGCATCGGCCAGACCGCGATCGTACCAGTCCCGGGTAACACCGCCAGCAAGGCCGCGATGACCCCGACTCCGATCCCCAGCCCGAGCAGTTGTCCGTGTTCCGAGAACACCAGACGACGCACATTGCGACGCGAATAACCAACGGCGCTGAGCAAGGCCAACTCGCTGCGGCGCTCCAGGGCATTGCGCAGGACTACCACCCCGACCCCGACCGAACCGAGCAGCAGGCCCAGCCCACCGAGGACCTGGAAGATCAGCAGGTAGGTGTTCTGCACCGCCTGGAAGCTAGCCAGGCGATCCGCTGTCGATGTCAATTCCAATCCGATGTCCTCCAACGCGCGGGTCAGGATCTCGGCGATAGCGACAGCGCGTCGCGGCGGCGCGTCGACGAGGAACATCTCGTAGCCACTGACTGAGGGGAACCGGTCACGTAGGTGTTGGTCTGAGATCAACAAGTATCCCTGCAGGATCGAGTCGGCGACCGTCCCCACGATCCGCACTTCAAATTCCTGGCCACGCTCATCGCGATAGGACAGCCCGTCGCCCAGCCCTTTGTGCAAGGCCCAGGTCACGCTGGCGGCGTCGCCGACCGCTGGCACGACTCCGGGCCCATAGTCCTTGGACAACAAGTCCCAAGGGCTGCCTTCGGTGGCCTCAAGCTGCCCGGCAAATGCGAACGCGCCGCGGGTCGCCAGAGCCTGCGGCGCCACCCCGAGCAAGCTGGGCAGCCGGGCCTGGCTGAGGTTGAGGCAGCTGGCATCATCACCCTCATGCACACGCATGGGAACGATGCTCGCGCCCTCCAGGTCTTCCGCAGACAATCCAAAGGCCTCGAGTCCAGCGGTCGAACCCAGATCACGCAGCACCGGCAAGGAGGTCCGCCCAAACCAGGCAAAGCCCCCGGTACCAGAATCGCGACGGGTGGCGTCACGCGGAGGCGCCAGCTGATTCGACTGCACCGCGACTACCAGGAAGGTGCCGCTGGCCAACATCGCGATGGTAAGCAGGCTACGGCCGGGCCGTCGGCCGGCGTTCCGGGAGGCCAGACGCCGCAACGAAGACAGCCCGGCGGTGTGACCAGCGGCTCCGGCGTTCGCCAGACGAGACAGCCAGCGACGGCAGCCTGCCAGCATCCCGATCAGGAGCAGAGCGCCGGCGCCGAAGAAGGCACCGACCACCTGCTCAGGGCTCGTTCCGGCAAACACCGCCAGGCCGACTGCCGCTGGGGGCGCCGCAAACATCAACACGGAGCTGGCCCGGCCCACGCGGCTCGAGGTGTCAGACCGCGGGATTCCGTTCTGGCTCGCCAGCAGATCCACCGCCGGAGTCCCGAAGGTGCGGCGCATCGAGAATGCGATCGCGCCGAGCGATACGAAGATCGCGATACCCACTCCAAGGCCCAAGGTCATCGGTAGCACGTGGAACGTCAGGCTGGTGCTACCCACCGCTCCCTGCCACAGGGTATCGAGCCCCCGTAGCAGACCGGCGGTGTAAGCAAAGCCAAGCCCCGCGCCCAGGACGCTACCCAGCGTGGACAACACCAAGGCTTCGACGAGGAACATGTTCCGCACCACGCGGGGGCGGAACCCCATCGCCAACAAGGACCCGATCTCACATGCCCGGCGCTCGACCCCGAACACAAACAACAGACCGGTCAGCAGCAGGGCGGCCAGGATCAGGAAGAAACTCAAACCCAGGAACAAGCCACCAAAGTCCGTCGCCGAGGTCCCGGCCGCCAGCGCCTCCGCCCGCACGTCACGAAAGAAGAACCCGGCCTCGGCGGGCTCCACCTTGGATGCAAGGACCCGCGAGGCAGGCAGCTCGCTGGTGTCGATCCGCAAGGAAGTCAGCGCCCCGTAACGGTTCTGCCACATGGCCTGCCCGGCCGCCAGCGTGACGAAGGCCTTTGGGACCCCACGGTACTCGTCCCAGTATTCTTCGTCCTTGTCTCGGATCTTGTCGAGGTCGATCGGGAACCCGGTCTCCCAGTCACGGCAGTTTTCACTGTCGTGGAGGCCTGGGAACGCCGGCATCAGGCTCTGATCCGCCACCGCCCCCTCCAGGGGGAGGATGGCAGACACCTGAAACTCCCTGCTACGCTTGTGCAACTTGAGGTCGGGCCCCAGTACCTGGTAGTCCAGCGCCACCGGATCCCCGACCTTGGCCTGTAGGTCCTCCGCGCACCATGCGTTCAAGACAATGCCGGTGGCTGGTACGTCACCGGGCAACAGGCTCCTGTAGGCAGCAGCGACCTTGGGCGGCGTCGGCCGCGAGAGCCCCGGCACGGTCAAGGGACCGACAGCCGCGACCATCGAGTAAGGCGTCATCCGGTCTTTGTGCCGCAGACCATCGACGAAGTAGGTTAACACCCCGAGGTACTCCCCTCCCGAGCCCATCGCTGCGTCCACGACCGCCGGATCCAGGAACACCCGGTCGCTGAGGATCTCCGTCAACCCGACATCGGGCACCGCGCGTCGGCGGACCTCCAGATCCTGCAAACTCCATCGACCGCGCAACTCGGCATTGGCACTGGCGGTAAGCTCGCTGGATGGCAACGCACCACCGCCCAACAAGAGGTTCGCCTTGCCCTCGAGTTCGAGTTGCGTCTGCAACCAGGGCAGGGACATGAACAAGTTGAACGGCGGAACCTGGCTCGCCCGCAAACCAAACCGCCCGAACTCCGAGTCGACCAGGATGTCCTCGACCTCGACGCGCAGCGCGAACGACGCGTCCTCGACAGTGGACATCGCCATCTCACGCGGCAGCAACCCGGGTTTCTCCACCCTGATCAGGATCGTACGACCCCTGGCGACACCGAGTTGATGTGCCAGGCGCTGGTTGATGTACGCACGTCCCGGGCCCGGCGGCGCGCGAGACTGCTGGCGGGGACCCAGCGCAAAAAACCGTTGGTCAACGCCCAGGACCTCGACGATGCCCGCCCGACCATCCCCGTCGGGATCCTTGGCGATCCCCGACAGGGCCAAAACCGGCGCGACCGTGGCGAGGCCCGAGTCCTTCACGAACCGGTCCGCGAGGTCAGACTGGAAAAACCGTTCGTGCACTTGCAGAACGGTGTCTACAGAACCGATCCTACTGAGCGCATGATCTCGCAAGCTCATGCGTACCGAATCACCAACCAACAAGGCACCAACCAGAACTGCCGCGGAGGTCGCGGCCCCCATCACCACCCATAGATGGCTGCGCCAGAAGAACCGTAGATTGCGCAGGACCAGCCCGATCATCCGCCAACCGTGTGCTGGGTCAGGGCGCCACCCGTCAGCTTGAGGGTCCGCTGCATGCGCGCAGCCAGACGATCGGAATGAGTCACGGTAATCAAGGTCACCTCTTCACGGTGGTTGAGATCAACGAGTAGTTCTCCGAGTCGATCGGCAGCTTCACCATCGAGTGAACCAGTCGGCTCATCTGCGAGCAGCAAGCGAGGGCCGTTGATAAGCGCCCGCACCACCGCCACCCGCTGACACTCGCCGCCCGAGAGCTTGGACGGTCGGTGCGACAAGCGGTCACCGAGACCGACGCTGTCCAGCAGCGCGACGGCGCGAGCCTCGGCGCCCTGCCGGGAGGCGACGCCCCGCACCAGGGTTGGGATCAGGACATTCTCCAACGCGGTGCACTGTGGCAACAGGTGGTGGGCCTGGAACACGTAGCCAATCTGCGAATTGCGGAACGCGGCCAGTTCGTCGGGCGTCATCTCTGAGAGACGCACTCCTTCAATCGAGACCGAGCCTGCACTCGGCATCATCAAACCGCCGAGGATATTGAGCAGGCTACTCTTCCCACAACCCGAGGGCCCGACGATCGCAACCGACTCACCGGTAGCGACGTCAAGATCAATGCTCCGGAGCACCTCGAGCGAATCAAAGTTCTGCGCAAGCCCTCGGGCCTGGAGCAGTACGGCTGAACTATCGTCGTCAGGCATGCGGGTTCCTTGTCGTTGGTCTCAACTCCGTTGG
Source organism: Planctomycetota bacterium (assembly GCA_036338025.1). Lineage (GTDB taxonomy): Bacteria > Planctomycetota > UBA1135 > UBA1135 > UBA2386 > JAYZDB01. The sequence continues at coordinate 6,999 of JAYZDB010000245.1, forward strand.
GACCGCGTGAGCATGATACCGACGTCAGCGAACTCCCTGGCCATCCGTTCGGCGGGAAAGCGCACTAGAACCGCCTGGCGTCCGACATCCGCCAGACGCTGGGCACGCTCGCCGTCGAGCAACAGGCGTTCAAGAGACTCGGCAAGCGCCGAGGCATCGTTCGGCGCACACAGATCGCCACCGCCCGTAGCCTCCAGGATCTCCGGAAACGCCGCGTGATCAGGCTGCACAACCGGCACACCGGCACCCATCGCCTCCAGGAGGTAGAGGCCGAACGACTCCGCATAGGTGGCTGGAACCGACAAGACGGAGAACTTGTGGAGCAGCGTCAACTTCTCCTCGCGCGATACGTTGGCATGAACCTCGACGTCATCAGCCACTCCTTGTTCCTGTAGCCGCGCCCGCAACTCGTTCATCAAGGCAATGTCCTCAGCGAGTTGCACACCAGCAAGGCAGAGACGAAGTCCAGGTACCGTGTCGCGAGCCTTCAGGCGGATAAAGGCATCGACCAGGAGGTCGACACCCTTGTCCGAACATAGTCGTGCGAGGTAACCAATCGTGGCAGGTTGGCGCTGCGCCAAGAGCGGCGGAGTGGCGGTGAAATCCGCCGGGTCCAAGCCGTTGTAGATGACGTGCATCTTCTCGCTGGGGACAGCAAGCTGCTTCTGCATCAAATCCCCATACCAGCTACTGACAGCCACAAACGCATCTATGTCCACGACACGACGTCGCAACTCCGCCCAGGCCTGCTCTGAAAACGGGGTCGGCAGGGCATCCAGGAAGGGTGACTCACCCTGCATGGTCGAGATGACCGGAACTTGCAGAGCATCCCCCAGACCACGGGCGATCCCGCTGAGCAGCATGTTCGAGAGAACGATGACATCAGGACCCGGCGATACCGAGTTCGCCCAGGCGACCAACTTGTCGAGTTCCACGCGCTGGTGCCCGGACTCTCCCGACAACATAGAAAGGGTCATCGCCCCCAGCAGCTTCGCGTCGGTCAGACTGCGACGACGCGAAACCCAACGCAACAAGCCCGGTCGATCCAGGAGCCTGGTCACAAACCGAGGCAGCTTGCCAGCCAGCCGCGATTTCTGTTGCAGGTACATGTTGATGCCACCCATCTGCACAGGTCCGGCGCTGGTCGATCCCTCCAAGACGTGCGGCAGATACAAGGGCACCATGTCGACCTCGTGTCCGATCTCCCGTAGCGCATTCCCAAGGGTGTTGTCCCGCAAACAACTCCCGCAGTAGAAGTGTCCCGTTCCGGGTGTCAGCAACATGAACCGCATTGGACTACAACTACCTCTTGCCGGTGTTGCCTGCCTTGTCATCCGCCTTCTGATCGGAATCTGGCCGGGTACGGAATGCGTAGAGAACCCCGTCGTTACTACCAACCAGCACCATCCCCCCGGCGACGGCCGGCGAAGACAGGATCGGCCTTCCAATTTCGTATTGCGCTATCTGCCTGCCGTCATCCAGACCGACGGTGTAGAGGCGGCCATCGCCCGACCCAAACACCACCTTGTCACCACATATCACCGGCGATCCATCGATCTTCCGGCGCGTCGGGAAGGTCCAAAGCCGCGTGCCGTCCGAACGCTTGACGCAGTGCAGCCACTTGTCGCGCCCACCGAACACCACCCGATCGCTGCTGAGCGACGGTGAAGAAAAGAACGGCTGTTGTCGGTTGACGTATTTCCAGAGTTGCTTGTTGGTCTTCAGGTCGACGCAGATGAACTCGTTGCCGTAGTGCC
>JAYZDB010000246.1:0-15188 GCA_036338025.1 Planctomycetota bacterium
GCTGCTAGCCTGCATCCTCGCCATCCTGGCCCTGATCAGGATCGGGCGCCACACCGCCCCACTGTTGATTCTCGCCAGCCTGGCGGAGCTCCTCTACCTGGGCGCTGGTACCACCGTGGCGATTCCTTTCGAACGCCTGAACCGTCCCCCGAAGATCCTCCAGCCGATCCTACAGGCCGAACGACCCAACGGGGTCCGGCCACGCCTGCAGCGTCTGATGGCGCCGCGGGACGCGGCAGCGCTGCGCACCCCGGTGATCCCCAACATGGCCGGATTCTGGGGTGTCGAGGACCTGGCTGGCTACAGCCCGCTGCCATCCGCCCGGATGGAGGAATACTTCCTCGCGCTCGAACCCCCCGACCCCAGCAGTCAGACGATCAGCGTGGTCCTGGGCGGCGCCGGGGTAAACAGCCTGCGCGACCCCCGTTCGCTCAGCCATCCGCTGGCCGACCTGATCGGGATCGAGTGGATCCTGACACCGCTCAAACTCAATCTGCCAGGCGTCGTGATCGATGCGACCCCGAGCGGACTGGCTCCGGGCTACCGGCTGTACCGCCGGACCACCTGCCTGCCGCGGGCGACCTTCGTACACAAGGTCGAGATCTTGACGGATCGCAAAGCCCGACTCGCCCGACTGGCTGACCGGCAACACGACCCGCGAACCACCGTCGTGCTGGAGGACCCCGGGGCCAGGCTCGTGTCGGGCGCTCCGACGAATCCACCCGCACAGGTCAGCATCACCCTCCATAGCGACGAGGTCGTGAAAGTGTCCGTCCATGCCTCGGCCGACGGGTACCTCAGGTTGGCGGACCCATACGACGCTGGCTGGACCGCCGAAGTGGACGGTGAGCAGGTCAAGGTCTACCCTGCCGACCACTACCTCCGCGCGGTCTACCTGGATGCGGGCCAACACGAGGTAGTGTTCCGCTACAACGGCATCCGGGTTCGCAGCCCACAGTGGGTCAGCCTGGGTGCGATCTTTGGGATCTTCTTCATGCTCTGGTTCTCGAGACGCAAACCCGCAGCAAACACACCGTGAATCGCCGCGCCTCACACGTCGCAGCCATCGCATTGCTCCTGGCGATGCCCCTGATCCTGCTGTGGCCCTGCCTGATCGGTGATCGCAGCTACGTGCCCTGGGACATCGCCCAGTTCGCCCCCGCCGCCACCATGATGGATGAGGCGGAGTTGGCCGCCACCACCGAGAACAACAACACCATCGTCACCGAGATCCCGGCGATGTTCGTGCCGGAACTACGCTTCCTGAAGAGCGAGTTCGAACGCGGTGAGTTCCCGCACTGGAATCCATACTCCCGCTCCGGCACCAGCGCCTGGGCCTCCTCGATCCTCGGGGTCTGGTACCCCCTGAATTGGATGATGCTGGTCAACGGCGACCCGGTGGACGACCTGGCGCTGGGCGCCTTCTTCTCGATCGCGATCGCTGCGCTGCTGATGTACGGATTGCTGATCCACGTCCGACTCTCGGTACCGGCGGCGCTGTTCGGTGCCCTGGCTTTCTCGCTCAGCGGAACCCTGACCGTCAACCTGCACTTCTACCAACGGATCAACGCCTTGATCTGGTTGCCGGGCTTGCTGTGGTCGATCAGCGCCATCTGCCAGCACAAAGGCATGCGACGGATACCGGCACTGCTCGGACTGATCGGGTGCATGTTCATGACCCACACGGCAGGCTTTCCGCCGTTCGCCATCGCCGCCACCCTGATCGCGGTTGCATTCACGGTCTACCGCCTGGCTGGTCACCTACCAGGCAGTGGCTTCAAGTTGACATCCGGCCTGGCGATGACCATCGCAGCCGGTGCATTGCTCGGGGTCCTGCTCGGCACCGTGCAGACCATGCCGGCACTCGAGTTCTTCCCCGAGTCGAACCGGACCATGACGCCGTCGGGCAACGTCCTGGCCTCGGGCGGCTACGACCCGGCCGGTTGGTTGGGCTACTTCTGCCCGACGATCTTCAACCACCCGCACATCAACCACGTCGGCGGCCTGCGGGACGAGTATTCACCCTTGTTCTGGCTGCTCTACTCCCGCACCTCCTGGCTACCCCAGGACGGCATCCCAGCCGGCACGATCTTCAATCCCAACCTGAACTTCTGCGAATACACGGTCTTCGTCGGCACCCTGACGCTCTTCCTGGCCGTCATCGGCCTGTTCGGCAAGAAGACACCGCTCCGGCTCTTTATCATCGGTGGCCTGGCCTGCCTGATGCTGATCGCAACGGCACACCCGATGACCGAGGTGCTGTTGTCCAAGGCGCCGTTCAGACTGGTTCCACCGACCCGCTACACCGGTGCGATGTGTATGTTCGTGGCCTACCTCGCGGCGGTCGGCATACAGGAAATCCACCGGATTGGGCCGCTGCTACGTCATGCACTATCGATCGGTGGCTACGCGGTGAGCGCCACCTTCACCTGGTTGGCCTGGTGGGCGCATGACCACACGCCTGAGCAAATCCTGGCGGCCTTCACTCCTAGCCTGCAGGAGAAGTTTGCGGCTCGCTTTCCGCATGTCCCGCTGGATGACCTGCCAGACCAGATCGCACGCTTCATGGGCCCAGACATGACCATGGCACGTGGGCAGATGGTCGACAACTTCTCGACGGCGGCGATCGCTTCGTTCCTCTGCGCCACCTTGTTCCTGGCCCTACCCACGGTCCTCAAGTGGAAGCGCGGGCACCTGGCAGTGTTGGCCCTGGCGTTCTTCATGACCGGCTACGAGTTGCTGAGCTTCGGCATTCCCCTCAACACCGGCCGCACCCTGATGCGTCGACCGCTCAACGAAACCCCGATCCACCAGTTCTTGCGTGAGCAACGCGACAAGTATGCCGAGGCTGGCGGATTCTCGATCATGCGGGCGCACGACCCTCAAGGCACCAAGAACCCGGTCACCCTGCCATCCCAACTGCCGCCCGACACCCTGCTCAACGAACACATTCGGGATCAGCAGGCCTACACCTTCGTCGACCGCCGCTCGCACCTGCCGTTCCGCAAGCTCTACGGCCCGGAACAACTGGCACGCAACACCTGGCCGATGTCGGTGCGAGACTCCGAACTCCTCAGGCTGCCGTACTGGGACATGCTGGGGATCCGGTTCCTGTTGTCCGAGAACAAGCTGCAGTTCGCAGGCAAGCAGGTCGGGCCGATCCTGTCGGGTCCGGAAAACGCCGAGGTCAAGACCAGGCACTTCTACATCTACGAGCGTCCGCATCCGCTGCCGCGCGCCTGGGTGGTGCACGACTTCAGGTCGGTGAGCCAAGGCCTGACCCCAGATGCGGAAGACGACGCCATCGTCGACGAGTTGATCAAGGAGACCTTCCAGCCACGGGACGTCGCGATCCTCGATCCATCGACCGCCGCGGCACTCGGAGAGAATCCGCATCGCAACGCGGTGCCCGGCAACTCCCGCAAGGTCCGGTTTCCGATCGCTCACCAGACCAACGACCTCCTGCTCGAGGTCGCGGAGGGCGATCCTGGCTACCTGATCCTCAACGATACCTTCATGAGCGGCTGGACCGCGACCGTCAACGGCGAGCCAGCGGAGATTCGGCGCGCCAACCTGTTCCAGCGGATGATCGCCTTGCCCGCACAAGCCGCCAAGGTCGAGCTTCGATACGTGACCCCGGGCTTTTACGCCGGCCTGGCGATGAGTGGAGTCAGCCTCTTGCTGGTGATCCTGCTAGCGGTCTGGTACCTGCTCCGCCGACGGACTCAACCAGCCTAGCGGCCGATACAGAAGCTCACCGCACCGTGCAGGTTCACACAACCCTTGACCGGATCGGCGCCGGCGGTCTGGAACGAGTAGCAGGTCATGAACAGCGTCGGGTCGTTCGGAACCAAGACCGTCAAATTCCGGGTCGCTGGCGGCAAACTGGTGATGAAGAACGGTGCCGGGTAGAAGCCACACTTGTCGACGCAGGTCAGGGGACGACCCCAGTACTGCGTGTTCCCACTGCTCCAACCGAGCACGAAGAACGGCACCACGGTGTTGGACATGCTGGCCGGGAAGGCAAATGTGACTGGTTGGCCAATCCGCGCCCTTGTCACGGTGGGGTATGGAGCGCCGGGACAACCGGTACCACGCACATTGGAACTCTGTGACATCGCGGGAGAGCCGAACGACGCGACGATGAGGAGCGAGACGGCAAGGGTGGCAAGTGCTTTCATGGCGAACTCCGAGGGAACCGGCGCATCGTAAGGCCAACGGTCGGGAATTGCTTCATAACCCGGGCTCGGTGGCTGCGAAACGCCGCAACCCTGCGAGCGCCACCCACAGACGCGCGGCTCGTCAATGTCCCAGGCAGTAATACGTCTCGTAGACGTGTTGTGCCTCACGGCGGGCGACTTCCCAGCTCCAATCGTTCTCGGAAAAACGGTTCGGTGAGAGGCTCCGGACGTACTCGGACGGCGTGTCCTCCAACATCGACTCGACCACGTGGCGACCGATGCCCGCGCTGCCAGACACGCCGTGGGCGTTGCAGCCGCCGGCCATCACCAGGCCCGGCACGCGCGCGCTAGGGCCGATGATGAACCGACCATCCGGCGTGAAGGTCGGCCAACCCCGGAACACGCTACGTAGGCCGAGCTCATTCACCTTCGGCAGGTGCGGCGCGAGTTGCTCGGCGAACCAACTCAGCACCTCGTAATCTGGCTCAATGGCAGGTAGTTCGGCACGCAGTTCGAAGCCACGCGGATCGTTAGACATCCCCTCCGGTTCCCAACCGCCGCACAACAGCGCGTTGGTTTCCGCTCGCAGATACAAGGCGGCGTCGGGGATGCGCACCACCGGTAGGCCTGGCTCGAGGCCGTCAGCGTGCACGGTCACGAAGAATTCATGGCGCACCGGCACGATCGGCAACTCGAGTCCGACGCTTTGCGCGAGATGGAACGCATGGGCACCGGCCGCGTTGATCACGGTCTCGCAGGCGATGCTACCGCCAGCTGTCTCCACACTTACCACACGTCCGGCATCCAGGTGGATGGCGCGCGCTGGCATGTCGGTCAGGAACTGCACACCCATGCGCCGGGCATGCGCCGCATAGGCCATGGTGAGATCGCTTGGCTGCAGGTAGCCGTCAGACGGACACCACAGCACTGCCTCGGCAGCCGAGAAGTCCATCAGCGGCCAGCAATCCCCCGCCGCCACCGGGTCGATGAACTCCGTCGCCAGTCCAGCCTCGTCGGCCACCGCTTTCATCTGCTCAAATTCCTGCACGCGCTCGGCATTCAGGGCTACCCGCAGAGAGCCGACCTGCCGCCAGCCGGGATCGGCGATCTCGTCGGCTTGCAGTTCACTGAAGGTCTCTACTGACCACATCGCGAGCCTGGTGCGCTCCACACTGTTACGCACCTGCCCCACCAAACCAGCCGCCTGCCCAGAGGTGGCTGCCGCCAGCGTCGGCTCCTTTTCCAATAGCACGACATCTTCCAAGCCCGCCTTCGCCAGCGAATATGCCACCCCACAACCCACGGCACCGCCGCCAATGATAACGATATTCGCAGATCTTGGTTGCTCGCTCATTGTGCCACTGCGTCCAGGTACCAGCGCACAAAGGCGTCGACGTTGTATTCCTTGTGGGTGGAATAGGGGCCGGGGCGGTAGGCGCTGGAGCTGATGCCAGTCTGCGCAAATTCACACAACTCCCAGTCCTGCTCGCTGGTGAGTTGCCAAAACGGCATCAGCTTGTCCAAGTGGTAATCACGGCCCTCTTCGGCATCGGGATGCACCAACCAAATCACCCGCACCTGGGTGCGGTTCGGGCCAGTGGGCAGGAGACGCGTACTCACCACGTGATCACAGCTCGAGTGGTTCCACATGTTCGGCACCGTCCGGCAGCGCATCGTGCCGACATCCGCCTCGGTGTAGTCACCCATCAAGGGTGCCACCTGTTGGCCATCCATCGTCTCGCTCACGTAACCATCGACCAAGGTTGTGCGGTTGGCAGAGAACCACTGACCCTGGTCGGGAAAGTTCGCCATGCCGGTGTCCCGGTGCGTGACCTCAAAGCCATGTTTTTCGCACTGCACCATGTGACGCTCGGTAGCCGCATCGATGCGACCCTGGATCCGTGCCGTGGTGTCATCAGAGTTGAAGTGGTCGAAATTGGCCTTGGTGTACTGTGGATGGTTCACGTTGCAGTGGTAGCACTCGCGGTTGTTTTCCCAGACCAGCTTCCAGTTGGCGGCGACATCGTAGTCAACGATCTTCGCCACCTTGGCCTCGCCCATGCGTTGTGGCTGGAGCACCGGCGACATCGCCTGACGCGCGGGGGTAAAGTCCGGCGGCGTGTCGGCTAAGCAGACGAACAGCATCCCCTCCAGGTCTTCTATGTGGACTGGCAGCAAGCCCAGGGATTCGCGATCAATCTCCTCGTGCATCCCGCGGCAGGAAGCCAGGCGGCCATCGCGCTCGTAACTCCACTGGTGGTACGGACACACCAGGCGTCGTGCCGTGCCGCACTCCTGGCGGCTGATGAGGGTGCCACGATGCCGACAGACATTGTGCAAGGCACGCACCTGGTCATCGTCGCCCCGAATCAGAATCAAGGAGTCCTCGCCAATAGCGACCGTGAAGAACTCCCCCGGCTCTTTGATCTGGCAGGAGTGCCCGACGAAGATCCAGTGCCGGCGGAAGATGCGTTGCACGTCCACAAGATGGATGGCGGGATCCGTGTAGAACGGCTGCGGCATCGACCAGCCCTGGCGGCGGGAGGAAATCAGGGTCTGGAGTTCGGACTGCTCCATCGCTGCGATCATACCCCAAGCGCCGGTCAGCCGAGCGCTTCCAACCGGGTGCGGATGGCATCAGGCAGCCGGGCCTTGGCAGACTTGTGGTAATCGTAGGTCACGATCATCCCTTCTCCCTCAGCGGCAACCGCCTGCAGTTCATGACTGACAATGCGATACAGCATGGTGAAGCGGTCCTCACCGATATCGGTAACACGCGCGCCGACAGTCACCTGGTCGGGATAGCGCAGAGGCAAACGAAACCGACAACTGGTCGATGCGAGGATCGGACCAATACCAGAGGTCTCCTTCAAATCCGCGAAACCGACCTGGTCGAAATAGGCCAGGCGCGCACTCTCGAAGTAGCGAAAATAGACCACGTTGTTGACGTGGTGGTACGAGTCCATCTCGCCCCAGGCGACCGGCGTCTGGTATGTGACAGGGTAATCTTGGAGTAGTTCAGCGATGCTCACGATGGTCCTGGTTCGCGGGCGGACAAGGGCGTTCTACCACGCACACGGTGCACGCAGGAGATCTCCCCGCCTGCGCCGCTAAGCAGTAATCCCTTGTCCCCGGCACTTCCAGACCGATCTGAGCCAGCCTGGATTTTGTGTCCCAGCCTTCGCTGGATCAGCGGCTTTGAACGCCTTTTCGAAACGCCTGCAGGTCCTTGGTTCTGCACGGATCATTTCTTTCCAGCCTACCACGAGCATGCGGTAGCCCGCGTGCTAGGCTGTGCCCGGTCTCGAAATCCAGGAGGTATCTCATGCTTCGAAACATAGTCGCTGTGATTGTCGGACTGGCGCTGGGGATGGCCGTAAACATGGGGCTGATCCAGCTCAACGTGCAGGTGCTGAACCCCATGCCAGCAGGCATGGACATGAACGATTCCGAACAATTCAATGCCTACCTCGCCACCCTGCCGGCTTCCGCCTATGTGATGATAATCCTGGCCCACCTGGGCCAGGCCTTCGTCGGCGGTTGGGTCGCAGCGCGCCTCGGCGAATCTCGCCCCATGCTGCTCGCGATGATCATCGGCGTGCTGTCGCTCGCAGGTGGAATCGCGGCCATGACGATGTTCAAGGGGCCCGATTGGATGGTCGTCGAACTCCCGCTCTACCTCGTAGTGGCCTGGCTCGCCGGGCGCATCGAACAGAAACGGCGAGCGGGTCAGAGCCCGTGACCGTGTGTTTTTCTAGAGTGGAAGGCAGTGCAGATACTGTCGCCACCAAGCCAAGGAATTGATCATGACAACGTTTCACGACTTGGAGATGGCAGCGATTACCGGCGAATCCGTGGAGTTCTCGCAGTTCCGCGATCAGGTGTGCCTGATCGTGAACGTCGCCACCGAGTGAGGGCTGACGCCCCAGTACGCAGGTCTGCGTACCTTGCACGAAGACAACAAGGCGAACGGCTTCACCGTGATGGGATTCCCCTGCAATCAGTTCGGCGCGCAGGAACCCGGGAGCAATGAAGCGATCTCAGAATTTGCTCGGTCCAAGTACGACGTCGACTTTCCGATGTTCGCAAAAGTTGAAGTCAACGGCGAGGACGCCTGTGCGCTCTACGAGCTGCTGAAGTCCGCGCACCCGGATCCCGACGGCAATGCCGATATCGCCTGGAATTTCACCAAGTTCCTGGTGGATCGATCCGGTGAGGTGGTAGCACGTTACGAACCCAAGACAACACCCGAAGAGATCGCGGTAACGCTCGGCGATTACTTGTAGATCAGAGCCCACATGAATCCTGATAGCACACTCATCTTCCTTGCCATGATCGCCGCCGTTTGCGTGGTGGTCTGGGGCCTGTTCAACCAACGACGCTCGATGTTGCTAGCTGCGATCGCGGCCTGCGTAACCATCCTGGCAGCGCTCGGGGCCTGGTATGCCTGGGCCGAAACGCAATCAGTAGCGTGGACTGTCGGTTACGGAGTGCTCGCGGTGGCAGGTAAGGTTGCAGCGATCCGCCAGTTTGCTGGTCGTGGCCGGTCGAAGCAACCGGGCTCGTAAGGCCCGACCACGATCAATCCCCGGTCTGTGGGGAGAGTCCCTCCAAGGGTGTGTAGTAGATACCCTCCAGGAACAGGCGGTCCTTCTGCTCGCCCTTTTCGTCCCTTGAGGTCTCCTTGAGGATGCCGCCGAATCGAGAGAGCACCGCCGGCAAACGCGGCAATCCACGGACGTTGGCGATGAACGTCTTCTTGGAGCTTACCTCGTCGCTGAGTTCGTAGACGTCATAGCAATCCGTGATCGGGATCATCATGAAGGTCATCGTCTTGCCCGCCATGATGGGCACCATGATGAAGCCGCTGAAGACCGTCTTGTCGGTCACGAAGCGCGGATATCCGGTGATGATAGCCGTCTTGGCAGCCACCCCGCGCTCGTCAGCCTCGGACGGGAGCAAGGCCTGCGGCCTGTGCTCCGCGTGCTCGGCCCTGAGGCTGGTCGAGAGGTTGCCGTACAGGCTTTGCTTGTTGGCCTCCTCCAGATCGTGCACCGCCATCTCCAGGAACAAGAACATCTTCTGCCGGTCGCTAAAGACTCCGGCAACCTTGGCCAACTCCGCCGGTGAGACCTCCTCGTCCCGGGCCTTGGTGAAGAGGTTGTAGAAGCGGCCGCCGTTGTCGAGTGCCTTGAGCGCGCCATCGTAGTGCTTGTATGGGATCACCTTCTTCATAGCTCAGGCATTCTAGTCATCACGGCAAATCGGATGTTGCATGCAATACCGCCACGGAGCCGAAGGAGTTCACCACCCGGTACAGCATTCGGCGGTGCCGGTAGGGAGTCAGTCAGGGAATGTTCCAGATGACGTAGCCTGCCACCACCGCGCCGATCACCGCCGCTCCGTAGCAGCATGGGTTGATCACCTCGTCCAGGTGCTTGATCTGCAATCCGTCGTACAGCGTGTAGCGGAAGCGATGGGCCCAGTGAAGCAGGCCCAGCAGGCACAGCAGGAACAGGATCGCGCGGCTCAGCGGATGACTGATCACGGCGAGAAGATGGGCGTGGTCGGGAGGCGAGATCCAGCCGATCGGGAACGCCACGCCGAACATGAACAGGAGGATCGGGATCAGCAGCGCGGCCATCACGCCGCCGGCGCTGAACAACAACCACAACAGCGGTTCGTAGGTCTTCTTGCCCATTTATCGACCGACGAGTAGCCAGACCAGGAATGCCGACACCACTGCCCAGGCGCCGTAGTTCGAGCCGGAGATCAGGATGTCAGGGACGCGTTTGCCGCCAAGTCGTACGGCCATCGCCTGCGGCGCCAGGTTGAACCAGGTGACGGCATGGATGAGGACGAAAATCAGCGTGACGATGTTCAGGATCAAGATGCCGACGCCCGCCGACCATCCGAGGAACTGCTGGTAGCTGTCCGCTCCCTGGCTCAGGGCGTGGATCAGCATCAAGAGATACACGATGAACCAGGCGACGAAGACGGCGCTTACCTCACGCAGCATGAAAGCCACGTAGGTTCCCCGATGCAGCCACCAGTAGGGCGACACCCCGGGCCGGTACCAGCGCGGGTGGTAGATCTGGTAGTCGGGGTTCTTGGGGTTCTCTGGCCGTCCGCTCATTTGGTTCCCCATGGCATGAGGAAGGACTTGAGTTGCTTCAGCGCGGCGGTCAGCTTGTAGCGCTGGATGGAGCCCGCCGGATCGACTTTCTTGGGGCAGACGCGGGTGCAATCACCAACGAAAGTGCAGCCCCAGATCCCCTCGTGCTGTGAGAGGATCTCGTGCCGTTGCGCTTCGCCCTCGTCGCGGGAGTCGAGGTTGTAGCGCTGCGCCAGGGCAATCGCGGCTGGGCCGATGAACTTCTGGTCGAGCGCGTACACCGGGCAGGCCGAGTAGCACAACATGCAATTGATGCACATGCTGTACTGCTTGTAGTCCTCAAGCTCCGTCGGCGTCTGCAGGTATTCACCCTCGGACAGCGGTTTGTCTTCTTCGCGTACGATCCAGGGTTTGACCTCGGTCAGCTTGCGCATGAAGTCAGAGACTTCGACGACCAGGTCGCGGACGACCGGGAAGTTGCGCAACGGTTCGACACGGATAGGACCTGGCGCGTATTCGGTCAGGAAGGTCGCGCAGGTCAGCTTCGGCTCGCCGTTCACCGTCATGCCGCAACTGCCGCAGATGCCCATCCGACACGACCAACGGTGCGAAAGCGTGCCGTCGATGTGATCCTTGATGTGGTTCAGACCGTCGAGGACCACCCACTCAGGATGACAGGGCACCTCGTATTCTTGGAAGGTGGGCTCCGTCTCTTGTTCAGGACGGTAGCGAGCAACCTGCATCGTGATCGTGTCAGCCATGGGCTATCAGTTGCCGTAGACCCGCTCGGCTGGCGGCCAGCGGGTGATCGTGACCGGTAGGCCCTCGAGCCTCGAGGACCCGTCGGGATTGCGGTAGATCAAGGAATGGGAGAGAAAATTCTCGTCGTCGCGAGCCGGAAAGTCGGTGCGTTGGTGCGCGCCGCGCGATTCCTCGCGCCGCTGGGCACACTGGATCACCGACTCGGCCACATCGAGCATGAATGACAACTCCAGGGCGGCGGGCAGCTCGGTGTTGAATGTCCGGCTGTCGTCTTCGATCGAGACATCGCGGAAGCGTTCCTGAAGTTCCTGCAGCTTCTCCGCTGCCTTGAGCAGTCCCGCGCCGGTCCGGTAGATACCAGCGCCCTCTTCCATCGCCGCCTGCATCTCTGCGCGGATGACCGCCGGTCGCTCTTTGCCACCGGACTTGTGTAGGTATTCCCGCTCGAGCCGACGCTTCTCGTCCTCGGCCTGGTCGAGCACCGCTGAGCCGAGCTCACCGACACTCCCAGCGTGCTCGGCCGCGGCCCGGCCGGCGCGAGCGCCGAACACCAGCAGCTCGGTCAGCGAGTTGGACCCCAGGCGGTTGGCGCCGTTGAGGCTGACACAGGCGACCTCGCCGGCAGCGAACAGCCCGGCCAGCGGTGTCGCCCCGTGCACATCAGTGTGCACCCCGCCCATCATGTAGTGCACGACCGGGCGAACCGGAACCAGGTCGCTCACCGGATCGATGCCCTGGTACTTCATGCACAGCTCGCGCACGAACGGAATCTTCTTGTCGATCTTCTTCTCGCCGAGGTGCCGCAGATCGAGGTGCACCACCGGCCCATACGGGGTTTCGATGGTCCGCCCCTTCTCGTGCTCCTTGACGAAGGCCTGCGACAGCTTGTCGCGAGGCCCCAGCTCCATGGTGCGGAGCACTGGCGTCGACTCTGGCTGGCCCAGTCCGTAATCCTGCAGGTAGCGGTAGCCGTCCTTGTTGATCATCAAACCGCCCTCTGCCCGGGACGCCTCGGTGATCAGGATGCCGGTGAACGGCAGACCCGTCGGGTGGTACTGGATGAACTCCATGTCCTTGAGAGGAGCACCGGCCCGGTAGGCGAGAGCCATGCCATCACCGTTCTTGATGTTGGCGTTGGTGGTGAAGGAGAAGACCTTCCCGCAGCCTCCTGTGCACAGGATGACCGACCGCGCCGTGATCGCTTCGACCTTGCCGGACATGAGGTCGACGGCGACGACGCCCTGCACACGGCCCTCGTCGACCAGCAGCTTGGTCACGAACCACTCGTCGTAGCGGGTCACGCTCGGGTACTTGAGCGAGGTCTGGAAGAGTGTGTGCAGCATGTGGAAGCCGGTCTTGTCGGCGGCGAACCAGGTGCGCATGTTCTTCATGCCACCAAACGGGCGCACAGCAACCTGGCCGTCGGGCTCACGGCTCCACGGACAACCCCAGTGTTCGAGGCGCAGCAACTCCTCCGGGGCCTCCTTGATGAAAATCTCCACCGCGTCCTGGTCGGACATCCAGTCACCGCCGGAGATGGTGTCGTGGGCGTGGTCCTCGAGGCTGTCTTCCGGTCGGATCACGCCCGCCGCGCCGCCCTCCGCCGAGACCGTGTGACTCCGCATCGGGTAGACCTTCGAGACAACCGCCACGCGCAGCCCCGGGTCGGTTTCTGCGATGGCGATCGCCGCGCGCAGGCCGGCGCCGCCACCACCTACCAGAACCACATCATGAGTATATGAAGACGCCAAACTTGAGGACTGGGAGAGGGTTACGAGACCGCGGGATCCTACCCTCGGGAGCCGGTCCGGTCACGACCGATCTGCCGGCGACTTTTGCAACCGCCGAGCCGCCTCCGGCCCCGGTCGCTCGCGCCGTACGGTGCTCAGGCAGTGTGCTCGGAGTGCATCCAATCGACCAGGATTCCGCCGTCGTGGTGGACCTCCTGGCCACGCCTTACCCTCCCGGACCGCTCAAGCGATCTCCGCCGGCCCTCATCTCCGGCGCAGTTTCTTGAGCGCCGCGCTGGCCCACTCGTGGGCTGGCTGCCGGGTGAGCAGGGTTTGCAAATCGCGCTTCGCCGCCTGGGTTTCCCCGAGGTCAATCAGGAGCCGTGCCCGCAGCTCGAGGGCGAGCAGCTGTTGCGGATCCTGGGCGAGGAGTAGATCCACGTGCACTCGTGTCCGGGCCAGCATCCCCGAGCTGTAGAACACACTCGCTAGCGCGAGGTGCGCACCCGGGTGCTGCGGCCGCTCGGCGATCACCAGCTCGAACTGCTCGATCGCCTTGGCCTGGTCGTTGTTCTCGGCGAACCAATTTCCGCGCATCAAGAGGGTCTGAACATCGACAGCTTCGGCCTCGACCTTGGCGAACAGGGAGTCGACGAATTGCGTCACTTTCTCATGATCACCAGCACGTTTGGCGGCGGCTCGACTCTTGTCCCGCTCACCCAGACGAGCGTAGGTGCGAGCCAGGGCCTCGTGGACCTCGTGGTGGTCGGGGTAGATCACCAGCGCTTCCCGCAGGTACGCGAGAGCAGCCTTGGCGTCGCCGTCAACCAAGGCCAGACGACCCAGACCCAGACAGGCGTGGCTCGACCGACCGTAGGCGTTCACGCGTTCGTAGTGCTGGCGGGCCTGGTCTAAAAGTCCAAGGCGCTCGGCCACGATCGCCGCGTGCAGATGGGTCGGGGTGTAGTCGCTTTTGTGGCTCAGCGCGCGATTGAAGTGCTGCAAGGCGGCCGCCGGCCGGCTGTTTACCATCGCCGCCATCCCCGCGAGGTGCAGAAACTCGAACGCCGCGGCGCTGTCGCCGGTAGCGGCGGTCTGCAGGTAGGCGAATTCGGCTTCCGTCAACATCCGATGAGCGTGCAGGGTCAAGGCATAGCGCGCCCAATGGTCGACCGACGGGTCGGCTACGACCGCGTCTCGGCAAGCTCGCACCTTGCTGGCGACGCCCGATTCGACTCCGTCGAGAAGCGGCATTGGCACAGCAGACCTGCTGCTGCACTGCGCCAGCGTCACACCCACCATCAGCGTTGCGATCGCCAGGCCAGGCCAGCCAAAGATTCTTCTGCGCCTGGATTTCATCGCGGTTTGCCCTCGCCGCGTATCAGCTTCAGCGATCGATCCACGGCACCACCTTGAAACGTCTCCTTCGTACCGCCAGGCCAGTCGACATCGATCCGGTCGACGGCCGATACCGCACCAAGTCCGACGTGAACCGCGATCATGCCGCTTGAGAGGTAGCTGTTGCCCGGCCCCACCGTGCGCCGGAATACGCGCCCGCCGGCGTGCACCCGGACGACCGCGCCGTAGACATCGCGGTGCAGTGCCTTGTCAAAAGCACGCACCACCAACCAGTGCCCCGATTTTGGCGCGATGTTTTCGTGAATCCGGGCCGATCCGCCGCAATTGGCGACCACGAGATCCAGGTCCCCGTCGGCGTCGAGGTCGGCGACCGCCAGCGCCCGGGTGATCTCGACCAGTCCACAGAATGAACTCTCGGTCTTGGACACATCCCTGAACTTGCCGTCGCCATCGCCAAGGAAGACCTGGTTGGGCTCGGCGTATCGATTCCATAGCGCATCCGTGCCGACCTCCGTCAAGGGATCGCCGCGAGTAACCCTGCCGTTGCCGATCACCAGGTCGAGGTCGCCGTCGTGCTCGATGTCGAAGAACAAGGTCCCAAAACCGGTGTACTCAAGACTCGGCGTCGCCAGGCCACTGCTATTCGAGCCGTCTACGAACCAGTCGCCCTGGCGCAGATAGAGGGTGTTGGATTGGTTTTGCAGGTGGGTCATGAACAGGTCGAGATCGCCGTCGGCGTCGATGTCGCCAGCCGTCACGCCCATGCTCGCTTCCACGTAGCCGGTACCGTTGACCGCGACACCCAGCACCAGAGCGTCTTCGCGGAACCTGCCGTTCTGCTGGTTCATCCAGAGATGGTTGGCCTCCCCGTCATTGGCGATGAACACGTCCGGCCAGCCGTCATCGTCGAAGTCCTCGACGATCACCCCGAGCCCGTTCGATGCCTCGCTGGCAATGCCGGCTTTTGCACTGACGTCTTCGAAGGTGCCGTCGCCGCGGTTGCGGTACAGCTTGTCCGTCACCCCTTCGAAAATTTCTGGA
>JAYZDB010000247.1:0-10845 GCA_036338025.1 Planctomycetota bacterium
ACCACGTCGAGGCCGGTGTTCTCTCGGATGACCCGAGCTACCAGTTGCGTGATTTGAGGTTCCATGGAGAAGTTCCGCCGACGTCTGTTATCGGGTCAAGCGCCTCGGATGCCAGAGGAGTCTGCAGGTCAATGTCCAGCGGAGCCCCCGGGGCTGGGCGCGTGTGGCCTCGCGATCGACCAGCGGGATCCCATCCCGGCAGCATCCTTGCTAGCCAGAACGCGCCGCCCGCCAACCCTGCCGGGACCTCCAGGCCGCCGCCATCGCCGCTCCAGGCCCCGAGACGGCGTCGTCGACAGGTGGGTGCAGAACAAGGCTACCCTCCATCCCGGGCTCAGTCGGCGGCCTGGGAATCGAGCTGTGCCCGAATTGCCGCCCGATCCGGTTTCCCGGACGGGGTGCGAGGCAAGGACTCGAAGGCGGCGATTCGCGCCGGGTATTTGTGCGGCGACAGGCTCTCCCGGCACGCATCCCACAGCTCATCCTCGTCCACGGCTTCTCCCCCAACTCGTTCCACACAAACGACGATCCGCTCACCGGCGACCTCGTCGGGAATCCCCAGCACCACGACCTCGGCGACACCCGCCAGCTCACGGAGCACGCTTTCGATCTCCGTCGGATCCACTCGATGGCCATGGACCTTGAGAAAGGTGCTACGTCGCCCACCGAGATGTACATGACCACCGACGAAATTCGCCTCGTCTCCAGTAGGCAGGAACCCATCTGCATCCAGTAGAGGCCGCAGGCCTGCCTCACTGATCGACCTCGACGCCACGCTTGCAGCCCGCACGCGTAGCTCACCATCGCAGATATCGAGTTCCACTCCATCGACCGGCGGACCGACATCCCCGTCATCCACTAAAAGTTCGCCTGGCCCGAGGGTCAAGACTGTCAGCGCCCCGACCGACTCGGACAAACCGTAGCGCAGGCGGATGCAAATCTCGGGAAAGACAGCGCGCAGGTCCGCGACCAGCTCTCGGGACACCGGCGCAGTGCCCAAAGTGATCTCCTCCAGATTGGGTAAGGAGGCAGCGGACAGCACGCCGAGACGCAGCAGCATGCGGACGAAGTTCGGACTCGCCACCAGACGCTGACACATTTCCATGCGCCGCAGACCCACCGCCGGGTCGAAGCGATTGGCAAACAAGACCGCGGACCCGTGACACAGATTCTCGAGGGCAACGGCACCGCCCATCGCGTGGAACTGCGGCGAAGGACAAAACACCGCGCGGTCTGACTCAAGAAATGTGGCGGACTGCTGCAGGTTGGCCAGCAGGTTGGATTCCGTCAGCAAGATTCCTTGTGGGCGCCCGGTGGTACCGGTGGTGAATTGCAGGTGACGGCTGTCACTTCCAAGATCTGCTCGGCTGCCATCGGGTTCGACTTCGAATCGACCTTCGCACAGGGCTTCGAAACCAACGACAGGTTCGGCCCCGGCAGCCTGGTATGCAGCAGGGGTTTCCGCCACCAGCAAATCTACCGCCGCAGATTCCAGGTAATGGCGCGCTTCCCGGACAGTCACCTGATCGGGCAGCGACACAAACAAGGCGCCAGCCTGCAAGCATCCGAACTGCAAGGCTGTGAACTCGGGACCGCTCGGCAGGGCCACGCCAATCCTCGGAGGCTCGGGCAGGGCCTGCAGGCTGCGGCCAACAGCCTCAGCGCGCTGGATCAACTCTTCGAAGGTCCAGAACAGGTCCTCCCGGCCGATCGCTACCGCCGACTTTCGACCCGCTGCCGCGGCACAGAGCCGACTCCACACAGCTAGGCTTCCCCCGGCAAGAACTGACCGCGCAAGGTGTCCTGCGCCCGACCGGCAGCCCGCACCAGCGAAACCGAATCCCGATCGACCAGGACTTCGGCAGGAGTCGGGTGGCCGTTGAACGCCGCCTGCGAAAAACACAGGCCATACGCACCGGAGCAGAGCACCGCCACCAGATCGCCGGGCTGCAGCTCTGGCATCGCAAGATCATCGACGAAGTTGTCCATCGGGGTGCACAGCGGACCACACAAGGTCACCGCCTCCCCACCAACTGCCAAGGGGTCACGAGCCAGGACAATCGGGAACGGACGCCGGAGCACCGCGCCGACGCCGGCCGCCGCACCATGGTGGTGCATGCCGCCATCGAGAATCGCGAACCGGCGGCCATCCGAGTTCTTGAGGTAGTTGACGCGACTAACGTAAATCCCGGCAGGTGCCGTGAGATACCGACCCAGTTCCACAAAGACCTCGCGCCCTGAGTGATCCTGCAGCAGCGAGCGCAGCCCACTGCCCGCCGCAGCGAGATCGAACTCGGGATCGTCCTCGAAGCAGGGCACACCGAACCCACCGCCCAGGTCGACCACGGGCACCTGGATGGAATGCTCGGTTTCAATTTGCCGCGCGAGGTCCAGCAACTCCGCACAACTCTGCAACCAGGCTCCGGCATCGAAACACTGACTGCCTGTGAAACAGTGCAGGCCCCGGAACTCGACCAGGTCATCGGTGAGGATCCGCTCGAGCAGGGTGCCGACAGCGTCATCATCGACCCCGAACTTCTGGCTGCCGCCGCTCATCCGAATGCGCGCGGACGTGGAGGTGCCGATCGGGTTGACCCGGATGCCAACTCGCGGACGTGTCCCAAGGTCCCCGGCGAGTTCGGCGAGCACATCGTACTCCCCGGCGGACTCCAGGTGGATGCAACCGACGCCTGACTCAACAGCCAATCGCAGGTCGGCACTCGACTTGCCGGGACCCACGAACTGCATCCGCGAGCTATCGAAGCCCGCCCGCTGCGCCACCAGGATTTCCCCCGCCGAGGTGACCTCGGCTCCCGCACCAGCCTGCCGCAGGACATCTGCAACCGCCAGGCTGGGATTGGCCTTGAGTGAATACAGCACCTCGGTCCCGAGACTCTGCACAACGGATTGCAAGCGCTGACGAAGGATGGCAGCGTCGTAGATGTAGCATGGCGTGCCAAACCGGCCAGCGATCGCCTCCACCGCATGTCCACCGATCGTCAACCCAGCCTCGTGGTTCGGCGCCAACAGGTCCAGGTAGCTATGCGTCAGGTTCGATGGTGGTGAGGTATCCGTCACGATGTGGGTTCGGGTTTTCGATTGCGGTTGGTCAGCGTCCACTGACGCCGATCACAACCTCAAGAGAAATCTTCTTCTTGTCACGCAAGATGACGACCTTGACCTTCTTGCCAATCTTCTGCTCGGCCAGCACTTCCGTGTAGTGCTCGATGTCCTGGAGTTCCTCGCCATTGAGGGATGTGATGATATCACCATTCTTGATCCCGGCCTTGTCGGCCGCGCCACCCGGAATCGGGTAGTCGACACCGACACCGTATTGGTCTCCGATGTCGTAGAGCGGTTTGAATCCGAGACCCGGTCGGGCATTCGGGTCCACCTTGGCAGGCTTCGTCGGATGGGCCGGATCGGCCTTTGCTGTCGTAGCGGGTTTCGTCTGCGGTGCCGGGCGCATCTTGATCATGTGCGGTGCCAGCAGCTGGAAGTCGCCCGAGCCGGTGCGGTACCAGGCCACCGTTGAAGTAGAGATCACGCGCACCGCCAGCCCGGGCATGCGTCGCTGCAAGCGCTGCACCGTGCCCAGGCGTTCGTCGGAGTGCATCCTGCCGCACAGATGCAACACCAGGGGATTGCGTCCCGAAGCCCGGGCGGCGCTCAAGGCCATGGCGATCGACTCCGCCATGGTGTCGTCGCGCAGACACTGAGCCTCGTAGTAGAGGCCGAGCTTCTCCTCGTCGAGAACGCCGTGCCCGGACATCGCCGCCACGAACCGGTCGTAGTAGACATCGCGTGGCGCAAGAACTTCACGCGCCACGTCCGGCTCGCCCCGGACCGCAGCCAAACCGCCGCCAGTGGAGACCTTCCGAACCAGGGCCAGGGGGGCATTGGCCGCGATGACCTGCAAGGCGTTCTTCTTGGCGAACTGGACGATCCCGCGGTAGTGATGCCAGTTCTTCCAGGCCCGCGCCCGCTTCCGGAACTCCTCCTCGGCCAGATTTCCGGCCAGAAAGGCGTCCACCTCGGCCTGGACGTCGCGCTCAAACATCTCCATCGACACGATCACGTCCGATCGCTCGGCAAACAGGCTCTTCAGCAGCCCCAGCTGCTGCTCGTGGCAGCGGTCGTTGTCGTGGAGCTCCCCGAAGAAGACCACATCGTGGGCGGCACAATCGCCCACGATCGCCTGAAATCCGACCCAAGCCCCCTTACTACCGGCGGAGGAGGTCACCGTTATGGAGCAGGCCGGGGTCAGCAGGAGAGCGAGGAGGATCGGCAGGGTCGCTTGGGCTGAGTTCATAGCGGGCATACGGGGTTGCGTAGGACCAGATTCTGCCCACCAGACGCCCGCACCGAAAGGCCGATTCGGCTGTTATCATGGCTCCCGACCACTCCTTCCCGGCCAGGAAAAAAAGCGTGGAACTTGAGTACGCACGCTAGTTCCGTTGAATGCTCACTCCGGGCCCCGAAGAATCGACTCCCCCAATCCCGAGGCTCCGCATCCTCAGAATGAAGATCGCAACCTGGAACGTCAATTCGATCCGCGCCCGCCTGCCCCGGATCCTGCCCTGGCTCGACGAACACGACCCGGAGATCGTCTGCCTGCAGGAAACCAAGGTCGTCGATGATCTGTTCCCGCAAGAGGAGATCGAGGACGCCGGTTACAACATCGTGAAGTTCGGTCAGAAGACCTACAACGGCGTCGCCATCCTCTCGCAATATCCGATCGAGAACGTCATCAAGGGGCTGCCCGACGATGAACAGGACGAAGAGAACCGCGAGGCCCGCGTCCTCGGTTGTCAGGTCGACAAGTATCTCATCCTCAACCTCTACGTCCCCAACGGCAGCGACCTCGAGAGTGAGAAGTTCATGTACAAACTCCAGTGGATGAAGCGACTGCGCAAGATGCTGGAGTCCAACTACTCGCCGAAAGATCGATTGGTAGTCTGCGGCGATTTCAACATCACCTTCGATGACCGCGACGTCTACGATCCCGAAGAGTGGAAAGACAAGATCCACTGCTCAGCGCCAGAACGTAAAGCGCTGAAGAGCCTGACGGACTTCGGGCTGGAAGACGGCCTACGGAAGTTTCACAAGGACCGCGACATCTACACGTGGTGGGACTTCAGGACTCGTGGATTCCAACGCAACGCCGGACTGCGCATCGACCACTTCCTGCTCAGCGCGTCGGCCGCCAAGTCCTGCAAGGACGTCGAAGTCGACATGACCGCCCGTGACGGTCAGGGTCCGAGTGATCACGCTCCCGTGATTGCTTCGTTCCGGTAGCCCAAGGGTCACCGCCCAACGCCAAGGCAGCGACCTGGGTCCTTCGAACCCCGCCTCGGGGCAGGACGATGTCACATTGCTATCCCTTTGCAAACCGGCGGTGGCCTGCCATGGGCAGGGTAAAGCCACCGAATATACTCCGCCCCCATGACAATCCTCCCACTCCTCCCCGTCTCCGGTCTCGTGGTAGCCATCATCCTCGGCAACCCCGCAAGGGAAACACCGACCGACCCCACCCCGCACCCCCACTACCCCAAGATGACAGAGATGGCCTGCGTAAACGGCAAGCTCAGCATCTCGTGGTTCACCGTGCCCTTCAATCCCGAGCAAGTCGCCAAGAACAAGCGCCCCAACTACCTATGGAACAGGGGATTCACCCTCAAGACCAACGTCGCGTTGACGTCTGGTGAGGTCGGCGTACCCGCCGGCGAATACGCCCTCGGCTTCCAACTGGACAGCAAGGCAGAGAACTGGGGCGTCGTGCTACTCCCGGCGGAGGGCCCCAGGCTCCAGCGGCAACTCCGCAACGCCAGGCGACGCGGCGGCGACACGGCAGGGATAGAAGCCAAGTTGGCCGCGTTCAAGAAGAAGGGGCTCGAAAATCTGACACTGCCGTGCACGGTATTCGAAGCCAAGCACGCCGAGCACATGTCGATGTCCTTGACCAGCAACGGCTACCGCGTCACTGGCCGCCGCAATCCCCAACCAGCCAGCGGAGTCGACGGCGAGTTCCGCGTCAGTTTCGGCAACCTGCACACATCCTTCAAATTCCAGGAAGTCTTCAAGGCACCTGAGAAGAAGGAAGACGGGCCACCGCCCCGCCGACGCCGATAGAGACGATGGACGCCGTCCCGATCGGCACCTCGGCATCTCACCCCTAAGCCTGGTCGTTTTGCGTTTCTCCGGGGCATCTCAGGCACTAGGATCAGCCGTGCCATGAACACCGAGCCAGTTTTCGACACACCCGACGACCGACACTACAGCCGCGAACACAACATCTGGGCGCAGCGCGATGACACCGGGCGGGTCCGGGTCGGTGTGGATTCCTTCCTCTTGTCATCACTTGGCGAGCTCGCATACATCGCACTTTTCGATCCTGGTATGGCGGTAACCCGGGGCCATTCCATCGGCACGCTGGAAGCAGCCAAGATGACGACCTCGATTACGGCCCCGATCAGCGGGATCATCACGGCGATCAACGAAGCCGTGCTGGCAGATCCCCAACTGATCAACCGGGACTCTTACTCCGAGGGCTGGTTGGCCGAGCTCGACCCCACCAACTGGGAGGCTGAATCCTCCCAGCTGGTCACCGGCGACGACATCCCGGCGTGGGCCGAAGAGTCGAGGCAGCGCCTGTCGGACGAAGCTGAATACAAGGGATGACCTGGCAGTTGATCACAGCCGACGGGGTCGAGGCTGCCCACGGCCTCGCCGCCGACGAGGTCCTGTGCCGACAAGTCGGCGCTGGCCGTAGCCCTGCGACGCTGCGGCTATACACCTACCGATCGCACTGCGCGCTGGTCGGACGGTTCCAGAACCTGGCGCAGGAACTCCACCTGGACTACTGCGAAGGCCATGATGTCCAGATCAACCGCCGACCAACCGGCGGTGGTGCCATCCTCATGGGTCGCGACCAACTCGGTATCACTGTGGCCTTGAATGGACGCGGTCCGGCCATGCACGGTCGGGCGCGAGACCTGATGGAACAGTTTTCCGGCGGGCTACTGCACGGACTGCAACAACTCGGCGTCGCGGCAAAGTTCAGGGGCAAGAACGATCTCGAGGTCGGCGGACGCAAGATCGCCGGGCTTGGAATCTATCGCGATTCAAACGGCGGACTGCTGTTTCACGGCTCCCTGCTGGTCGATCTGGATGTGCCTCTGATGGCCCGGGTCCTCAGAACACCGTTTACCACCATCGGTAACCGAGAACTCAGGATCATCGCCAAACGCACGACCACCGTCCGCGAACAACGGGGCGACTCGATCGGGATCGAGGATGTACGGCAGTGCGTCGCGAACGGGTTCGAGGAGTCCTTTGGCATCCGCCTGCAGCGGTCCGAGCACAGCGACGAGGAGCTCGCCGCGATCGATGCTCTCGCTCAGGACAAGTATTTCACCAGGGCCTGGCTCCATCAGCGCTCGAACGTTCCCGACCTGAGCGGTCGACAGTCGATTCGGACAGACGCCGGCAGCATCGAGGCGCGAGTCAGCATGGCCGGCAAGACGATCAAATCAGCAATCTTGCTCGGTGACTTCTTCGCCGACGAGGACGCTATAGTCGACCTCGAGGGGCGACTCAGATGGCACTCATCCGACGCCGCCGCCATCGAAGAGACAATCCGCGAATGGGCCTACGCCACCTCAACCAACGGACTCGATCCTGTCGCAATCGCAAAGGTCGTGCTGGCCGCCACCGAGGGTGCTACCGAGGACATCGATGACACAGTCCCCTACGGTTGTTTCGTGACTCCCACCCAGCCCACAACTCCGACTGATGGTTGAGCTCCAGGAACCACCCATCATCGACCCGGAGTGCCTGCGAATCCGCCGTCAGAACTTCCCGGACCGCATGAGATTTCATGCGCCGGGGCTCAAGCGCTACCGGACGTCGGAATTCACCTGCCACGACAGCGCGGAGTTCGTTTCCGTCAGTGTCACCGGCGACGCCTGCGCGCTGAGTTGCGAGCACTGCAAGATGAAGGTCCTGCACGGCATGGGCGACCTGCCGAAGTTCGATGGGTCGCTGTTCGACCTGTGCGCCGAACTCAAGAGCAAGGGCGCCAGGGGAGTGCTGGTGTCAGGCGGCAGTGACGCACAAAACCGCGTGCCGCTGCTGCCCCACATCGAAGACCTGGTACGGGTTCGCCGCGAGCTCGGGCTGGTGATCCGCGTGCATCCTGGGCTGCCCGACGAGGAGACCTGCTCAGGTCTCGCGGAGATCGGCATCGATGGCGCGATGGTCGACATCATCGGCCACCGCGACACGATTCGTGACGTCTACCACCTCGACCTGACCCCGGCTGACTACGAAGCGTGCCTCGAACGGCTCGAGCGCCATCGGGTTCCAACCGTGCCGCACATCATCCTGGGATTGCATTTCGGCCGGATGTTGGGCGAACAACCGGCCCTCGAGATGATCCAACGCCACCCACCCAAGCTGCTGGTGCTGGTGGTACTCATGCCGCTCAGTGACACCGGGATGGCCGAGGTCACACCACCTCCGCTGACCGAGATCGGTGAGTTCTTCGCGACAGCACGCAAGGCAATGCCAACAACCCAGGTGATGCTGGGCTGCGCGCGACCGCTCGGTGACCTGAAACTCCAGATCGACCGAATGGCGGTCGAGGCCGGGCTCAACGGCATCGCATACCCCGCCGAGGGCATCGTGGCATACGCGGAGAGCCACGGGCTCGCATCCGAATATCAAAACGCTTGTTGTGGAGTTGAGTATTGAACGCCACGAACGAACAGCAGATCAGCCCCGAATGGGTTCGAATCAGCATGGCAGCGGCCATCGAACTGGGACTGAAGCCGGGCAAGATCGCCGGCTGTGGCTGCGGCTGCATCAACCTGTTGCAGAACTATCCGCAGGGCTGCGCCGCCAACTGCAGCTACTGCGGTCTGGCCAGGGAACGACCAGGCGCGGCGGAGGAAAACACCTTCATCCGCGTCAGTTGGCCGCTCTTCCCCACCGACCTCGTCGCCCAGAAGATCGCCGAACGAGAACAGGCACTGCCGCTCGGAGTCGGCCGCGTCTGCATCGCGCAGGTACATGATGGCCGCGCCTTTCGCGACCTGGTCGACATGACCGAGCGGGTCCGCAAGGCCTCGCCAGAGGTGCCGATTTCCGCCCTGGTCAGCGCCGGACTGCTCGACGAAGAACGACTCGCCACGATCAAGGAGGCCGGCGCTGACATCATCGGCATCGGTCTCGACGCTGCCTCCGAAAAGGTCTTCGAAGATACCCGTGGCAAGACCGTGCGCGGTCCACACGACTGGAGCCAGCACTGGGAAATCGCTCGGATCGCTCGACGGATGTACGGGCCCTACAAGGTCAACTTCCACGTCGTTGTCGGCCTGGGTGAGACTGACCGTGAGTTGGTCGAACTGTTCTTCGACCTGCACGCAGAGCAGATTGCGGCCTACCTGTTCTCCTTCAACCCAGAGCCAGGTACCGCAATGCAGGATGTCGATCGAGCCCCGATTCACCGGCTACGCCGCATCCAGTTGGTCAAACACCTGATCGAGCACAAAGACCTCGCCCGCACCGCCGTCTCATTTGATCGAACCGGCCAGATCGCAGAACTCGATGCGCCGGGATACGACGTCCACGAAGTGACCAAGAGCGGGATCCCGTTCATGACCGACGGCTGTCCCGACCGCCAGGGCAAGATGTCCTGCAACCGCCCGTACGGCTCGTACCGGCCAGGTGAGGAGTACCGCGACTACCCCTTCCAACCTGACCAATCAGATCTCCATGAGATCCGTGCGCAGATGCAACTCGAGGAGGTCTGGCAAGACGCCTAGACACGCCGATGCCCAGTAGGATCGATACCTGGTTACGCGACCCGCTGCTCGGGACGATGCACTCGGCAATCCGAACCGCCGGTGCGATCCGGTCCGTATCCGTCGACATCACGGAGGTCTGCAACCTGCGCTGTGACGGGTGCTACTTCTTCTCCGAGGGCATGGATCAGCACAAGAGTTCGGACTCCGACCTCGACGCATTCATCGACCGCGAGTTGGCGCGCGGCACCAACTTCGTGACCATCGTCGGCGGCGAACCGAGCCTGGTCCTCGACCGGCTCGCGAAACTCTACAAAGCCTTCAAGCTCAGCGTCGCGACCAACGGTGTGCAGCGCATCCCGCATGAAGGCTTCGAAGAACTCCCGATTGGAGTGTCAGTATGGGGTGACCGTGACAACGACATGAACCTGCGGGGCGGCGGCAAGCTGGACGTCTTCAGCAAGGCCCTGGCCAACTACCGAGACGATCCGCGGGCCTTTTTCTATTACACGGTGGCGCCTGGCCACGCTCACGAAGTCGAGCGGGTGGTGGAACGCTGCGTCCAAAACGGCAACCGGGTGCTGTTCAACTTCTACGGCGATCTGGAAGGTCGCGGTGGCGAACTCGACTTCAGGAGCGGCTTTGCCGAGGTCCACAGCGCCATCGACGCGATGATCGATCGCTACCCCGAGCACATCCTGATGACCTCTCGTCTCGCCGAGGTGATTTCGACCGGCACCCTGTTGGGCGAGCCCTGGGGCCACGCCACCTGCACGAGCATCAGCGCCGACAACCCTGTCAACGCCGAACGGATCCGCAACGGAAACCCCTACAGCCCACACTTTCGCGCCTACAACGCCGATCTCACATCGACCCGCCGCTGCTGCACAGCCGTCAGCAGGGACTGTGATTCGTGCTTCGACACCTGGCAGCACTTCTCCTGGGTGATGCTCAACCTGCGAAAACACCGACGGTCACAGTGGGATTTCACCCAGTGGTTGACCACCATGTATCTCTTCTACTTCATCAATCATCTGGT
>JAYZDB010000248.1:0-13023 GCA_036338025.1 Planctomycetota bacterium
CGAGATCGTGGGGTTCTCACGAGGTCGCTTTG
The DNA here is from genome assembly GCA_036338025.1 of Planctomycetota bacterium. Lineage (GTDB taxonomy): Bacteria > Planctomycetota > UBA1135 > UBA1135 > UBA2386 > JAYZDB01. The sequence continues at coordinate 33 of JAYZDB010000248.1, forward strand.
AGCGCGACCGGGCGACCTACCAGATCTCTGGTGAACTCAGCCATGTCAGTCCCGAACCGACCGATGAGGCCCTGGAACAGGACTATCTTGAAAGCGATGCTGGGCGGCAAATCCTGCACGTGACCTACGGTTCCGTGCTCACGGATGGCGGATTCAAGGATCGCCTACTGGACAATCTCGAACGGCATGCCGACCTGCACGCGGAGTTCCTGGCTGCCCATCTCGGCAAGCACATCGCCAGACTGGAAGACCGCTAGCGCCCCGAGCTAGAGAATCCCGGTAAGAGCCGCCAGATCCTTCAACACCAGATCCGGCCGCCCAGGATCCGCAGGACCAAGCTCTGCAATGTCACTCTCCGTCGCCTCGCCAGTGAGCACCAGGATCGCCAGGGCGCCGGCGCGGGTCGCCATCGCCATGTCTGTCATCAAGCGGTCACCCACCATCGCGAGTTCCCCCACGGCAATACCCTGCCGGTCCGCGATCTCCTCCAGCATGCCGGGATCGGGCTTGCCGAACACAGCATCGGGATCACGCCCGCAAGCAGCCCGTAGCGCCGCACAGATCGAGCCACAGTCGACCAGGATCGTCGGCTCCTCGGTGGGACAGACCAGATCGGGGTGGGTCGCCAGATAGGGCAGACCACGACTGATCCACCAGGCCGCGCGGCACAAGCGCTGGTAGCTCAGTGAGGTGTCAAATCCGACCACCACCGCATCCGGGTCGGCCTCGGCACTCTCACCCACAGCAAAGCCAGCAGATTCGAAGTCGGCCCGCAGAGCATCGGTTCCCAAAACGAAAAGACTGGCTACCGATGGGTGCGATTCCCTCAGCGATGCGACGGTCGAAGACACCGGTGTGCATACCTGCGACGAACTGGCCTCAATTCCGAACGCCCGGAGCTTTTCGATGTAATCCTGCCGACTGAGCGAGGTGTTGTTGGTCAGGAAGGTGTAGGAACTACCCCGCGTCTGCAGCGCTGCCAAGAAGTCCAGGGCGTCTTCATGCAGCCGTGAACCTGTGTAAACCGTGCCGTCGAGGTCCAGCACGAAATGCCGGATCTGGGCAAGTCTGGCTCGAGATTCGGAGGACATGCGAGCATCATGACCACCTCGGCGTCGAAGGTCTACTCGCGATTGATCACCGGTCGGAATGCACCAACCCACATATACTGCCCCACGTGGGTCCGCAAGGATCCCAGGACGTCATCGTCATAGGAGACCGTCGCGTAGTCACCGCTGCCCTTCAGCTTGATACTGCCGGTGCACACCAGGGCACCATAGATGTCGGAAGTCTGGCGCATCTCGAAGTCCCCCTCGACATACAACAGGCCGTTGAAACTTGAGTTGTTGCCCGCAGCCAAGGTCACTTGACCACTGACAAAGACAATTCCCGTACCGTTGAGGCCGCGCGTCGAATCAAGATCCAGGGCTGGAACCTCAACGAAGATGATCGCGTTATCCGGCACTGGATCAGGGAATTCGTCTTGGTTCGTCACGACCAAGGTCGCCATCGATCGGAGTTCATCCCGGGACACGCCGAACACGGCCTCGATGGAATCCCCGTAGACACTCGTCGCGGACAAGGCAGGACTGCCGGTCACCCGGTTCTTCCAGGCTGCACCCGTCGACGGTGTACCAGTCCCTACCGGGTACAAGATCCCGGCACCGGTCGAACCCCCGATCACCCGACCATAGGAATTGATTGCGCATGCCCCTCCCTCTGAGACGCAAATTGCTGCCTGGCCTGGCGGTTGCAAGGTCAGGCGGCGAACCTCTCCCTCCAAGGTAGAGATGGCGAGCACCCGGTTTGGTTGCTCATTCCACTGCTTCGTGTCGTCACGCTTCTGGTAGACATAGCCGAGACTCCGGATCAACCAGACATTGCCAGCCCCAGAAAATCCCCGGGCTGTCGATACGTCCGCCACCTGGTACTTCCGGCGAAAAGCGAGTCGTGTGGGATCAGGATCTGATTCGTCCTCACGCCAAACCTCGTATCTCCCCCAGATATCTTCCGCGATCTCAAACTCACGGACCAGGCCAATCACGGGATCGTCCGTATCCATGACGCGAATCAGCGCACTTGGATCTAGCAAGGGCTTGAAGTCCATGACCGGTTGGCTGGTCTGCCGGCGCATCCAGCTCAAAGCTTCCGTCAAGCCCGAGCGAGCGAATTGACGAGCCTGGGCTTCCCGACGGAATCGCACCTCGGATCGGTCCGACGCCGACTTCATCAGAATCGAACCGCTCGTGACGAGACCACCAGCTATCACCACGAAGAGCATCGCGAGGATGATCGCGACGCCCCGTTCATCACTGCGTCGACCCTGCTCTTCAGCCCGGGAACGGCAGGCCCCGGCGTCTGGCAACACATGCCGTACAGGCTGTCCCAGTGTCGAGGTAGAAGATTTCATTCGTTGGATGAATCGACCTTCCATGCCAAATACCTTGTCCGGACTCCTGGAGGATGTCCGGTTCTTGGACACCCGCTGCCAAACATCCGGTGGCGTGGGCCTGTTGATTCCTCCATGTATATAGAGTCATGCACGTCCTTCCTCTCGCATCTGGCAGCCAGGGCAACAGCTTGCTGGTGCAATCGGGTGACACCAGGCTGGTAGTCGACATCGGTCTCGCCATTGGTGAGTTCGAAACCCGCCTGATGATGGCCGAGCTTGACCCGCGCGAGATTACCGCCGTACTGATGACGCACCGGCACCGTGATCACATCCGTGGTATCGCTGATTTCTGTCGCCGGTACCGTACCCCCGTGTATGGAACTCGCCGAACCCTACGATCGCTGTGCAACAAGCTGGATCGACGGCTACACCAAATCGAGGCGGATCGCCCCTTCGAAATCCACGGCGTCAACGTCCACGCGATCGGTCTCAGCCACGATGCGCCTGAAACCGTCGGTTACCGTTTCACTGACGGCCGTTACCGATTTGGATACGCTACCGACCTCGGTTGCGATGACGGCAGACTCTCCGAAGTGTTCGTCCGCCTGGATGCGCTGTTCCTCGAGTTCAATTACGACCCCGAGATGCTGCAAGGCGGACCCTATCCTCAGCAGTTGCGAGACCGGATCGCTTCAGACCGTGGTCACCTCAGCAACCAGCAGGCGGCTGCCCTGGTGGCGCGGCTCGACCAGGACCGGTTGCAGCGCCTGTGGCTCGCACACCTAAGCCGGAAAAACAACCGTCCCGAGCTCGCCCTGGAGGCGGCGCAGAGCGCCCTCTGCGCCGGCAGCACGACCACCGTAGAGATCGCCGCACAAGACCGACCATCCAATCCCTGGCGCGCAGACAGCCCTACCTGAAGACCATGCCCTCGGGCATCATCGCCCAGACGCGAGTCGGACGATCGCCCTCCAGCGCATCCAGCAAGATCCGCAGAGCTGGTTCAAACGCTCCTGCGCGCCGTGCCACCAGTTGCAACGCCGTACCTGGCAACAGGGCTTTCACGCCCATCATGTCACCCACCAGCGAGGAGAACATGTCGGCGGGGCTGGGGAGGTGCGTGATCTCAAACTCATCGTCAATCCCAGCCTCCTTGGCGACCATCGCAAGCGCCGCGTCCAAGCCTCCGACCTTGTCGACCAACTTGTTGGCGATCGCCTGCTCGCCCGACCACACCCGACCGCCAGCGATCTTCAGGACGTCAGCAACCGGGATCTTGCGCGACGCGCTGACGTGCGCCGTGAACCGATCGTAGACCTGGTTGACGTTGTTCTGCATCACGGCCCGCTGATCGTCCGTCCAGATGTTCTCCATCGACATGAAGCCCGCACCCGAATCGAGGCCGATGATCTCCTCGCGGACACCTACGCGTCGCATCAAGGCACCCAGGCTCGGCTTCATCCCGAAGACGCCGATGGAACCGGTCACGGTGCCGGCCTCCGCGAAGATCGGGCGACCGATACAAGTGACGTAGTAGCCACCCGAAGCCGCCACGCTGCCCATCGAAAACACCACGGGCTTGGCCTCCGCCAGTTCCTTGAGCGCGAGCAGGATCGCCTCACTGGCGGTCGCGGAACCCCCAGGTGAATTGATCCGGACCACCACGCCCTGCACATCCTTGTCCTTCACCAGCTCCCGGACCTGCTTCACGACCGGGCCCGACACGATGCTACCTGCAACCCTCGATGTGCCATCCACGATCTGTCCAGACAGGTGCAAGACCACCAGACCCTTCTCGATCTTTGTCTCTTCGGTCTTCGGGTTGAGCAGGTTGGTCATCATGGTGAGGAAGTTCACGGACTTCTTCTTGGACTTCTGGTGCATGACGTCGCGGAATCGCATGTCCTGCTTGCCCATCACCTTCTTGAGGGCCCTCTTGGCTCCGACCCACGGGACAAGGTCATCGACGAGGCCTGCAGCCTTCGCCTCTTGCGCTGTAAACAAGCGCTGCGCCTGCATGCCTCGAACCTTGGCGCTCGCCATCTTGCGGCCGGTAGCGATCCTGTTCACGACCGCTGCGTTCATCTTCTCAAGCATGTCTTCGTAATGCTTACGAAGGTGCTTGCTCATGCTGGACAAGAGATAGGGCTCGACGGCGCCCTTGAAGTCCCCACAACGGACTACGTCCATCTTGACGCCGAGGAGATCGAGGGCATCTTTCATGAACATCACGGACATCGACGCCGAGGGGATTTCCACACCTCCCATGTCAGCGAGGAGGACACGATCGCACATCGAAGCGATCTGCATCTGGCCGCTGCCCGCGTTCTCCAGGTAGGCGACGAGGTACTTGCCCGACTTGCGCACCTTGCGCAACGCCCTGTCGACCTCCGCCATCTGGGCATTGTTCATGCCCACGGCGCCCGAGAGATCGAACAGGACCTGTTTCGTCGTCTGATCGTAGACGAGCTCCTCAAACTGATCGATCAAGTCATAGAAACCCTTGGGCTTGCCGCCTCCGCCGCCCATCAACAGACTGGTCAGATCCGCACCGGCTTCGGGAAGATCAGCAAATTGACCCTTCAGATGCAGGTAACCAATCGCCGGGTCGATGGCCGCTGCGGACTTCTTGGAAGCCTCCTTCAGCGCAGACTTGCCCTGGGCAGCGGTCTTGGTCGCGGCTCCCTGCGCAAACAGCGGAACAACGACAAGTCCTGTGACGAGAGCCAATTGCAGAGTACGGATCATGGGTGTCCTGATGGGGAAAACGGCAAGATTGTGGCCGGAGAAGCTGGGCGTGGGGAAATCGCGAGGTGGCCAGTTCAGAATTGTATCGGTCGAAGAAAACGGTGACAGAAAGACCTAAGAGTATTCGTCTGGGTTCGTTCCGTCTGGTCAAACTACCCTGACCCCAGACTTTGCGTCGATCTCAAGGTCAGAACGCGTCCGTGTCTCCAATGCTGTAATACCAGTGATCACGGATCCAATCCGGTTCTAGCGCGCGGTCATAGATCTTCACGCAGAGATTGAATGGGCTGTCCTCGCTGACGAATCCATGCGCCTCGAGCAACTGGAAGTGCGGATGCCACGGCGGCACCCACAATTCGACGCGTTGCTGTCCAACGGTACGAGCACGCTCCACGGCGTGGCTGATCAAGCGAACCGCCGCTCCCGAGTCACTCGATGGCACCAAGTACTCAACCAAGGCCTCAATCGGTGGACCAGTCCAGTTGTCTCGCGCGATGTAGAGACCGCGCAGTTCATCTTCCTGGTCGAGCAGACCGAACATTTGATGATGTCCGAACGGGCAATCGAGGTAGCGCCAGTTGAGGAACTGAGCGTCCCGGATGGTAGCCATACCCACATCGGGACCGATTCGAGACCACAGGCGATCGACACGGTCATCGCAACGATCCAGCTCAACAACAGAACCGGTTTCGTCGGCGCCAATCCCAACCTCAGCATCCTCGGTCTTGTCAAACAGGTTGCGGCCGAGAGTCACGACGGGCGCATGTACGGGACAGTACTTGAGGATCCGAACTCCGATCCGGTAGGCCTTCTTGTTGGGAAAGCCATAGCCATAGGCGTGGTTCTCAGGAATACCGTACTGTTCAAAGTACCGCTTCGCGACTTTCAGAAAGAGCCCTTCCGCCTTGAGCCCACGCCGGTACTCAGCGCGCACCATCGAGTCCACGCCCTGCCCACAGGTACGTTCCCGGCCATCGACCTGGACGCGATACGGGATACACGCATAGTGACCGACAACGCGACCGTCCGGCACCTCCGCGATCACGATTTCGTTACCGGCAGGGTTCTGCTCGTAGATCCACTGCCATTCTTCCAAGGTCCGCGGCGAGTAGCCGGGATCACCCTCTGTGAACACCTCGTTCAACAGATCGACCACCCTGGGCCCATCGCCCGGACGGTAGTTTCGAATTGTCACGTCTTCGACATTCGACATATGGTGAATCCTACCCTGGAGGAATCCTGATGGTCCTATCTGCTCGGCTAGCCGCCACAGTCAAGCAGACTCTCGCCCACCACGGCCTGGCAAAAGCTGTCCGACAGCACCGGGTTATTCCCATTCAATGGTGGCTGGCGGCTTGCTCGAGATGTCGAGAGTCACGCGATTGAGACCCTTGACCTCGTTGATGATCCGGTTGCTAATCCGCTGGAGAACGTCCACCGGCAGCATCACCCAATCGGCGGTCATCGCATCCTGGCTCGACACAACTCGTATCGCGCACGCGTTCTCATAGGTACGAGCATCCCCCATCACGCCCACAGACCGGACAGGTAGCAACACTGCGAAATACTGCCAAAGGTCCTTGTGAAGGTCACGCGCTTCGATCTCCTCGCGCACGATCGCATCGGCTTCACGCAAGGCGCTCAATTTGTCCAGGGTGATCTCACCCAGGCAGCGCACCGCCAGGCCAGGTCCGGGGAATGGTTGCCGGTCTACCAGCTTAGGTGGCAGTCCTAGCTCCCTGCCCACCACCCGGACTTCATCCTTGAACAAGTCCCGCAACGGTTCGACCAGTTCCAGCTTGAGATCCTTGGGTAGCCCACCGACGTTGTGGTGGCTCTTGATGGTGGCGGTGGCTCCGCCGTGGGCGGCAACCGATTCGATGACGTCGGGGTAGAGGGTACCCTGACCGAGGAAGTTCGCGTTCGGCTTGGACGCCGCTCGCTCTTTGAATACGTCAACAAAGACCTTGCCGATGATCTTGCGCTTGACCTCGGGGTCGGTGGCGCCGGCCAGGGCTTCCAGGAATTGCTCGCCCGCATCTACCACCTCCAGGTCCATGTGGTAGTCATCGCGGAACAACTCTTCCACGCCCTCGCGCTCGTTCTTGCGCAGAAGTCCATTGTCGACAAACACGCAATGCAAACGGTCACCGATCGCGCGGTGCATCAAGACCGCCGCCACCGACGAGTCGACGCCACCCGACAAACCCAGCACGATCTCGCCAGTTTCTCCGACCAGATCACGGATCTTCTGGATCTTCTCATCGACGATGCTGCCTGGTCGCCAGTTGTCCGGGCAGCCAGCGATGTCGACGACGAAATTCTTCAGGATCTGCTGCCCGTGCTCGGTGTGCGAGACCTCTGGATGGAACTGGATCCCGTAGATTTTACGCGTGACGTCAGCAGCGGCGGCGACTGGGCATGGCTCGCTCTTCGCCAAGGTCTCGAAACCGGTCGGTAACTCTGCGATCTTGTCGCCGTGGGACATCCAAACCGTGGTCCTCGAAGGCACGTTTTCGAACAACCCACCGCCCCCGGTCACATCAATCTCAGTACGACCGTATTCGCCGCCACTACCAGAAGCCGCCTGCACCTCACCACCGAGCGTCTGGGCCAACCACTGCAGGCCGTAGCAGATCCCCAAGACCGGCAATCCGCTGGCCAGGATCTCGCTGTTGAGTTCGGGCGCATCATCCGAGTAAACCGAGTTGGGGCCACCGGAGAGGACCAATGCACCGGGTCGCATGGTCTGCATCGTAAACAGGGCCCGATCCGGCACGGTGATCCGGGAGTAGACCCCCAGCTCGCGGATCCGACGAGCGATCAACTGGCAGTACTGCGCACCAAAATCGACGATCAAGACGCCGCCTTCGCCCGCGCTCAACTTGACTCTCCCGAGTAGTTCGGTGCTTCCTTGGTAATTTGGATGTCGTGCGGATGCGATTCTCGTAACCCAGCCGGCGTGACGCGGGTGAACAGGGCTTTCTCGCGTAGTTCACCCAGCGTTCGCGATCCGCAGTAGCCCATCCCGGATCGAACACCGCCAGTCAATTGGTATACGTAGGCAGCCAGCGACCCCTTCGTGGGCACCATGCCTTCCACGCCTTCGGGGACGAACTTGTCACGCTGCTGGATCTCACCCTGTGCGTAGCGGTCAGCACTGCCGACCTGCATCGCACCGATCGACCCCATGCCGCGCACCGCCTTGAAGGTGCGCCCACGATACAAGATCACCTCGCCAGGAGACTCCTCGAGGCCTGCGAACAGGCTACCCAGCATCACACAGTCAGCGCCGATTGCCAAAGCCTTGACGATGTCGCCGGAGGTCTTGATACCACCATCCGCGATGATCGGTACGCCAGCTGGACGAGCCACCTCCGCACATTGTTGGACAGCGGTAAACTGGGGCACGCCAACACCAGTCACGATCCTGGTCGTGCAAATGCTGCCTGGGCCAATCCCGACCTTGAGACCGTCGACGCCCGCATCGATCAACTCCCTGGCACCCTCGGCAGTCGCAACATTGCCAGCAACCACGGGGACGTCGGGGAACGCCTCCTTGATCGCAATAACCGTCTCAATGACATTTTGCGAGTGACCATGAGCGGTATCGACAACGATCACGTCGCAACCAGCACCGACCAGGCCACTGACCCGCTCGATGTCGTGAACCCCGACCGCCGCACCGACGAGCAGGCGACCGCGGGAATCCTTGGCGGCGGAGGGATATTCCTCCGTCATGTTGATGTCCTTGATCGTGATCAACCCGGCGAGTCGACCATCCGGATCCTGCAGGATCAACTTCTCGACCTTGGCCCGCTGCAGACTCGCACGAGCTTGCTCCAGGTCGGTGTCGGGTGGGCCAGTGACGAGATTTTCGCTCGTCATGACATCCCCCACGAGAGTCTCCCGGCTCTCGACAAACCGAAGGTCACGATGGGTCAGGATCCCCTTGACCCGATCCCTCTCGTCAACCACCGGCAGGCCGCTGATCTTATGGTCACGCATCAGATCCTTGGCCTCGCCAACCAAGGCATCCGGACGCAGGGTAACGGGGTCTAGAATGACACCATTGGCGCTGCGTTTGACCTTGTCTACCTCCGAAACCTGCTCGGTCGTGCTGAGGTTCTTGTGGATCACGCCGATGCCGCCCTGCAAGGACAAGGCAATCGCCAATCTGGCCTCGGTCACCGTATCCATGGCGGCCGATGCGACCGGTATCTGCAATTCTACCTGCCGACAGAACCGCGTCTTGGTACACACATCCCTGGGGAGGCTCGACGCTTTTCGCGGAACCAACAGGACGTCATCGTAGGTGAGGCCTGGGCCTTCGATCCTGTCCAAGAGCTTTCTCCTTGTGTGTCGGGGAAAGCGACAGATTTATACCACAAGCGGTGGATTGGTGGCTCGAATCCCCAACTTATCTAGCCAGGAGACCAACCAGCAGCCATCAAACCAGGCTGAAGCTGGCGGTCGAAGGATCTTCCAAACCGCTACCGTGAACCTCCGACCGGTTGCTGACGAGGTGCCGCAGTACATTCCACACGGCCAAGGGCTCCGCCGACAATGCCTCGGCAATCTCGGTCAGGGTCTGCGGGCAATCGTTGAGTTGCCCGAGCACCCGGGCCTGCAATTCGAGCACCTCGCTGGCAGCTTTCTTGCCAGCCTCGACCCCGGGCTGGTGGTAGGCGTTGACATTGATCAACTCGGCGTAGATACCGACGGCCCGCTCGAATAGGGCGATCAAAGCTGCCAGGGTCCGCTCATCAGTTCGCTCAATCGTGATCGTCGCCGAGCTGCGGCCGCTCTCGAACAAGGCCTTGCGCGTGCCCTGGTAAAACCCATCGAGGTAATCGCCGCTGGTCACTCCCTCTTCGACGAACAGGTCCTCGCCGTCACGATCGCGCAGCACCCGTACGAACACCGCGAAAAAGTTGTGGAGCCCATCGCGGAGTTGCTGAACAAACGCGTGCTGGTCCGTCGACCCCTTGTTGCCGTACACCGTCAGGCCCTGGTGCACGGACTGACCAGCACGATCGAGGCGCTTGCCGAGAGACTCCATCACCAACTGCTGGAGATACCGGGAAAACAGCAGCAGACCATCCTTGTACGGCAGCACGACCATATCCCGATCTCCTCGACCCTGACCCTCGTGGTGCCAATAGAGCGCGAGCAAGACTGCTGGGTTCTTGTTCAAGTCGGGATTGCGCGTGCACTCATCCATCGCTGCAGCGCCAGCCAGTAGCGCTCGGACATCCAGACCTTGCAGGGCTGCGGGCAACAAGCCAACCGCCGACAGGACGGAGGTGCGGCCTCCGACCCAGTCCCACATTGGAAAGACCGCCAGCCAGTTCTCTTGGTGGGCCCGTTGCCACAGGGCGCTGTCCTCGCCAGTGACAGCAATTGCCCGCTCGGCAAAGTCAACACCACGTTCGGCGCAGACGCGCTGCATCTCCAGCATGGCATTGCGCGGCTCCGGCGTGCCACCAGACTTGCTGATGGTCAGGATCAGGGTATCGGTCAGATCGCCGAGCTTCGACACAACCCGCTCAAAGCCAGCCGGATCGGTGTTGTCCAGGAACTCGATCGACATCCGGGCATCCGACCCGCCGAGCGCATCTGAGACGAACATCGGCCCCAGGGCCGACCCGCCAATCCCGCAAACCACGAGCTTGTGGAACTTGCCCGTCTCGTGCACATCACGGGCGAAGGCCTCAATCCGCGCCACGGTATCGACAATCACATCCTCAATTTCGTGCGCCGGCGCCCGGCCCGGCGCACGCAGCCAGTAGTGGCCCACCATCCGACCTTCATCAGGGTTGGCAAGGGACCCGTCTTCGAGTTCCTGCATCGCGACCAGGGCCTGATCGAGCGCCGGCCGCAGAGCCTCAAGATCCTCGGCTTTCAGACCCGCGTGGGACAGATCCAGTTCCACTTCGGGATCCTCGAGCTGACATCGCCACTGGAGATAGTCTTGGAACTCGCAGTTCATCTCGCAAAACGTGCCAGAGCCGAACACAGGGCGCCAGCGACAATTCCCGCCGACGGCGGATTTGAGTGTGGCACCATGCAAACAGCTCTGGCACCGTACCGGGCATGGACCCCAAGGTCGCGATCCTCACCACCCTGGTGCTCTACAAGATCGTCCTGCTGGGAATCGGGTTCTTCGCAGCTCGCAAGACCAAGGACCAGGCGGACCTCTACCTCGGCGGCCGCCGGATGGGCCCACTGGTGGCCGCGATCAGCGCGTCTGCCAGCTCTTCCTCGGTATGGACCCTGCTCGGAGTCAGCGGCATGGCCTTCCATTCCGGGATCTCGGCCCTGTGGCTGCTGCCAGCCTGCGTCGGTGGCTTCACCATCAACTGGTTCCTGGTCGCGCCGCGCCTGCGCGCCCACAGTGCGGCAAGCGGGGCGCTCACCCTCACCGAGGTGCTGGCCGGTCCAAGCCACCGTGCCGGACGGCGGAGCGTCGTCTGGGTCGCCTCGCTGATCACCGTCACCTGCCTGCTGGTGTACGTCGCCGCCCAACTCAACGGAGCCAGCAAGAGCTTCGAGAGCTGCCTCGATATGGAACCGGTGCCCGCCATCCTGATCGGCGGCGTCATCATCATGCTCTACATGATGCTCGGCGGATTCTGGGCCGTCAGCCTGACAGACACGCTGCAGGGCTGCCTGATGGCATTGACCTCGGTTCTGCTGCCAGTCGCTGCTCTGGTCCAGATCGGCGGGCCAACCGCCCTGTTTGAAGGCCTTGGAACTCTCTCCGAGGAGAACGCCAGCTACCTGTCGCTGACCAGGAACCTGCCGCTGCTAGGCGGGCTCGGCTTCGTCTTCGGGCTGCTAGGTATCTTGCCTGGCTACCCGGGTCAGCCACACGTGGTCAATCGCTTCATGGCCCTGGGCAACGACCAGGATGTGCGTCGCGCCCGGGTCTACGCCCTGTCCTGGGCCGCAATCGTCTACCCCGGCATGATCGTGCTCGGTCTCTGTGGCCGCCTGCTGATCACCGACTTGCCAGCCAACTATGACAACGAGCAGATGTTCTTTGACCTCAGCCAACAGCTATTCCCGCCGCTGGTTACCGGCATCATGCTGGCGGCAGTGCTGTCAGCGATCATGTCCACAGCCGACAGCCAACTGCTGTCGGCGGCAGCGAGCATCAGCCACGACCTGGGGTTTGCCGGCAGGTCCGCGGGCATCTTCAAAGATCGCCTGGTCATCCTGATCCTCAGCACGCTCGCCATCCTGATGGCGGTGTTCGGAGAGAAGAAGATCTTCGACCAGGTGCTGTCGGCCTGGACGGGCCTGGGCGCGGCATTTGCACCGCTGTTGTTGTGGACCCTGCTACGCGGAGCGGTCGCCCCGCCAGTGGCGGTGGCAACGATGCTGGCAGGTTTCGGTACCAGCCTGGCTGGTCATCTGGGTAGCAAGGTGTTCGGCTGGTTCGACATGTACGGCTTCGAACGCAACTTCCTGCCCTACCTGGTTGCGACCGCCGTCCTGATCGGGGGCCAAAGCCGTCGGCACTGATACTCCGCGCTGGTCAGAGCGGTGCCACGACGGTAACAAATCGTGCGCCGGTCTTGCTCAACGGAGCCTCACTCTGCAGCACACCCCGGAGACTCGCGCTGGCCCGGGCATATTCCCACCGGTCCAGTTCCAGAATAAAACCACCGTTCGGACTAGCCGTGAATCGCTGCGGACGATTCGAGTCGACCAGGGCATTGCTGTTGAACAGGTAGGCCCCACCCACCCCGAGCGCTCCATCCTTGGGTATCGCGACCAGACGATACCCCGTACTGATGCGCTCGGCCGCGAACGACCAGGCCTCGCAGGACCTTGGCGCCTGCC
>JAYZDB010000249.1:0-8649 GCA_036338025.1 Planctomycetota bacterium
CGATGGTCAAGCTCGATGAACTCAAGGCTGCGGCGATCGACGAGGGCTTGACGATCTATGACTTCGGGACCGGTGATCCGCGTGAACCGACCCCGGCCTTCATACGGGAGGCTTGCCAGCAGGGCCTCGCCGAGATCAGCCAGTATCCCAAGGTGACAGGTCTGCCCGGCATGCGCCAGGCGGCCGCCGACTACCTCGCAAGGCGCTTTGATGTTACCGTCGATCCGGACACGGAGTTGTTGCCGACCCAGGGTAGCAAGGAGGCGATCTTCCACCTGCCCTTGGTGTTCGTCGACCACCCAGCCGAAGGTCTACCCGAGCGATCGCTGGTGGTGTATGGCGAGCCGGCCTACCCGGTGTTCGAGATTGGCGCGTTGTTCGCCCAGGCCAAACCCCACCCGGTAGCCTTGAACCCGGGCAATTCCTATCTCTTGGATCCGGACGCAGTCGGGGACGCGGTGTTGGCGCAGGCCGCCATCGTCTATCTGAACTATCCGCACAACCCGACCGGCCAGTTGATGCCGGCCGAGTTGTTCGAACGCTGGGTCGCGGCGAGGGACCAGCACGGTTTCCTGCTGGTATCTGATGAGTGCTACGTCGACCTGTATTTCGAGTCCGAACGTCCGCGTAGCCTGCTCGAGTTTGGTCGCGAAGGCTGTCTGGTCATGCATTCGCTCAGCAAGCGTTCAGGGATGACGGGCTATCGATCAGGTTTTCTTGCCGGTGATGCCCAGTTGGTGGCGAGCTATCGGCGCTTTCGTGCCGGCATGGGGCTGGCGCCGACGGACATGGTCCAGGCAGCGTCGATTGCGGCCTGGCAGGATTCCGATCACGTCGAGGAGCGGCGGTTGTTGTTCAAGAGTAAGCGGCAGGTGTTCTTGGATTTGTTCGGTGAACTGGGACTCGACGTTTATCCGGGCAGCTCGACCCTGTTTTTGTGGGTCCGTGTGCCCGAGGGCAAGACCGACACTGGCTACGCCGAGGAGTTGCTGGGTGTCGGGATCTTGTGTTCGCCGGGTTCGTTCTTCGGTGATGGTCAGGAGGGGTTCTTCCGGCTGGCGCTGGTGCCGAGCCTGCAGCAGTGCGAAGCCGCGGCTGCGATCTGGCCGCGCTAGCTGTCCAGGTTGCGGCTGGGTGAACTTGTCTTTGGCTCAAAGCCGCCGTGCAGGTAGGGTCGGGCCTCTGACCCGCGAGGAGACATGGACCAGATCAAGAACAAGATCGAGGAAGCCTACGAGAACCGCTCGCTGCTGACCCAGAGTGACTACCGCAATGCTGTGCTGCAAGCCGTCGACATGCTCGACCAGGGGGAGGCGCGAGTGGCGGAGCCTGATGGTGACGAGGGCGATTGGGTGATTCATGGCTGGCTCCAGCAAGCTTGCTTGCTGTACTTCGCCGTCGCGAAGATGAAGGTGATGGATGTCGCGCCCTACCAGTTCTACGACAAGGTGCCGCTCAAGAGAGATCTTGAGGCGGCCCGCGTACGCGTCGTTCCGACCGGTACGGTCCGCTACGGCTCCTTCATTGAGCCCGGTGCGGTGGTGATGCCGAGCTTCGTCAACATCGGTGCGCGGGTCGGGGGCGGCACGATGGTCGATACCTGGGCGACGGTCGGGTCCTGCGCGCAGATCGGATCCAATGTGCACCTCAGTGGTGGGGTCGGGATCGGTGGAGTGTTGGAACCGGCTGGCGCACGGCCTGTCATCGTCGAGGACGGCGCCTTTCTCGGCTCGCGTTCGATCGTGGTCGAGGGGGTGCACGTCGGCACGCGGGCGGTGCTGGGCGCCAATGTCGTACTGACTGCCAGTACCCCGATCGTAGATGTGACCGGCGATGAGCCCGCGATCAGCAAGGGGCGCGTGGAACCCAATTCCGTTGTCATTCCAGGCACCATGCCGAAGACGTTCTCGGCGGGTGAGTTCCAGGTGCCCTGCGCCTTGGTCATCGGCCGTCGCAAGGCTTCGACGGATCTCAAGACGAGCCTCACGGATACCCTGCGCGAGTTCGCGGTCAGCGTTTGATCGAAGCGATGAGCGACCTCGAACGAGTGCTGGCGCTGACCGAGGAGTTGCTCCGGATCGAGAGTGTGACCGGTGATGAAGGAGAGCTAGGCGATTGGTTGGAGGCGAGGTTGCGCCAGCGAGATCCTCACACCCTGATCCGCGCCGGACACAGTCTGTGCTTTGCGATGCGGCCGCCAGATCCCGACAAGGCCACGTTGATGTTGGTCGGGCACACGGACACGGTCCCGCCGGCTGATGAGAATCCGGTGCGGCGGCAGGACGATTGCCTGTTTGGACTCGGAGCGTCGGACATGAAGGCAGCCGATGCTGTGTTGCTCGATGCGATCGAGCGTGACCCGGACTGCCGTTACAACCTGGTCGGGGTCCTGTATGCCCGGGAGGAGGGGCCGTTCGTGGACAGCGAGATGCCGCAGATCATCGAGGCGGCGTCGGACTGGTTTGACCGGACAGACCTGGCGGTCTGCATGGAGCCGACTGACAACCAACTGGAACTTGGGTGTCTCGGGACCTGCCACGCCACGGTCAGGTTTGGTGGTCAGCGAGCGCATTCGGCGCGGCCATGGCAGGGTGACAACGCAATCCACAAGGCCGCCGGTCTCCTGACAACGCTGGCCGGTCTCGAGCGCGAGGAGCATTTGTTCCACGGCTTGACGTTCTACGAAGTGCTGTCCGCGACGATGGTCGACTACCGAGGTGCCCGCAACGTGGTGCCCGAGGAGTTCGTCGTCAACGTGAACTACCGCTTTGCCCCGGACAAGGATGAGGCGGATGTGAGGGCGCGCCTGGACTCCCTGGTGGGTGAAGACGCCACCTACGAACTGGATGACTTCTGTCCGGCTGGCCGGGTCTGTGGTGACAACCCGCTGCTTGAAGACTTGCGCGAGGTCGCGCCATCGGACTTGAGCGTTCGCGCCAAGCAGGCCTGGACCGATGTCGGTCGATTGTCGCGCTTGGGCATCGACGCCATCAACTGGGGTCCGGGCGCGACGTCGCAGGCGCACCAGGCTGGCGAATGGGTCTCGATCGAGGCGATTGAACGCTCCCGGGTGACCCTGGCCGCGTGGCTGGGCGGCTAGGGTTTCGGTCAGTCGAGATGGGCTTGGTCGCTGTCGCCCATTTCGACGTCGCCGGGGAAGTACTCACGCCACCGCTCGCCGACTCGCCTGGCGGTGGCCTCGTCAGCGAACAACTCCTCGGGGTACGATGCCTTGAAGCGGGCGTCGATGACCATCGGGCCGGTGTGGACCACGTGGTTGCTGGCCACCTGCTGCTGTTTCGAGTGGATGTCCGCCGCCGGTTCGAACCTCGTGAACGTTGTCCAGAGGAAGTTCATGTCACTACGACAGACTCGCTCGGCGTCATCGCACAACACTACCATCGGCCAGTCGGTCAGTGACTCGGCCTGCGCCAGGCGTGCCGCCGCGTCGGGTTCGGCTGTGTGCTGTGGACCGGTGACCACCAGGCAGCCGGGACAGAACGCGCGCGCATTCGGAAAGCCGGTCGGCAGGGACCCTTGTAGATCGCCCGGCAGTTCGCGGATCGGATCGCCGAGGCCCAACAAGACGCCCTTGCTGCCCTCGTTGACCTTCGGGCCGCAGTAGTCCAGGGAGTCCATCGACAGGTTGCCGAAAACGTAGAGGTCGGTGCGGAGATCCGCGCGGGCCAACACGTGTTCCAGCGTGGTGCGGAAGTCGCGCAGGTCGACGTCACGATCCGTCAACAACAGGAACTTGGTCAGGGAGAGTTGGCCTTCGCCCAGGATTCGGAAGGCGCTTGCCATCGCCTCGCGTCGATAACGGTTGCGCACGATCGCCGCCGCCAGACTGTGGTAGCCGGTCTCTCCGTATGACCAGATCGATCGTACTGCTGGCATCGCGAGTCCGATCAGTGGGGTCAGGAGGTCCTGCAGGTAGTCACCGAGGAAGAAGTCTTCCTGGCGCGGCTTGCCGACCACTGTCGCGGTCAGGATCGGGTCGCGGCGGTGCAGCAGGCCCTTGGTCTGGACCAATGGGTAGTCGTGCTTCAGGGAGTAGTAGCCGTAGTGATCGCCGAACGGGCCTTCGGCTTGCCGGGCACCGGGCGCGACCTCACCGACGATGGTGAATTCCGCGTTGGCCATGACCGGCAGGGGGCCCAGCGGGTTGTCGGCCATCGCAATCCGACGACCCTGGATCAAGGAGCCGAGCAGGAGCTCCGGCACATTCTCGGGCAGCGGTGCGATCGCCGACAGGATCAGTGCGGGCGGCCCCCCGAGGTTGATGTTGACGGGCATCGGCTGTTGCAGGCGTTCGTACTCGGCGAGGTGGAAGCCACCACCCTTCCCGATCTGAACATGCAGGCCGCAGGAGTCATCGCCGTACCGCTGGATGCGGTACATGCCGAGGTTGTGCCCGAGTCCAGCTGGATGTTCGGTGTAGACCAGCGGCAGGGTCGCGAAGAATCCGCCGTCATCCGGCCAGGTCCGCAACAGCGGTAGGCGGCCGAGGCCTGCCGACCGGTCGACGACCTCGGTGACCGGTCCGCGCCGCCGACGACGCAGCCCGGACTTCAGCACGGCTCCCAAGACGTCCCGGTGCTCCCATGCCTTGCCCAGGCTTGGTGGCATCATGGTGTGCGGCATGTTCGCGATCCGTTCGATCAACTTCTCGGGTCGCTGTCCGAACGCCAACTCGACGCGGCGGGCGGTGCCGAACAAGTTGGTGACGCAGGGCCAGGATGACCCATCGATGTTCTTGAACAGGAGTGCCGGGCCACCAGCGGCGATCACCCGGCGATGGATCTCGGCGGCTTCCAGGTCGGGGTTGACCGGGGCGTCGATCTCGACCAGTTCGTTTTCCGATCGCAACAGGTCGAGGAAGGCACGCAGGTCGGTCAGTTCGTGGCTCATGAGGCCTCCCTGCAAAACGGTAGGATCCAGCGTGCGACCCGGGCGCTTGCACCCGGATCACCCAGGCGCGCTCGCACCTGCGCCAGATCGGTCCGACATCGACTGCGGACCTCATCGTCGGTCCACAATTTCGCGACCGAGTCCTCGACCTTCTGCCAACCGTCCGGATTGCGGAAGCAGAACTCCGGAACCACCTCCTGGCCGGCGATCAGGTTGGCTGAGGCGATGAACGGCACGCTCAGGCAGTTACGGGCGAAGAACGCCGCCAGGACGCCTGGCAGTTGGTAGACGACGACGGTTGGTGTGCCGTAGAGACAGGCTTCCAGGGAGCCGGTCCCCGACTTCGCCAATACCAGCTGGGCAGCCGCCAGGAACGGGCCGATCGGTCCTTGGCGGAATTGCACGAATTCACCGCCATGGGCGGCCAGGACCTCTCGGATCAGACGTGCGTGACGCGGGTCGACGTGTGGCAGGATGACCTCGAACTCTCCGTGTTGCTCGCACAGGGCCTTGGCGGCCCGGATCATCCCCGGCAAGTTCAAGAGGATCTCGCGGCGTCGACTCCCCGGCAGCAGGCAGAGGAAGGGTTCGGCAGGCAGTTCGACCGGTACCGGTGCGGGAAGATCGAGGAGCGGATGTCCGACGTATTGACTCGGGATTCCGTCGGCTTCGAAGAAGCTGGTTTCGAACGGCAGGATGGTGAGGGTCGCGCTGACGCTTCGCTTGTAGCGGTACATCCGCCACGGTCCCCAGGCCCAATATTGCGGGGCGATGTAGTGCAGTACCGGGATGCCGCGCTTCTTTGCCAGTCGCGCCAGCACCAGGTGCAGACCCGGATAGTCGACCAGCACTACGAGGTCTGGCGCGTCCTTGTCGAGCATGGTGAGGAATCGCCGGATCGCGCCAAGGATGAACGGCAGGTTGCGGAGCACCCCCGACACTCCCATGACGGCCCGGTCGCTCAGTGGGTATTGGATATCGACCCCTTCTGCTTCGAGCAGGTGTCCACCGAAGCCGATGAACCTGGCGTTCCCGCCCGCCGCGCGAACGGCCTGTACGACCTTGACGGCATGCGACTCACCGGAGGTCTCACCGGCGGAGATGAAGACCCGCCCGCCGCCGCTGACGCCGCTGCCGAACTCCCCGGGCAGCGATTCTCCAACCTGGATTGGTGCTTGTTCGAGTACTCGCCGGGCGGCCGCGCGCCACTTGCGACGTTGGGGTAGATAGAGCAGCAGGTGTACCGGCGCTAAAATTGCACGCACCAGCTCACGTACCAACAACAGGCTTACGATGATGGAGTTCTTCACCTCGTCAGAGCGCGATTCGTCTCAGTAATCGGTCCGCAATCAAGTAGAGGATCAGGCTGCCGAGCAACAGCCATATTTGGATGGATCCGAATAGATCTCCCATGTGGAGGTCGCCCTTCATGATCGGGCCGTAGATTTCGATGTCCGCGACCCGCAGGTAACTGTACTTCCGTGCGGTCTGAATCAGGTAGAGCGCGCATTGGATCACGATGAACAGGCCGGCGGCGGCCGCGGCGTGGGCCTGTAGCCGGAAGACAACCGAGCACAGAGTCGTCAGCGACAGAATGCTGAGTACGAAGATCGAGCAGTGGGTGGCGGCGACGGTCGTCGCGCTGAAGGACAGGGGTTCGCCAACAATCCAATGGCTCAGAGGCACGCCGCTCCAGGCGACCAGATAGATCGGTGCGGTAACCGCGATGGCGGCGACGCTGAATTTGGCGAACAGGATCCTGGACGGCGTCACTGGGCGACTGAGCAGGAACTCGATGGTCTGACTTTCGCGCTCACGTGCGACCAGGCCGGTACCCATCAGGATGGCGGCGGCCGCACCACAGAAATTGCCGCCCTTGAAGAAGGCTTGCAGCGCGTAGTAGTCCGGGTACTGATCGAGGGCCCCGATCAACTCCCGAAACAGTACGCTCTTCAGGATCTTCGCCATCAACACGATTGGTTTGAGCTGCTGACCGATGATGTTGAGGTCCGGCCAGAGGGCGATCGCGGGGAGCAGGATGGCCTGCATGATCAGCAGATAGACCAAAGTCATGAGCCAGAGCTCACGGGCGGTTTTTTGTAAGATCACGATCCAGCCTCCTCGACCAGGACCCGGTAGAGGTCCTCGAGGCGCACCATGCCGATCTCCGCGGAGACCAGCGAATCAGGCGACAGCCTCGACAACCAGCTGACCGGGTCACCGTCTGGTTCGACGTGCAGGGTGCCGTCGAGGTCGCGCCGCACCTGTCGGGCACCCTTGGGGAGAGCCGCACCCGGCTTCAACTTCAGGCATACCCGTCGGGCCAGGATCTGGCGGGCGGTGGCTACCCGCTCGTTCTCGATGACTTCCCCGTGCATCAGGAAGACCAGGCGGTCGACCAGGGTCTCGACTTCGCGGAGGTGGTGGGAGCTCAGCAGGATGGTCTTTTGGCGCTGGTGCAGCTTCTTGATCACGTCGCGCAAGAAGAACCGGGTCGAAGCGTCTAGAGCGCGGTCCGGTTCGTCCAGGATGTAGAGTTCGACGTCTGGAATCAGGGTCGCCATCAAGGCGAGTTTCTGCTTCATACCAGCTGAGTAGCTGCGGACCTTCTTCTGGAGCGGTAGGGCGAAGTGCTCCAACAGGTCGAGTTGGATATCATCTTGATGGCGGGGATAGA
Organism: Planctomycetota bacterium; assembly: GCA_036338025.1. GTDB lineage: Bacteria > Planctomycetota > UBA1135 > UBA1135 > UBA2386 > JAYZDB01. The sequence goes on from JAYZDB010000249.1 coordinate 7,589, forward strand.
AGCTCAGGGCGAAGCGCAGGAACTCCTTGCCGCGCATGCCGTGGTAGATGCTGGTCTCGCCGGGAAGATAGCAGCAGTGTTCGCGGATCCGTACCGCGTCGCGCTCGGGGTCCATGCCCAACACCTTGACTTGACCGTCGTCCCGGGGCAGCAGGCCAAGCAGGATCCGCAGGCAGGTTGTCTTGCCGGAGCCGTTTGGTCCGATGAAACCGACGGTTTCGCCGGGTGCTACCTGCATGGAAAAGCCGTTCAGTACCGTCTTGTCACCGAATCGCTTCTGGACCTCCGTCAGGTCGATAGGGTTCATGATCTGGCGACCTCCAGGAAGTTCCGCAGCAGGTCGAGACCTGACGGAGTCTTGAATGACTCAGGGTGGAACTGCACTCCGAAGGTCGGGTGTTGTTGGTGCCGAAGTCCCATGATCACGCCTTCGGGATTGGTCGCAATGACCTGGAGGCTATCGGGCAGCGAAGCTTCCGCCACCGCCAGGGAGTGATATCTGCAAGCCTCGAATGGATTCGGCAGACCCTGGAACAGTTCGGTTCCGTTGTGGTGGATCTGCCAGGACTTGCCGTGGCATGGTGGCACCCGCACGACCTCACCCCCGAACGCCGTTGCGATCGCCTGGTGGCCGAGGCAAACACCGAGGATCGGGATCTGGCCGGACAGGTGCCGGATCAGGGCCACCGAGTTGCCAGCGCTGTCGGGGTGGCCGGGGCCCGGCGACACCACCATCGCGGGGGGGTGGCGACCGTCCAGGTCGGCCATGTCGATGCGGTCGCTGCGTACGACAGAAACCTCCTGACCCAGGGTCTGGAAGGCCTGGGCGAGGTTCCAGACGAAGGAGTCCTTGTTGTCCAGCAGGAGGAGGGTGTTCAAGGCCGGAATCCTAATCCCGGGGTCAGATTGGTCCAAGGCCGCTTGGGGGGTTGCTTTGGGCCATTCAGTCTCCATGCTTGCGCCGCAGCGATGAAGAACATCCTGATAGTCGGCATGGGTGAAGTCGGCTCCCACCTGGCCAAGGTTCTCTCCCAGGAGGGGCACTCCGTCACCGTGGTGGA
>JAYZDB010000250.1:0-6021 GCA_036338025.1 Planctomycetota bacterium
AAAGCCACGGCGAGTCTGTCAAGAATTGCGAGCTACCTGCACCACAACGAAGTAGCGGCGCGTGTGTGAGTTCCCAGCAGCGCGGTTTTGAAAACCTCGACGCCGGTCCCTGCCGATGCGACGATGTAGGGATCGCAGAGAACTCCTAATGTGACATCAGGATGAACTCCACCCTCTTCTACGTCACCGACCCGATGTGCTCCTGGTGCTGGGGATTCCATCCGCAGCTTCAGCAGATTCGGGATGCCCTGCCCGCAGATGTGCCGCTGCGATACGTGCTCGGCGGGCTCGCGCCCGATAGCGAGGAACCGATGGACGAGGCGACGCAGCGCTACGTGCAGGCGGCATGGGATGAGGTGGAGTCGCGCGCCGGGGCGCGCTTCAACCGCGAGTTCTGGACCCGCTGTGCGCCGCGTCGCTCGACCTATCCGTCCTGTCGCGCGGTGCTGGCAGCCGGTGCACAGGATGATGACACGGACGAAGACTCCGTCGCCGGTCCACGCGCGCGCTTGATGCTCGAGGCGATCCAGCGGGCTTACTACCTGCAGGCACGCAACCCATCCGACACATCCTTGCTGAACGAGTTGGCCGCGGAGATCGAGTCTGTGGATGCCGATCGGTTCGCGCAGGATCTGGAGTCCGAGGCCACCGAGGTCCGTCTGCAGAAGGGCTTCGACCTACGCCGCCGGCTCGGTGTGCGGAGCTTTCCCTCGCTCGTGCTGGTCCGCGGCGAGGCTCGGCATGTCATCTTGCAGGGCTATGCCCGCGCGGAAGATGTGCTCGACGCCCTGGCGAACGCCATGCGCTGAGAGGCCCGGCGGCCGCAGCGCGGTTTCACCCGCTGGCGTCGGTTAGCGCCCGTAGATGTGCACGTGGTACTGCGACCAGATCCCCAGGATGCTCAGGGTCTCGAGGTCTGCGTAGTAGATCTCCGCGAAGCCGTTGTTCTTTGCGATTTCGCCGATCGCATTGCTGCTCCACTGGAAGTCAAAGTTCTGGTAGCGGAAGTGCTTGACGTTTTGCGCGGCGGTCCTCTCGCCGATCGGGGTACCGCGCAGATCGGTGACCAGGGGCCGGGTGGTGTGGGAGTAGATCCAGCCGGTGGTGCAACTGCTCGCGACGAAGCAGAGCAGGAGGACGATGCAAGACCTCATCGGATCACTTCCCGTAGACGATGGTGGTCTGCTTGTACCAGACGCCACCCAGGATCACGAGGCTGTGTTGGTCCGCGTGGTTCAAGGTGGTGATGCCGGCACTCTGAGCTGCGGCGTGGGTGCCGCTGTCGCCCCAGGCGAAGAGTCCGAGCAGGCTGTAGGAAGACGACTTGCCGATCTTGTCACCGAGGCTGGTCTTGTCCAGGTCGAGATCCAGCGGGGAACCGACGTTGGTGTAGACACAGCTGGGCAAGGCCGTGATGCAGAGGAAAACCAGTGCCGTGCAGATTCGTGTGCGCATACGTGCCTCTTAGGTTGCGATTCGGGTGCATCGACGATCGAGGCTCCCCCCGGGCCCAAGGTATGCCGCACCAAGCCAGATTCAAGAGCGGGCGATGGTCACAATTTCCCGGCAGCATCGTCGATCCAGGACGAAACCGCCGGGCAGTCACGGCCCAGGGCGCTTTGGAATACAATCGGCAGCCAGGAAGTCGGTCGGAATGTCCGGATCGATTTTCGATGCCGCAGTCTTGTCAGACAGGCCCATGCGATACCCCCGTGCTCTCGCCCTGCTTCTCGTCCTCGCCGTGGTCGGTGCGCCGAACCCGGATCGAGTTGTTGCGGGCCGTGAGCAGGCCAGGGATTCCGCCGCTGCACAGAGCCTGCTGGATGGTATCGCGTCACCCTTCGTTCCAAACCTGGGGCAGTGGAACCACCGGGCGCGCTTCGTGCACCGCAGTGGACCGATGACGGTGTTCCTCGAAGATCGCGGCTGGGTTCTCGACCTGGTGGAGCGGCTTGCCAAACCGGGTGCTTCGCCAGGCCAGCAGAAGACCCGCGGCGTCGCCTTGCAGATGAGGTTTGAAGGTGCCGCGAACCGGCCCACGCTGGTCGGGGAAGGCAGGTTTGCTGGGCATCACGACTACCTGCTCGGCACGCGCGCGACTCGCTGGCGCAGCGAAGTGCCGCTGTACGCATCCGTGCTCTACGAAGAGCTCTATCCGGGCATCGATCTCCGCTTGCGGCAGGCCAAGGGGGTGCCGGAGTACGACTTGATGTTGCAGCCGGGCGCCGACCTCTCGCGGGTGTCCGTTTGTGTCGAAGGCGGCACGGGCATGGCCCTGGGACGCGACGGTTCGCTGGTGATCGAAACGGCGCTCGGAGACCTGGTCCAGCCGGTGCCCAGGACCTGGCAGGTGGCTGCGGACGGCGAGACGCGCCAGCTGGATTGCAGCTTTGTACTGCTCGGTGCGAACAGCTTCGGGTTTGTAGCTCCCGGTTGGGACGGCGACTCCAGGCTGACCATCGATCCGGGCCTGCTCTGGTCGACCTACCTCGGTGGTACTCACCTCGACCATGTCTCGGCGCTGCGTGTCGACGATAGTGGCGTGGTGACGGTGACCGGGTACTCGGCTTCGACTGACTTTCCAACCAGCCTCGGCGCCTACGACACGAGCCATAATGCCAGCGTGGATGCCTTCGTCAGCCGCCTCGATCCGAGCCTCACCGGCACTGCGCAGTTGCTCTATTCCTCCTACCTGGGCGGCAGTAGTTTCGACCGGAGCCACGCGCTGTCGGTCGATGCCGGCGGGGTGGTGACGGTGGTGGGCTTCACCAATTCTGGTGACTTCCCGACCACCGCGGGAGCCTACGACACCAGCTTCAACGGACCTGGCTGGGATGCCTTCGTCAGCCGCCTGGATCCGAGCCGCAGCGGCGCTGCGCAGTTGGTCTACTCGACCTTCCTGGGCGGCAGCGGCAACGAACTTGGCTATGCAGTCCAGGTCGATGCTGGCGGCGTGATCACGGTGGTTGGCGATACTGCGTCTGCCGACTTTCCAACCAGCAGCGGCGCGTTCGACACGACGTCGAACGGGCGCGGGACGCCGAAGCCCTACGACGTCTTCGTCAGCCGCCTCGATCCGAGCCGCACCGGCACGGCGCAGCTGAGCTACTCGACCTACCTGGGCGGCATCAACACCGACCGCGTGCAAGCACTCCGGATCGATGCCGTCGGGGTGGTGACGCTGGCGGGGTTCACCAACTCTGCCAACTTCCCGACCAGCAGTGGCGCGTATGACACCAGCTTGAACCTCGGCACGGACTTCGACGTCTTCGTCAGTCGCCTGGATCCGCGTCGGACCGGTAGATTGCAGCTGGTCTACTCGACCTTCCTGGGCGGACGCATCAGCGACTACGCCTACGGACTCTGGGTCGATGCTGCCGGAGTCGTGACGCTGACGGGGACGACCTCGTCGACTGACTTTCCGACTACCCCGGGTGCCTTTGACAGGTTGCACAACGGCAGCCAGCTGTTCGACAGCGATGGTTTCGTCAGCCGACTGGATCCGCGCCAGAACGGCAATGCGCAGCTGGTCTACTCGAGCTTTGTGGGTGGGGACGGCAATGATGTCTCGATGGCGCTTTGGGTCGACGATGCCGGCGTGATGACGGTGGCGGGGTATACCGGGGCGAGTGATTTCCCGACCACCAGCGGTGCATACTCCACCGCCAAGAATGGTGGGGACGATGCCTTCGTCAGTCGTTTGGACCCGCGCCAGGCCGGCAATGCGCAGCTGGTCTACTCGACGTTTCTGGGCGGCAACACTGGCGATCGGGCCTTTGCCCTGCGTGGTGATGCCGCCGGGTTGATCACGGTAGCGGGCTACAGCGACTCCAGCGATTTCCCGACCACCAGCGGCGCCTTTGATACCACCTACAGCGCCACCGGTGACGCCTTCGTCAGCCGGCTCAGCATGGGGGTCGCCCTGCATGCTGACCGCTACGAACTCCCACTCACGCAGGCCGGGACCCAGAACCTCCGCTTGGATGCGGGCGTGACGCAGTCCAATCGTCTGTACGCGATCTTTGGTTCGGCGACCGGCACCCGCCCGGGCATCCCCCTGAACGGCATCCACATCCCGCTCAATGTCGATCCCTATACGAGCATCACCATCGGGTCGGCGGTTCCGCCGATGTTCGTGATGTTCCAAGGCGTCCTCGGCCGCAGCGGGCAGGCCAGCGCGTCGTTCCACGTGCCCGCAGGCCTGCCGGCCCTGCCACCCTTCACCCTCCACCACGCTTACGTCGTCTTCGACCGCAGCGGTGGTTTCCACATGGCGAGCAACGCTGTGCCGCTGCGCTTGAAGTAGCCGGGCGTACAAGGTTGTGGATGTGGGCGCCCGCTTTGCTGGGAGCACCCACATCCAACTTGAACCCTGCCCGTTTCCCGGGCGGGTGAGATCCGCCAGCCTCCACCAGGGAGGCTAGCGGATGTGCATTACCTGGTGACGGTGATCTGAGCCACCTCCTGGTCCTGGGTGGTGTTGTTGCTGCTGTTGGCGTCCGAAGAAGTCGTCATCACGCCGATGTACCACGTCCCAGTCGTCAATGCGCTTGGGATCGTGACGGTCTTGGTGAAGTCCTTCGTGCTGACGTCATCTACCGTGCTCGAGGTGGTGACGCTGGTCAGGAGGGTATCGGAGGTCGAGATGTAGTCGTTTGTCGACAGGTAGATCTTGTAAGAGAACCCGTTCTTGTCGGAACGACCATAGTTCAGGATCCGGAAGGTCACGCTCAGGCTGTCTCCGCGTCCGACGCTGGAGTCACACCGCACGTAGAGTGGCATGATGTCCGCTGAGGACGGGCGGTAGCCCTCGAGGTAGCTCTTGACCGAGTCGAACTTGCTCTCGTTCAGGCGGACGATGTCGGTGACGTCGCCGTGCCACACGGTCCAGGTGCCGTGCGACAACACGCCGTGCACGTAGCGACTACCACTCTTCTTGTAGTAGTAGCCACTGCCGCTCTCGCCGCCGTAGCCGAGGCGCCAGAAGCGTGTTTCACGGGAGTTCGGGCAGTAGTCGAAGGTGCCGGAGCGCCAATACATGTCGTTGCCGGTGTGGCTTTCGATCGGGTAGGAGCCTGAGTAGAAGGTCGTGCCCTTGTAGAAGCTGCAACTCGTGTTGTAGCCGTAGCCAAACCAGGAAGTGAGAGCGCCGATCGGGCGGTCGAGCCTGATGACAGCGATGTCATGCTTGCCCTGCTTGTTGGTGACCCAGCCGGTCCAGATCAGCTTGCTGCCAGTCCAAGAAGCCGTCCCGAACGGCGACGGATCGGAACGATCGTCGTCGTAGGCCGGAATCACGGTGATCGAGCTCGCGTATCCACCGAGGTCATGATCGTAGACACAGTGCCCAGCGGTCATCACGTGGTAGGGGTCGATGAGTACACCGGAGCCGCCCCAGGTGCTCGAGGAACCGGGGAAGACCATCCGTAATCTGCAGTTGACCCGGTACGGGAAGGACTCGGACGTTGCGGCGCTCTTGAGCGACAGTCCGGACATTTCCTGGCCCGACTCTGATGGACCGTCAGCGTCCTTGCCGGCGCGATGCCCTTTCGTGGTGTTCTCAGCTGGGCCGCTGCCTTCGGGGCGCAGCCAGACATCAAACCGGACGTTGCCGGGGCTGCCCATGATCGCGACGGACGCCTGTCCGAGGTCCTTGTCATCGGCAATGCTCGGGAGCTTGTTGGGATCCCGATTGCCAGGCTTCGGGTTGTTGACCGTGGGGTCCTCGTCAAAGATGCGGAACGGCTTGGAAAGCCGCATGCCCTTGGGTGTCATCACCAAGGCCTGCCCATGCAGGTTGGCGTGCAATCCCTTCGGGCGGGTCACATTGAACTGACCGGTTCCGGGTTCGATTGCCTTGCCGGCGCCGACCATGAACATGGTCGAGGGGTCGAGCTTGAGGTCACCGTCGATGCCGGGGAATCGGATTGGATTCCCGGCGTTTGGAGCGACGAACAGGATCGCCTTTTCCGTGTTGGTGGCGCGCAAGCGGATCTCGACCTTGTCTTGCCCGTGGGTATG